>JBCCVL010000132.1:0-17232 GCA_039195375.1 Actinomycetota bacterium
CGACTGGTTACGGTAAGTGGCCGTCGCTACACTGCCCCAACCTCGTTCATGACGAAACCCGCTGCGGCTCCACCATCGGGGGAAAGGAGGTGGTCGTTGGCTCCGTCACCCGTGGTCGCTCGATGGGAGTTGTCGCGCCGCCTGGCCACCCGCCGCAAGGAGCTGGGGATCGACGTCAAGAGCGTCACCGACGCCCTCGGGTTCACGCGGAACTACTGGAGTGCGGTTGAGAACGACCGCACCCTCATCGCCGAGGACAAGCTCCGCCTGCTGTTCGACCTGTTCGACTTCAGCGACCAGGACCAGTCCGAGCTGCTCACACTCCGCGAAGACTCCCGCAAACGCGGCTGGTGGGACGAGTACCCCGCACTTGATGCGGCCTACAAACGCGCGTACGGCATGGAGGCCGCCGCCACCAAACTGCGAGCCTACGGCGGGCACCTCGTACCGGGTCTGCTCCAAGTCGACGCCTATGCGCGAGCGATCATCTCCGCGAACCCTGGTTTCCGACCAGTCGACCTCGAAACAGTTGTGGCAGCTCGACGTAGACGCCAGAAACTCTTAGAAGTTGACCCTCCTGATCTCCAGGCTTTGCTCAGCGAGGCTGTTCTGTATCAGCACGTTGCCGGTCCAATGGTACAACGCGAGCAACTTCTTTCGCTCCGGAACTTCGCTGCCAACTTTGCCCGATCGAGATCGAGTGTGAGGGTATTGCCTTTCACTGTTGATGCATGCGCAATTGTCAACTCCACGACTCTGCTCTTCTTGGACTTTGCAAGTCCACATCTACCGACCACGGTCTGGCAAGAGGGCGTCGAGTTGTTCGACGACGTTGATGTCGAGGGAGATCAAGGCTTCAGGAGCCTTGAGATAGCATGGTCGGAGGCCATTGATCTTGCTGCTTCGCCCATCGAGTCCCTGGATCTCATTGATCGAGCACTGGCGATTCTTCCTTGATTCGCCTCGATCGGTTGGTCCATCACGGTACGGTCACTCCCGCGCGTATGTAACGAAACGGTGACACATTCGGCACAAATCCATGACACCGATGCTGCTCGGACGCAGGAAATTGACCGAACTTCGCCCTACCGACGACGTGAGTCGCCAACGCCTGGTAGACCGAGTGGTGTCTCTTGCGAGCTGTGAACTCTTCAAAGCAGCCGGGTAGTCGCAAGTCCTAGTCTCACGACATTTCACACCATATCTCTGGCTGTGCATGTCCATGGTTTGCAAGGGATGTCTATTGGATGTGAACCTACAATGAAGTGAGTGAAACATGCACCCGAGCGATGTTGCCGACCAGCAAGGCGACCAATCTCCAAGACGAGTTTCCTGGAGGAGATCGTCGAAGTGTCTCAGTGGAGCGTGCGTCGAAGTAGCAGATGTAGCGGACATGGTCGGCATTCGTGACGGAAAAGATGAGCAGAAGGCTGCGATTTGGGTCACACTTAGCGCCTTCGACTCGTTCCTTGATGAGCTGATCGGCCTGATATCGCCGGGAACGAACGAACAGATCAAAGCCATAAAATTTGTTGACGGCGATATGGTCTTTCGCTCTCTAAATACTGGCGTCGAGCTACGATTCAATGCTGAGGAGATTCGGGCCTTCACCGACGGAGTGCGGGCTGGTGAGTTTCGGCCAAGCGGTCTCGCTACTGCTTAGCCGCTCGCGGTTCTACCGATAACTGCTGACCAGGTCGTCGAGGTTGGCGGCGAGGGAGCCCATCCGGTCGACGGTGAGGCGTGACGTCTCGCTCGCCTCGCGTGACTGCTGAGCGCCGGCGGCGACCTGCTCGATCGACTCGCTGATCTGGGCCGTCGCGATCGCGGTGTTGTCGATCGACTTCGAGATCTCCATCATCGACACCGACTGCTCCTCCACCGCGGCGGCGATCGTGCCGGACACCTCGTTGATCTCGGAGATGATCTCGGCCACCTCGTCGTTGCCGGTCACGGCCCGCCCGACCTCCTGCTGGATCACCTGGATCCGCTGGGTGATCTCGGTGGTGGCCTCGCTGGTCTTGGTCGCCAGCATCTTCACCTCGTTGGCCACGACGGCGAAGCCCTTCCCTTCCTCGCCGGCTCGTGCCGCCTCGATCGTGGCGTTGAGGGCAAGCAGGTTGGTCTGCTCGGCGATGCCGTTGATCATGTCGATCACCGCACCGATCTCCTCGCTCGACTCGCCGAGGTCACCGATCGTCTTCATCGTCTGCTCGACCCGATCGACGGCCCGGCCCGTCCCAGCCGACGCCCGCTGGGCACTCCCGGCGATCTCGCTGATCGTGGCGTTCATCTCCTCGACCGACGACGACACCGACGACATCGTCTCAGCCAACCGACCGCTGGCGTCGGCCGCTGAGCCGACGATCTCAGCCGACTCGGTCGCCGTCCCGTTCACCTGCTCGAACAAACCGATCAGCTCGCTCGACGAGTCGTTCAGCGAGTCGGACGACTGACGGAGCCCATCGACCATCAGGTTGAGCGACGCCACCATCTCGTTGAACGCCTCCCGCAACCGACCGAGCTCATCGCGGGCCCCGACCTCGAGCGGCTCGAGGCTCAGCTCGCCGTCGGCGATCCGCCTGGCCGACCGGGAGATCGACCCGACGTCGTTGGCCAGCGCCCAGGCGGTGGCACCGCCGACGGCCAACGCCACCAGCAGGACCACGACACCGAGCACGATCGACCGGGTCGCCGCGCGCGTCGCCTCGGCAGCCAGACCGGCGCTGGTCTCCGTGATGCGAGCCGCCTGGAAGTCCTCGACCTCCTTCAGGAGGTTGATGCGCTGCGTGATCGTGTCGAACCACACCGTCGCGTCGACCCCGAAGCCGCCGACGCCGTTGTCGATCGCCAGCCGCTCCAGCCTGGTCGTCTCCTCGACCGCCGGTGCCGACTGCCGCTCGGCGTGGAAGGCCAGCACCTCGGGCGCCGCCATCGCCTCGAAGAGGCTCAGGAACGACGTCTGGGCCGAGACGAGCGACACCACCGTGGCGAGCTGACCCGGTGCGAACTCGTCCCTGGCGAAGGCGGCCGACAGCTGGGCCCGTTCGAGACCGGCCCGTTCCTTGGCGTTGAGGAACGACACGTAGGCGGCGGAATCGATGGCCACCCGCTCGTCTGGACTCTCGGCCGCCATCAGCGCAATCGACGACAGGAGATCGGCGTTCAACGCCGTGTACCAACCGATGAACTCGGGGAGCTCGCCGTCGAGGGCGAGAGCCCGCTCGCGGCGACTCTCGATCTCGTCGAGCGCATCGAGCGCGGGCTGCAGTCCGGCGAGCACGTCGTCGGGGAGATCGGTGCCGTTGGCATCGACGAACTCCACCAGTGCGAACCGGGGCCCGTCCGTCGTCGACTGCTGGGCCGGCAACTCGTCGACGAACTGGGTCCCGTCGGACGAGAGATACAGCGCGGTCGATCCGCGCTCCTTCTGCGTCTCGTGCAGCAGGTCGCCGGCGTGGACGCTCAGCTCGGCCAACAGTTCGACGGTCTCGGCCTGCCTCGCTTCCGCCAACCGACCCGATACGGCACCGGCGGCGAACACCACCGCTCCGACCATCGGTACGACCATGACCAGCAGCAGCTTGACCCGCAGTGGGATACGTCGGAACACAGCCATGTCCTCAACCCCAGATTCCGCTCGATGACCGGCGCTCGCCCGGTCTCGACTCTCCGTTTCGGCGCGGATCGCGTTGCGGTTGAGCGGGGAGGGTCGTTCGTCCCAGCTCGGCCGTTGCCGTTGTCCGTGCGGTGGTCAGCCCCGGTCGAGGTCAGACCAGGGAGTGTTCCGCAGCTCCTGCTCACCCGGCTCGCGCGGCAGGCCGAGCACCCGCTCGCCAATGATGTTGCGCTGCACCTCGTCGGTCCCACCGGCGATCGACAGCGCCGGGGTGAACATGCCGTAGGCGTGGAACAGGCCCCGCTCGGGAGCATCGTCACCCCAGAGCATGCCGTCCGGGCCCATCGCCTCCAGACCGAGGTCTCGGGTGCGGCGGGCCATCTCCGAGCCGAGCAGCTTCAGCGTCGAGACCTCGGGGCCGGGCTGGCCACCGGCCTTGACCGCCGCCGCGGCCCGCTGACCTGACAGCCGGGCGTTACGTCGCAGCGAGGACAGCTCCGCCAACCGCTGCCGCATCACCGGATCGTCGCCCGCGTTGCGGTCGTCGAGGATCCGCTCGAGCACCGATCCCGCCTCGCCCGACATCGCCAGCGAGAACCCGTCGATCTGCTCCTCGACCTGGCGGGCGTACTCGTCGACCGGCAGCGACAGGTCGACCGATCCGAACGCGGCGCCACCGCCCGAGCCGGAGCCCTCGTTCTCCGGGTCGCGCTCGTGGGACAACGTCGTCATCGCCACCCGCCAGCCGGCGCCCCGCTCCCCCAGCCGGTCGGCGTCGGACACCCGGGCGTCGGAGAAGAAGACCTCGTTGAACGCGGCGTCGCCGGTCATCTCCCGCAACGGCCGCACCTCGACGCCCGGCTGGGTCATGTCGATCAGGAAGTAGGTGATGCCGCGGTGCTTGGGCTGCTCGGGGTCGGTCCTGGCGATCAGGATGCCGTATCGGGCGTGCTGAGCCCCCGAGTTCCACACCTTCTGGCCGTTGATCACCCACTCGTCACCGTCGAGCTCGGCCCGGGTGGCGAGACTCGCCATGTCGGAGCCCGAGCCCGGTTCGGAGAACAGCTGACACCAGATGTCACGGCCGGTGACGATCCCCGGCATGTAACGTCGCTGCTGGTCGGCGGTGCCGTACGTGAGCAGCGTCGGCGCCGTGAGGAACGTGGCGATGCCGTTCGGCGGTCCGAACGCCCCGGCCTGGCGTCGGGCTCGGATCGCAGCCTTGGCCAGCGCCGGCGGCAGACCCCGGCCGCCGAAACCATCGGGCCACGAGGGGAACGCCAGTCCGGCCCCGGCCAGCAGCTCCCACCAGTCCCCCAGCGGCATCTTCGGATCCCAGTTCCGCTCGAACCACTCGCTCGCCTCGGCCTGCACCGCAGCCTGATCGTCGCTCATGGTCGCATGTTGACACGGCTGGACGAGCGGCCGCACCTTCGCTGCGTCGTCGACGTGGAGGGATCGACGACCAGCGGATCAGTCGTCGTCCGGCGGGTTGATCGGGGGGTTGTCGAACGACCAGCAGCAGTCGACCTCGGTGTCGTCGAAATCGGCTCCCGTGAAGTCGACGCCCGAGATGTTGGTCCGCTCGAAGTCGACGTCGTCGAACTCGGCGTTGCGGAAGTCGGCTCCGGACATGTCGAGCCCGGTGAAGCGGACGTTGACCAGGCGAGCCCCTCGGAAG
Source organism: Actinomycetota bacterium (assembly GCA_039195375.1). Lineage (GTDB taxonomy): Bacteria > Actinomycetota > Acidimicrobiia > Acidimicrobiales > SZUA-35 > JAHELU01. Next base: position 5,301 of record JBCCVL010000132.1, read on the forward strand.
TCGACGCCTCGGATATCGACGCTGCTGAAGACCACGTTGCGCAGGACGGCGTTGCGGAAGTCGTAGCCCCGGAGGTCGCCGTTGCGGAACGACTCGTTCCGCACCGTCTGCCCGCTGTAGTCACCCTCGGCTGTTGTGGTGGTCTGTCGGGTGGTCGTTGTGGTCCGGCGCTCGGTCGCGGTGGTCTGCTCCGCCGTGGTCGAGGTCGGTGCGGCCGTCGTGGTGGTCGGCGGCGGCTGGGTGGTGATCGGTGTCTCGACGGTGGTCGATGAGGCGGTGGTCGACGCCGTTGCCGTCGAGACGCTGGTCTGGCTCGTGGCGCCGGGATCCGTGGTGGTGTCCGTCGAGGAGTCGACGACGGACGTCGCGACGGAGGCCGACGTCGAGCTGGCGTCTGCGGTGACGGTCACGACCGAGCGATCGCCCTCGGCGTCCGAGGCGGTCGGCGCACCGGGTCCGTCCTCGACGTCGATCGCCTCACCGTCGTCGTCGCTGAGCTGGGCCGGGAGGGGATCGGCGTCGGCCACCGAGGAGTCGGCGTCGTCACCGCCGGTCAGCAGGAACCAGCCAGCGACGCCGAGGGCGGCCGCACAACCGCCGGCCAGCAGGCCGGCGCCGAAGCGACGGACCATCGCCCTGCGGGGGTCGTCGAGGACCGGCGGGGTCGGGAGCTGATTCCAGTCGACCGGGCCCTGGGCCGATCCGGGAGCGTCGTCGAGCACCACCACCGAGGTGGCGCCCTCGTCGAGCTCGGAAGTCGTGAGCTCTGCGGTGTCGAGTAGCGAACCGCCGGCCAGCGCCGCCACGGTGGCCGCGGGTGCGGCCGCTGCGGGCTCACCGGCCTCGTCGGACCGCTGATGTGTCGCGTCGAGTGGCTGCGTTGGGTCGCTCGGTGGCACCGGGGGGGCCGGTGGCATGCCGTCGACCGGCAGCACGGCCGGCGGAGCCGGGGTGATCGACGGTTCGTCGCCGGCGGGACGGATCGTCGGCTCGATGACGGCGGCCGGGTCGACCGGTGGTGCCGGCACGGCCGGCGGCGAGCGGAAGGGCTGAGGATCGGGGTCGACCTCGGCCAGATCGATGGGGCCGGTCTCGTCGACCAGTTCGCCGGTGTCGAGCAGGTCGACCATCACCCGGGCGAACAGGTCACGCTCGAACTCCTCGATGCCGAAGCGATCGGGCTCGATCGCCAGCAGCGCCTGGGTGATGGCGTTCTGGACGAGGGGGACGGGGCGCTCGGCGCCGGCGTTGCCGGCCAGCGTCATCAACCGCTCCCGATAGTGGGTGTAGAGGGAGGAGATGGCCTCGAGCTCACCCGACCGAGCGGCCAGGAGCACGTCGAGATCGAGTTCTTGGGTATCGCTCATCATCGCACCGCCTTGCGCGAGAGTTGCCGAGCTGCCCGGCTGGAAGGACCCGACGGTAGCCGAGCGTCTCGAACGATTCCTAGTCGCTTGGGTGAAACACCCCAACGAGCCGACCGCACGTGGCGGCCGGCTCGGAGTGGCTCGGCGGAGGAACGATGGTGGCGATCGGCGGAGGGCGGGCCGTCGCCCGGCTGGTCAGTTGAGGGTCGCCTGCACCGTCAGATTCTGGCCGTCCCGGAGGATCTGCAACTCGACGGCGTCGCCGGCGAAGTTCGACTGGACCAACCCGACGACCTCGCCGATGTTGGTCACCGGCGCACCGTTGATGGTGATGACCCGGTCGCCGACCTCGAGGCCGGCCACGTCGGCGGCCGAACCGTCGACGACCTCGGTGATCGGCACGCCGATCCCGTCGTCCTGGCCCTCGCCGCTGACGCCGAGCACCCCCGGGTCGAGCGGGTCGCCGGACACGATCCGGTTGGCGACACCGATGGCGGTGTCGATCGGGATGGCGAAGCCGATCCCGACGTTGGTGTTGCTGGTCCCGTCGGTCCGGATCGAGGCGTTGATGCCGACGACCTCACCGGCCCGGTTGGCCAACGCCCCACCGGAGTTGCCCGGGTTGATCGGCGCGTCGGTCTGGACCATGGCGGTCACACTGCCGGTTGCGTTCGGAACCGGCCGATTGAGCGACGAGACGATGCCGGAGGTCACCGTCTGCTGGAGCTGGAAGGGGCTGCCGATGGCAACGGTGAGCTGACCGACCTCCAGGTCGGCGCTCGACCCGACGGCGGCCACCGGCAGGTCGGCCTCGGGGGCGGACAGGACGGCGATGTCGTTGCGGGGGTCGGAACCCAACAGCTCGACCGAGAACACCCGGCCGTCGTCCGATCGGATCTGGATCTGGGAGGCGTCCTCGATGACGTGGTGGTTGGTGAGGATCAGGCCGTCCGCATAGACGACCCCGGAACCCTGACCCCGGTTGGTCTCGACCTGGACGACCGAAGGACCGACGGCCCGGGCGACGGCGGCGGCCGGCTCCTCACCGGCCTCGACCGGAGGTGCGGTCGGCGTCGTGCCGGTCGATCGCTCGACCGGGGCCTCGGTTGCCGGGGCCGCGGTGGTGACGACGGCGGGGACGGGCGTGGTGTCGTCATCGCCGGCCTGCTGGCCGATGGCGTACCCACCGATCCCGACGGCCCCGCCGAGCACGAACGCACCGACGACGGCGGCCGCGGTGGCGCCACGACGGCGGCGGGGCGCAGCCGATGCGGGAGCGCCAGCCGGCGGGGTTGGGGGTGGCCCCTGGGTCAGGGCACCGGTGCCGGTCGTCGCGCCGAGGGGCGACGGGCCCGGCGATGGCCGCCCCGTTGGCGGCCCGGTCACCGGCGACGAGGTCATGGGCGACGAGGTCATGGGCGACGAGGTCATCGGCGGGGAGGCCAGCGGCGAGCGGGACGTGTCACCCGGTCGAGCGCCGGCGACGGTCGACGACGGGGGGATGGTCACCGGCGACCGGGGTGGTGTCGAGCCGGGGTCGGCGGACGGTGATGCGGTCGATGGGGTCGCCGTCGACGCCGACATCTGCGGGGTCGACGTGGACGAGCGTGGCCCCGCCGGCGGGGTGGGCGAGAGTCCCGCCGGCGGGGCGCTGGGCGGCTCGAACGTGTGAGCCCGAGGTGCTGGGCTCACGGGGCGTGGCTCGAGCCGCGATGGCTGGGCGGGCCGGTCATCGACCGGGGGCCCAGCTGGTGAAGACGATGAGGCGGTGCGGGGGTCGGAGAGGTGACGGGAGACGACGCTCTCGGAGCCGGCGCCGGTCGGCTTGGTCGAGGTCGACGGCGACGGTCCCGCCGGCGGAGCCGGGTTGGCCGCCGGCTCGTCGAAGCGGGCGGCGCGTTCGGCGTCGATGGGCGAATCGGAGGGAACGGTCGGGGAGGTCATCGTCTCGGGTCTCGTGCTGGCTTTCTGAACCGGGAAAGGTCGTGTGCGCTTGTACGACTAGTTCTACGTCCCGCAACCGAAAGCGGAGGCAAAAGGATTCCGCCAGACCCGATCACGACCGCGGGCCCGGCACGAGCGGCGCCTCCGGGAGTGCCGGGAGTGCGGCGAAGTCCGGGCGACCGGGACGCCCGGACAAGGCGCCGAAAGGGGGTGAGGAGCGCACGAGAAGGAGGAGCGCACAAGAAGAAGGTGTCGAGTCCGTCCTCCCCGCCGGCCGCCGCCGACGACCCGGCGCCAGAGCCCTAGACGAACGTGACCTCGACCATCGGGGCCGACTCGATCAGGTCGTCCACCGAGGTCTGCGCCCGGTACCAGGTGGCGACGGCGTGTTCGATGACCAGACGACGGGTCGGCTCGTCGTCGACCGGTCTGGCCTCGGCATCGAGGTCGGCGGTGACCGACTCCTTCAGATGGAACGTGAAGCGAGGCTCAGCGAGGAGATTGGCCATCCAGTCCCGCCGCCCCGGCGTGCCGGTGATGAAGATGCGGCCGTCGACGTTGAGGAACCAGATCTCGATCCGCCGCCGCTCGCCCGAGCGACGCCCGATGGTGGTGATGTCGATCGTGAGGTCGTCGGCGAGGGCGGCGGCAACCGCCGGATCGTCGGTCGGGTCGTCGCTCGCTGCGGCCATCGGGCCGAGCGTAGTCGGCACCCGTCGCCGCGGCGTTCGCTACGAGCTGGCGTCCTCCCGTTCGAACAGCAGCTCGATTCCGTCGCCGTTCATGACCAGTTGCCGGCCGTCGGCCTGGAAGCCGCCCTCGGTCATGCGGGGCAGTGCGTTCAGGTATGCGGCGGCGATCGGATCGAGGTCGGGGCCGCAGGCCACCCGGGTGCTGGCCGCCTGGCCGAGGGAGAACCGCCAGAGGCTCTCGCTCACGTCGGCCTCACCCCGGTAGGCGTTGCAGATCGCGTCGCCGCCGTAGGCCGTGCCGACGTCGGTGAACACGAGCGTGATGCGGGCCTCGGGGTCGACGCGGCGCGGGTCGGGGATGGGGCCGTCGGGTGTGTCACCACCGAGGAAGGTCCAGGGCACGCCGTCGAGCGCCTCGGCGTCGGTCGGGGCACCGCCGGAGTCGGACGCGGCGGCCGAGGCCAGGGCGCCGACCTCGTCCTCGGTCGTGGCCACGTACCGAAGCTGCTGATTGCCGGCGGACGTGACCGTCAGCGTGTCGCCGTCGACGACCGGAACGAACCCGTCGCCGAGCACGCTCACCACATGCCCGTCCTGTTCGGCAAGGGATGCCGGGCACTCACCTTCGGCCCCGAACTCGTTCAGCAGGATCTCGCCGCCGGTCACGATGAAGCGACCGTCGAGGTCCCGGCAGCCGGTCGATCCCGTTGCCGTGCCGTCGGCCCGGAGCAGGAGGGTTGCCGGTTCGCCGCGCGGTGCGGTCTCCTCGCCGTCGATGGTGATGGCCTCGAGGAGCCACAGTCGGTCGAAGACCTCGCCGGCATCGACCGCCGGAACCGGGACGAAGACCAACTCGGTCGCCGGGCCGGCCAGGGCCAGCTCGGCGCCGGTCAGATCGCCGTCGGCACCGACGCCGGCCAGGTCGATGGCGTCGACGTCGAACAGGGCCGCGAAGTAGCGGGACTCGGCCAGCGCCACCCCCGGCTCACAGCCCATGGCGTTCGAGCCGATGTCGTCGATGCGCAGCGTCCGATCGTCGATCGAGAACCCACCGCCGTAGCCGTTGCAGGCCGCCGTGCCGCCGAGGCTGTCGCCGTCGAAGGTGAGCGTGATCGGCCAGCCGTCGACCAGCTCGATCGGGCCATCCGGCCCCCCGCCGGCGCGAAGCGTCCACGAGGACCCGTCGAGCACGTCAGCCGTGACGGCGGAGCTGGGCTCGCCGGCGGCGGCACCCGGATCGGTTGCCCCGCCGGCCGAGGCGGCGACGTCGGGGTCGGGCCCGCTCTGACCGTCCCCGCAGGCCGCCAGCACGAGTGCGGCGATGATGGCGAAGCCGCCGATGATGAGCGTTCGTGATCGCATGTCGGTCCCTCCGAGATCGATGACCGTACCCCTGTGACGATCGGCGGTGCGGTCCTGGTTCCCCGCTCCGTCGATAGGGTCGATGGTCCGGCCCTTCGGTTGCCGGCCCGATGCAGGAGCGCGCGATGAGCGATCACACCGAACTCGAAGAGGGCACGAAGCTCGACCTCGACTTCACCAAGCTGCAGAAGATCGGGCACGGCGGCCATGAGGTGGTTCCGGTTGCCGTCCAACATGCCGACACCGGCGAGGTCATGATCGTGGCCTACGCCACCGCCGAGGCGCTCGCCGCCACCCTGGATCGGGGCGAGGCGGTGTTCTACAGCACGTCACGCCAGGAGCTGTGGCACAAGGGTGCGACGAGCGGCGACACGCTCGCCATCGTCGAGGTCCGGGTCAACTGCGAGCAGAACTCGCTGCTGTACCGGGTGCGTCCCAACGGCGTCGGCGCGTGCCACACCAAGGGAGCCGACGGCAAGGCCAGGATGAGCTGCTACTACCGGCGAATCAACGGTGCCGGCGAGCTCGAGGCCGGCTGAGGGTTCGATCCCGGATGGAGAGCCGACCGACGAGGGGCGTCTCGCGAGACGAGGCCAGGGAGGTGGCGATCGTCGCTCTCCTGATGACCCTCGTCCTCCGGCTCGGCGCCGGGGTGTTGCAGGCGGTCGACGAGCTCAACGGTCCGACCGAGACCAGGGAGCTGCTCGTCCGACTGTTCGCGCAGGTCGGCTCGACCGTCGGGATCCTCACACTCGGCTGTGTCCTGATCGTCGTGCTGTCGCCACGGGGCAGCGTGTCGACGGGGACCGCCGATCTGGTCAGACGGGTGGCCGCCACGGTGACGGTGCTCGGTCTGCTCGGCGCACTCAACACGCTCACGCTGCCGTTCACCCCGATGCTCGGCCGGCTGTGGCTGTCGATGATCAACGGCCTCGCGGCGGCGACGCTGGCCGGCGCCGGCTACTGGATCCTGCGGAACTTCGACGACGAGCGCTGATCGCCGAGCGACGCCCGGATGTCGACCCGGGCCCGTCGTCGACGGACGGGCGGGCGGTCCCGGGGAACGGCTTCGATCACGGAGACGTCGTGGCGGATGCGTTCACGAGCCTCGACGACCAGAGCCTGGACCCGTTCCGGCGAGACGCCGAGCTCGACGGCCGCGGTCTCGTAGCTGCACCGGCACACGTCGATCAGCCACAGCACGTTGGCCAACAGGAACGGCAGTCGATCGATGGCCGAGGCGACCCCACGGTCGACGGCCCGCAGCGTGTCGGGCCCGAGCTCGGCGGCGCCGACCTGGCCGTTGCGCCGGCTCGATCGCCGTCGCCGCCACCGGAGCGGCAGTCGGGCCTGAGCGGCATCGGCGGCGAGGAAATGGGCGACCGAACCGGAGGCCTCGAGGCACAGATCGAGAGGCATGCCGATCAACGGTAGTGGTCGCACTCCCCCACCGTCTGGTCGGGTCTGCGTGAGGTCGTGGACGAGTGGAGCGATCACCGGGCGATGGCGGAGGCGCACGATAAGCTCGCTTGGATGTCTGGCGAACCGATCGATGGCCCGGTGGCTGCGGCGACCGAGGGTGACGACTGGCCGGCCAAGGCCTCGGCCACGGTCGTCCACTACGTCGGCACGGTGCGCGACCGCACCACCGGCCCGGCCCTGGTGGCCTCCCGCTATGCGGTGTATGTGTTGGCGATGGCGTTGATCGGCCTGGTGCTCGCGGTCCTGATGCTCCTGCTCCTGGTTCGGCTGCTGGTCTCCGCCACCGGCGAGCTGCCGTTCGTCGACCAGGGCGAGACGTGGCTGGCCTACTACATCCTGGGGGCGATCTTCGTGCTCGGCGGCAGTCTCCTCTGGCGCAAGAAAGAGGCCTAGCGTCGGGCGACCAGCCGGTACGGCGTGAGCGCCCGTCGGCCGGCCGCAGCGGTCCGCTGGAATCGGGACCTGCCGTCGGCGGTTCGACTAGGAGAGGCCGCCCCAGCTGGGCGGCACCGGGACCCGAGGTGCGTCCCGACCGGAACGAGGAGTGAGCAGTGAGTGACCTACACGACGTCGTCATCATCGGCAGCGGGCCCGCCGGCCTGACCGCCGCCATCTACACGGCCCGGGCGAGCCTGGATCCGCTGGTGCTCGAGGGTGAGCCGTCGTCGACCGGCGACCAGCCCGGCGGCCAGCTGATGCTCACCACCGAGGTCGAGAACTTCCCGGGCTTCCCCGAGGGGATCATGGGTCCCGAGCTGATGATCAACTTCCGGGCCCAGGCCGAGCGCTTCGGGGCCAAGATGGAGACGGTCAAGGCGACCAAGGTCGATTTCTCCGAGCGTCCGTTCAAGGTCTGGGTCGGTGACCCGGAGGCGTCCGAGCCGACCTACCTGGCCAAGACCGTGATCGTGTCGACCGGGGCCAAGGCCCTGATGCTCGGGCTGCCGAACGAGAACCGGCTGATCGGCCACGGCGTGTCGACGTGCGCAACGTGTGACGGCTTCTTCTTCCGTGACCAGGAGATCGTGGTCGTCGGCGGCGGCGACTCGGCGATGGAGGAAGCGAGCTTCCTCACCAAGTTCGCGTCGAAGGTGACGATCGTGCACCGCCGCGACGAGCTGCGGGCTTCGAAGATCATGCAGGAGCGGGCGTTCGCCAACCCGAAGATCGAGTTCGCCTGGAACAGCCAGGTCGTCGAGATCCTCGGTGACGACAAGGTGGCGGGGGTCGTCCTCGAGGACACCAGGACCGGGGAGCGCTCGGAGCTCGCCGCCACCGGGCTGTTCGTCGCCATCGGGCACCGGCCGAACACCGACCTGTTCGTCGATCAGCTGGCGATGAAGGACAATGGCTACCTCATCACGCAGGCGCCGAGTGCCCGGACCAGCGTCGAGGGAGTGTTCGCCTGCGGCGACGTGCAGGACGACGTCTACCGGCAGGCCATCACCGCCGCCGGTTCGGGTTGCGCGGCGGCGATCGATGCCGAGCGCTGGCTCGAGGCCAACGAGCACGGCTGACCACCACCTCGAAGCGAATCACCGGATGACCGGCGACCGTCGTCGGATGGCCCGGGTGCGTGCGAGCGCCGAGGGGCCGGGGTGATCGGGCGCGGTATCGTTGCTGAACGGGTCCGGGCGAGGCGCCTGAGACACCTGGCACGTGACCGGCGAGGGAATTTCCTGGGCTGTCCAGGGTTTCTTCTTTCAGGTTTGGAAAGACCGCAAAGGCAGCGGAACGACCTCCCGGGTGGGCACCCGGCCGGCACGTCCGCCACGAACGACGGAGGTCGTAGGAATGTCAGACAAGATCACCCACCTCACCGACGCCACCTTCGACGAGGTGGTCAGTGCCTCGGCCGAGCCGGTCGTGGTCGACTTCTGGGCCGAGTGGTGTGGCCCCTGCAAGATGATCGCCCCCATCCTCGACGAGATCGCCGAGGAGCAGGAGGGCAAGGTGAAGGTGACCAAGCTCAACGTCGACGAGAACCCGAACACCTCCCTCAAGTACCAGGTGATGAGCATCCCCACCATGCTCGTGTTCGAGAACGGCGAGGTGACCAAGACGATCGTCGGGGCCAAGCCGAAGGCGATGCTCATGGAGGAGCTCGGACTCTAGGCCGTTCGCCCGGGTCGGCGTCGGTCGAACCGACGGTCCGAACCCTGGCGCCAGCGCCACACACATACGACAGCTCGACGCCGTCGCTTCCGGTCCGCTCGATCGGGGTGACGGCGTCGGCGCGTTCGGGCATCGAATCGACCTGCCCCGTTTATACCCAAAGATCCCCGGTTGGACCCGTGCCATCCTCGCTTCCACCCGGGGTGTCACCCGTTTCGACCCGAGGCCTGGCTAGGCTTGCCGCGACCGCCGACCACCAGGCTCGACCGGCGGGAGCGGAAAGGGTGAAGCGGGTGCGGACGATACCGAACTCCGTCGTCGTGGGAATCGGCAAGGGGGGCAGCTGCAAGACGACGCTCGCCACCCAGCTGGCGGGCATCTGGGCCAGCGAGGGCAAGCGGATCCTGCTGGCCGACCTCGACATGCAGGCGTCGGCGACCAAGGTGGTCGGGCTCGATCCCGTCCAGCACGGCGCCGGTCGGCACCTGATGGATGCCGTGATGTACGGCGATCAGCTGACGACGGTCAATGCACGCGACAACCTGGATCTCGTCGTTGCCGGACGCCACACCAAGACGCTCTCGAACCACCTCGTCACGGCGACGGCGCCCCAGGACGCGTTCGCGCTGCCGTTCGAGAAGATCATGGCCAGCGGCCGCTACGACCGGGTGGTGTTCGACCTCCCGCCATCCGGCTCGTCACGCCTGGCCGACATGGCGATGCAGACCGGCAAGTACCTACTGGTGCCGACCTCGAGCGGGGTCGACAACATCGAAGGTCTCCGGGTGCTGGCCGGCGAGCTCGAGGAGCTCGAGTCCGACATCCTCCTCCTCGGCGTCGTCCTCATGAAGATCAGCGCTGCGGCCCCACGCAAGCGGGCGGAGGCCAGGCAGGAGGTGGCGGAGATCCTCGCCGGGGTGGCCGACCCGTTCCAGACCATCATCCGCGAGGCCGGTGCCGCCTACGACGACAGCCGCAAGGCCGGCCTGTTCCTCCACGAGTACGCCGAGTGGGCGACCACGGTCTCGGTCACGAACCAGATCCGCACCGGCATCAAGATCCCGACCAACCTCGCCGACCTGGCCCGAGAGTTCTACGAGCTGGCGGACGAGGTCGACGATCGGATCGCCCTGGCCGAAGATCTGCTGCAGCCGAGGGCCTCGTGACGGGCGGCGACGTGGGGGACCGGGTGACGACGAGAGAGGAAGGTCGGCCATGAGCGACCAGACGCTTGGCCGGGCGCGAGGACTGAACTCGATTGCCGACCCATCGACGTTCAAGGGGAGCCGGGGACGACGGGGACGGGGGGCCGACGAATCCCCACCGGATCCGGCGGTGGCCGATGACGTGGTCCCGAGCAAGGCGGCGACACCCCCGCCTCCCCCGGCGGCATCCGACACCGAGGGCGCAACCCCGCCGCCGACCCCGCATCGGGCCGTCGTTCCCGGTGTCCGACGCAAGCGACGCGAACTGTCGGTCCCGATCCCGGTGGCCGAGGCGGTTGCCGCCACCGGCATCAACCCGGCCGATCTGGTGATGAGCGCCTACCGGAAGCACGGCGATGCGATCTACGCCGGCTCCGGCGGCCGGATGGTCTCCCGGGGTCGTCAACGACTGCGCCTGTCGATCTCGGACACCGAGTTCGACAAGATCACTCGTCTCGGCGAGTCGCGGGGGTGGAACCGATCGGAGACCGTGGCGGTGCTCCTCACCGTCGAGCTCCTCGACGAAACCGGCCAGCCGCACTGAGCGACGGCGCAGCTCCGTCGTGGTCCCACAACCCCATCATCCTCGCGCTGTCGTCACGTGGACCCACATCGCACCTTTTCGTACCCATTTCTTCACCCACCGATACCCAGTGTTGGGCAAGGACGCGGCACGAACTGGGGATGAATCGTGGGCGTCCGCCGTGTTCGGTCGACGGCGCACGTGGGCAGCGACTGGCGTCGCCGGCCCCCGTCGTCGCCGGGGTCCCTGCGCCGACGACCGACCGAATCGCCGCCGACGACAGACCCCTCCGCACCTCGGACCCGGTCGTGCTCAGCCGGCTGCGCCGACCACGGTGGCGCACGACGGACCGCCGAGGACGGTGGGTCCGCCCATCGCGCCCGGACTCTTGCCGCTTCCGTCAACGGTGTGAACCGATCACAGCCCACCACCGTTGGTCGCTGAGACGTGGGGCGGTCGACCGAGCGGGCTCGAGCGCAGCAACGCTGAGCCAGACGGCGGCCCGTCCGCTGCGTTCGGTCCGACGTCATGTGACGGTCCGGCCTCACCGAGCCGGCGAACGGTGCCGGGCCGTCGTGCTGCCCGGTCGCTTGGGATCCCCCACCTCGATTCCCGCGTTTGTCCACGGCTTGTCCCCAATCATGGGGACAACGGGTGGCGGTCGGGTATGGATTGGGTACGGATCGGTCAAGGTTGCTGACGCCGTCGCAGGACACCACCGACGGTCATCGACTCGACGACGCTCGCCCCCGAACCTCCCCACCACCAGAACCGGCGGGCTTGCGATCCAGTGGCAGACCACAAACGTCCTCTCAGCGCCGCACAGCGCCTCGGTGACGGCTTTCTGGGCCCTGCGACCTAGAGGTGTCCAGTCCGACGAGCGTCGGCCGGCTCAGGCCGGGAGTGGACCCGCCCTCGAACCGGACGACCCCGACGGTCGTTGTCGACAATTGTCACCGATTCATACCCATCATTACCCGGTTCACTCCCATTTGTCACGGATCCTCACCCGGTCGTCCACCGACGTGTCCAGATCCGGCCGCCGAGCCGACCCAACGGTCGACGTTCACGCATCCCGACCGCCGGCCTGCCGACCGGCCGACCATCGGCTCCCACCCGGCGACCACCGGCCAGCACCAACCCCCGTACCGCCCGGCCAACACCCCCGAGCCATCACCGACATCCGGCCTTGGTCCAACCGACCTCGCCCGCCCGTCGAGCAACCACATCCCCGCCGCACTC
>JBCCVL010000133.1:0-17190 GCA_039195375.1 Actinomycetota bacterium
CTCCCGCCGGGAGGTACAGCCGAACTCGATCGGGATGGACGGCATCTTCGGCCAGCTGGCCAACGTCGCCTGGACCTCGGCCGGCCCCGTCGCCCCCGAGCAGGTCGACCAGCTGCGGTCGCTGCTGGCCAAACGGGGTCATCATCTGAGCGTCGAGTCGGTCGACAAGTTCCCGAAGATGACCGACTACGTGGTGCCGACCGGTGTGCGGCTCGCCATCGCCGACCGGGCCAGGCTCGGCGCCCACCTGGCCGAGGGCACCACGGTGATGCACGAGGGGTTCTGCAACTTCAACGCCGGTACCCTCGGACCGGCGATGGTCGAAGGCCGGATCAGCCAGGGCGTGGTCGTCGGCGCCAACTCCGACGTCGGTGGCGGGGCCTCGATCATGGGCACCCTGTCCGGTGGCGGCACCGAGGTGATCTCGGTCGGGGAGAACTGCCTCATCGGGGCCAACGGCGGGATCGGCATCTCGCTCGGCGACGGCTGCACGGTCGCCGCCGGGGTCTACGTCACGGCGGGCACGCCCGTGACCCTGCCGGACGGCACGGTGGTGAAGGCAAAGGAGCTGTCCGGCCGCGACGGGATGCTGTTCATCCACAACTCCCGGACCGGTGCCATCGAGGTTCGGGACTCCGACCCCGAGCGGTGGGGCGGCATCAACGAGGCACTCCACTCAGGCCAGTAGCTCGCATCGCGATTGCGCTCCGCCGCCCCGGCCCTGCGGCTGCGTTGCGCCGGCCTCGGCCCCGACGGCCGGTCGCTCAGGAGGCGCTCGGGTCGAGACCGCCTTCGGCGAGCACGGTCTCCCTCGTCGGCACCCGGAACCCGACGTACCACACGCCGATCACGCCAAGCACGGCGACCAGGATCCGCAGCGCCGGGTGGTCGAGGGCGAACAGGACGCTGAGCGTGACGGCGATCGACATCGAGCCGATGGCGAACACCTTGGCCCGGCGAGGCATCCCCAGCCCCGACCGGTAGTCGCGGACCATTGGCCCGATCCCCGGCAGGTTCAGGATCCAGTTCTCCAGGCGCGTGCTCGAGCGGGAGAAGCACCAGGCGGCGAGGATGAACGGGCCCGTCGTCGGCAGGCCGGGAACGACGATGCCGAGCCCGCCGACGCCGACGCAGATCAGGCCGGCGCACAGGTAGACGATGCGCATCAGCCCAGGAGTTCTCGCAGATCGAGCACCATCAACACCGCGAGCAGGACGAGCACGGCGCAGTGCAGGACGGTGGCGTGCACCTTCCAGCGGTGGTCGGCTCGCCAGAATCGGCGGATGCTGTACACGTTGGCGGCGATGGCCACGGTCCCGACCGAGAGCCCGATGGCCGGGCCGACGTTGGGGGCGAGGCCGATGAACGGCGCCACCAGCGGCAGGATCACGTACGTCAACGTGCAGCGAATGCCCGAGATGACGACGGAGCGGCTGAAGCCCCGCTGGGCCGCCTCCTGCTCGAGGACCGTCGGATTCCCTGCAGCACCGGTGACCGTCATCGAGGCCCATGCTACCGGGTACGGTTGGGCGATGACCGATCTGCTGGCCCTCACCGCCGAGCTCGTCGACACCCCATCGGAGTCCTTCGCCGAGGGCCCGCTGGTCGATCGGCTGCACGGGGAGCTGACGTCGCTCGCCCACCTCGACGTCACCAGGGTGGGTGACAACCTCGTGGCGAGGACCGATCTCGGTCGGGACCGGCGCCTCATCCTGGCCGGTCACACCGACACCGTCCCCGCCAACGGCAACGCCGGCGCCCGCATCGACGGCGACACGCTGTGGGGACTCGGCTCGGTCGACATGAAAGGTGGGCTGGCCGTGTTCCTGCAGCTGGCCCGCACCGTCGTCGAACCGACCGTCGATCTGAGCTTCGTCTTCTATGCCCGCGAGGAGGTCGCCCAGGAGCACAACGGACTCAACGAGCTGCGGGCGGAGCGGCCAGACCTGCTCGCCGGTGACTGTGCGATCGTCGGTGAGCCGACGGGGGGCTGGATCGAGGCCGGTTGCCAGGGGACGCTCCGGATCCAGGTCCATCTGGCCGGGGCCAGGGCTCACACCGCCCGGCCGTGGATGGGTCGCAATGCGGTACATCGACTGGCGCCGATCCTGGCCGCCCTCGACGGGTACGGGGCCAGGACCCCAACGATCGACGGCTGCGAGTACCGGGAGGCGGTCCAGGCCGTCTCGGTCGAGGGTGGCGTCGCCGGCAACGTCGTGCCAGACGCCGCGGTTCTCCGCATCCATCACCGGTATGCCCCGGACCGATCGGCCGCCGAGGCCGAGGCGTGGCTGCGGTCGCTGCTCGCCCCCCATCTCGACGACGGCGACCGGATCGTGGTCGAGGACCGCTCGCCGGCGTGCCCACCCTCGTTGGTCGACCCGCTCCTCGGACGGCTGGCGGCCGACGAGCGGATTTCGGTCCGGGCCAAGCTCGGCTGGACCGATGTCGCCCGGTTCGCCGACCTCGGCATCCCGGCAACGAATTTCGGGCCAGGAGATCCGACGTTGGCCCACCGGGCCGACGAGCACCTCGAGCGTTCCTCGATCGAGTTGGTCCACGCCGCCCTCCACGAGTTGATCGCCCCGTGACCGCCGCCGGCCCCCGTCGGGCGGGCCGCAGCGGTCGGCGCTGCCACCGAACGCGGCTCGTCGACCGGCGGGGCTCGGCCGAGCCTGCGGCTGGGCCCGGATCGGTGGCGCCGTGACCGCGGCGTCTGCGCTCGACGTCGAGGCGCAACTGCCGCGCCCCCGGCACCGCGAGGGTCGGTCGATGACGATGGAGCAGGCACTCGACCTGATCCCCGACGGTTCGCGGGTCTATGTCGCCCCACTGATGGCTCCACCGACGGCCGTGCTCGAGGCGATGGCGGCCGCCGCCGACCGGTGGACCGCGCTGGAGACGACGTGTGACTACCTGGCCGAGCCGCTGCCGACGTTCGCCAACGCCGGCGCGCCGTTCCGGCACCTGACCGTCCAGGCGTCGCGAGCGCTCGAACCGATGGCGGATGCCGGGGCACTCGATCTCGTCTCGGCCTGCTCGTCCCAGCTCAGCGGGCTGTACCTGCCCGGCGGGCCGATCGAGGTCGACGTCGCCATCGTCCAGGTCAGCCCCCCGGGGCCGAACGGCCGGTTCAGTCTCGGCGTCAGTGGCGGCACCACGGCCGAGCTCGTCCGGGCCGCCCCGCTGGTACTGGCCGAGATCAATCCGACCATGCCGTACCTCCGCGGCGTGGTCGAGTGCGAGCGCTCGTGCTTCGACGCGCTCGTCGAGGTCGATCCCCACCCGCTCGTCGAGTTCACCACCCCGCCCACCTCCGAGGTGACCGATCGCATCGGGGCACACGTCGCCTCCCAGATCGCCGACGGTGCGGTGATCGAGTACGGCATCGGGGCCATCCCAGACGCATCGCTGTCGGCGCTCGGTGAGCATCGGGACCTCGGGCTGCACAGCGGCATGCTCGGCGATGCGGTCATCGACCTCGTCGAATCGGGGATCATGAACGGTCGGGGCAAGACCGTCGACGCCGGGTTGCTGGTGGCCGGGATGATCGTCGGGACCCAGCGGGCGGCCGAGTGGGCGGCGGATCGCGACGACGTGGTGCTGGTCGCCTCGAACTACAGCCACGGGGCGGCTGCGCTGACCCGCCAGGATCGCTTCACCGCCGTCAACTCGGCGCTCCAGGTGGCCCTCGACGGGTCGATCGGGGCCGAGGTCGTCGGTGGTCGGGTCGTGTCCGGACCCGGTGGCCAGCCCGACTTCGCCTTCGCTGCGTCGGCCGCGGTCGACGGCGTCAGCATCGTCGCCCTCCAGGCGACGGCAGCTCGTGGCACGGTGTCGCGCCTGGTCCCGGCGATCGAGTCGGCCGATCGGGTGACGGTGCCCCACTATCTGGCCGACCGGGTGGTGACCGAACACGGCGTCGCCGCCGTCCGGGGGTTGAGCGCCGAGGACCGGGCGACGTCGCTGCGGGCGATCGCCGACCCCGGCCTCGTACCCGGCTGAACGACTGCGATGGCCCGACTGCGGTCGGGTCGCCCGCCGTTCATGAACACGAACAGCCGCTGAACGTCGCCGCCGTTCTGGTACCGGCCCCCGGCCGGACCGGTTCCTGGTTCACCTGTGTCGATTCAAGGAGAAGCAAACGTGCACGACGACGAGACGACCGACGGGCCAACGCGCTCGAACCGGATCAAGCTGGCATCGGCCCTGCTGGCGCTTGGCCTGGTGGCCGCCGCCTGCGGCAGCGACGACGACGGCTCGGTCGCCGCAGCCCAGGCCACCGATGACGACAGCGCCGAGACCGATGCCATGGAGGAGGACGATGCCATGGAGGAGGACGATGCCATGGAGGAGGACGAGGACGGCGATGCCATGGAGGACGACGCCATGGAGGACGACGATGCCATGGACGAGGACGCCATGGCGGAGGGCGAGACGCTGACGGTCACGATCGAGAACGTTGCCCAGTTCCCCGTGTCCGATTCGGGCGTGTTCGCCGTGCCCGCCGGTGGCACCGAGCCCGGACCGGCCCTGCCGGGCGACGCCTACGAGTTCAGCGTCTACGCCGTGCCGGGCCAGCGACTGAGCTTTGCGACCATGCTGGTCCAGTCGAACGACTGGTTCTTCGCGCCGGCGAACGGCGGCCTCGAACTGTTCGACGCCGATGGCAACCCTCGTTCCGGTGACGTGACCGCTGAGCTCGCCACCTACGACGCCGGTACCGAGGCCGATGCGCCGCTCGGGGAGGGCCCCGACCAGGCGCCCCGTCAGGCCGGCCCCGACACCGGAGCCGACGATCCCGACCCGACGATCCGACGCGTCGACCTCGACCCGAGCGAGTACGTGGCCGTCACGGTGACCCCCGTCGACGACGGGCGCTTCGACGTCCGCATCGACAACACCTCGTCGATGGCCATCCCCGCCAGCCCGCTCGCTCCCGGGGTGTACGCCGTGCACGGTGACGACTGGCGACTGTTCGAGACCGGCCAGCCGGACGACGGCAACGGTCTCGAGGGCGTTGCCGAGGACGGCACTGCAGGCCCGCTCGGCGAGTACCTGGCCACGCTGACCGGTACGTCGACGCCGGTCGCCCCCGGCGTGTGGGTCACCCACGACGACTCGGTGGCGCTGTTCGAACTCGGCGGAACCGACGCCGGCCTCGGTCTCGAGGCCTTGGCCGAGGATGGCGACCCGGCGGCGCTCGACGGCGCGCTCGATGGGCTCGACGGCGTCGATCACGTCGGGGTGTTCAACACGCCGACCGGAGCCGACGAGCCCGGCCCGGTCCTGCCGGGTGGGTCCTACACGTTCACCGTCCCGGTGAGCGGCGACCGGTTCAGCCTGGCCACGATGTTCGTCCAGTCGAACGATTGGATCTTCGCCACGCCGGTCGACGGCCTCGCCCTCGCCGACCTGGACGGTGACATCACCGACCAGTTGCTCGTCGTCGATCCCGGCACCGAGATCGACGAGCGACCCGGTTTCGGTCCGAACCAGGCACCCCGCCAGTCGGGGCCCGACGTCGGCGCCGACGATCCCGACGACACCGTCCGCCTCGTCGAGGGGCGTTCGGCCGAGCGCTACGTGCGAGTGACCGTCGAGCGCAACTGATCGGCGGAGATCGTCGAGTCGATGGCCCCGACGTGTCGGTCGGGGCCATCGGGGCGTTCGGGAATGGCATCCGTCACATCGGACGGGTACGATGGCACTACATCTAGATCGTTGACTGGTCGCCCCGTCGGGATCCGCACAGGCGAAACGCCGAACCACTGCGGTGATGCCGTACCGGCGGCCGAGGGAGACGAACGGACACCATGCGCAAGAACATCCCGCCCTCCGCACTCGCACGTGACCGCCGGTTCAACCGCATCGACACCGAACAACGCATGCGCGACTTCCGCGACACGATGGTCGTCGGCAACGTCGACCCCGATGCCGAGGACGTCGCCGATCGGGCCAGGCGCCGCATGCACGGGATCTTCGTCGGGGAGATCCAGGCCCTCGAGGGAGCCGGTCGCACGGCGTTCGACTTCGGGACCGACGAGGTGCCCTACGAGCTGAAGCTCGACATGGCCCGGCAGTGCTGGGACGAGGCACGCCACTGCGAGATCTCGGTGAAGCTGGCCGAGCACATGGGCGGCGAGCTCGGCGAGTACGCCGAGGCGACCACCCTGTTCGAGGCGGCGTGCCACGCCGACCCGGTCTTCCGCCTCGCCGGGGTCAACCGGGCGCTCGAGGGTCTGGCGATCGACGTCTTCACCCAGATGCGGGAGGTCGGTCAGGCGCTCGGCGATCCGATCCTCGAGTACTGCGAGGACTACATGCTGGCCGACGAGGTGACCCACGTGAAGATGGGATCCCGGTGGCTCCGTGAGGTGACCGAGAACGACAAGGAGCGCCGGAAGGAGGCGCTCGAGTTCCAGCGCATCGTCGACGGTCTGTTCAACTTCCGGGGCCAGCGGGGCGAAGAGGCCGACTCGCCGATCCGGCTCGCCCGAGAGTTCCGCAAGATGGCCGGCTTCACCGACGGCGAGGTCGACGACATCGCCGACATGTCGGCCAAGTCGAGGGCCGAGCTCGAGTCCGAGCGCATGGCCGCCGAGTTCCACGCGGAGGCGGTTGCCGACTGACCAGATCCGAGGGGGAAACAGGGGTTCCTCGGAGCCCGGCGGATGGGGCGGCCCGATGCAAGGGTCGCCCCATCCTCCGTTTTCGGCCCCGTTCTCGGCCTGCTGCTCGGAGACGGTCTCCACCGTCTGGTCCGCCGGACCGGGTCAGACCCGCCGCATCACCGTGACCACCCGGCCGTAGAGCTGGACCTCGTCCGGCGCGAAGTCCATCGGCTCGAGGGTGGGGTTGGCCGGCAGCAGCACCACACGACCCCGCTTGGTGGTGTAGGTCTTGACCGTCGCCTCGTCGCCCGGGATGCCGGCGACGACGATGTCGCCGTTGTCAGCCGTTGTCTGCACCCTGGCCACCACGTAGTCACCGTCGAGGATGCCGGCCTCGATCATCGAGTCGCCGCGGACGGTCAGCATGAAGAGGTCCCCGTCGCCGGTGAGATCGGTCGGGACCGGCAGCATCTCCTCGATGTGCTCCTGAGCCAGGACGTCGGTGCCGGCGGCCACCTGGCCGACGAGCGGTACGTGTCGGAACTGGCGCCGCTCCACCTCGACCGCACCGCTGACCGGATCCCACATGACCTTCAGGGCGCGGGGCTTCGACGGGTCCCGCATCAGATAGCCGTTGCGCTGGAGGGTGGCGAGATGGGAGTGGACCGACGAGGGTGAGGTCAGCCCGACCTCCGCACCGATCTCGCGGACCGACGGTGGGTACCCGCGATCGCGCATCTGCTGCTCGATGAAGGCCAGGATCGACTCCTGCCTCGCCGTCAGCTGGTGTTGGCCCATGGCTCGTTCCCCTTTCGGCAGTCGACCCCGCTCGGTCGGCTCGGTGGTGGTCACACGGACGCCGGCCCGGATCCCGTCGGATTCGAACGTCTGTTTGTGCGACGGGGCTCACTATGCCACAGCTCGGCGTACGAGCGTTCGATTTGTCCGAAGTTTCTTCCGCTTGTCGTGAACGAACGTTCGCCCTAGTCTTCGAACACTGGTTCGACGACGTCGGCGTCTCCGCCATCGCCACGTCCGGCGGGCCTTCACTGTCACACCCCCCGAGGAGACTGTCGCCATGGTCGCTCTACTCCATGAATCGCCCGCCGGTCCGCGGCGGTCCGGCGCACCCCGACTCCGGCTGATCGCCGACGTCGAGCCGGTCGCCGAGACCGTCGCGCCGGTGGCCGCTCCAGCGCTCCGCCTGGTCCCGTCACCCGATGACGGTGTTCGCGCCCCGGGGGTCACCGCGGGCGCCGTCGTCGCCGTTGCGGTCGCCGTCCTCACCCTGTTCGCCGGGGTGCGGGCCATCCAGGGAGGTCCGCCGGCCGGCTCGATCGGTGGGTCGGCGGCCGAGCCGACGGCCGAAGCCATCGAGCACGCCGGCCTCGTCGTGGTCGTGCAGCCGGGCGACACCCTGTGGTCGATCGCCACCGGCCTGGCCCCGGATGAGGACCCCCGGCCGGTCGTCGCCGCCCTGATCGAGGTCAATGGGGGTGAGTCGCTGCGAATCGGTCAGCAAATCGTTATCCCGAGCCACCTCGTTGAGTGAGCCCTGGGCGCTATTTTGGATGGAGTGCTGTGCCCGTCGTGTCAGTCAGCCGATACGAAGGTTGTCGACAGCCGAGCCGCCGAGGGTGGTTCGGCCATTCGTCGACGCCGCGAGTGCCTGACGTGCGGACGAAGGTTCAGTACCTTCGAGCGGGTCGAGGAGGCACCGGTCATGGTCGTGAAGCGATCGGGGGAGCGGGAGCCCTTCGATCCGGCCAAGATCACCGGTGGGTTGCTCGCAGCCTGCAAGGGCCGACCGTTGACGCCAGCCGACTTCGATCGCCTGGCCGACCAGGTCGAGGACGCGGCGAGGATGCAGGGATCGGAGGTCTCGTCGGAGTGGGTCGGCCTGGCCGTCCTCGAACGGCTGCGACCGCTCGACAGCGTCGCCTATCTCCGCTTCGCCAGCGTCTACAAATCGTTCGACGGCATCGACGACTTCGAGCGCGAAGCGCGTCTGATCAAGCTCGACCCATCGGAGTCGTCGCCCGGCTGAGCCGGTGGGTCCGGTATCGGACCGAAGGCCGATGGCGCCCGGTGGGGTCGATCGGTCTCGCTGGCCGCCCGGGTCCGAGTCGGTCCGGCTCAGGCGTTGGCCGGCCCCTGGCGGACCCAGCGGCAGAAGAGATAGTCGTCGTCGGTCCAGATGCGCTGGAGTCGCATCGCCGGCGGCGGGCCACCGTCGACCGGGCCGACGGCCGCCCGACGGCTCGGCCCGCCGAGCAGGTGAGGCGACAGGGTCAGGTTCCACTCGTCGATGAGTCCGTCGGCGATGAGCTGGCCGTTGAGCGACGGTCCCCCCTCCGCCAGGACGGTGCGCACGCCACGTTCGCCCAGCAGTTCGAGCAATCGCCCGAGATCGACCCCGCCGGCGCCGTCATCGACGTCGACCACCTCGGCAACCGGTTCGAGAGCCGCCCGGCGGTCCGCCGGGGCGCCGCTGACGGTGGCCACCATCGGTCGGTTCGTCGGATCGGCGAAGAGCTCGAGATCCGGATCGAGTCCGAGGCTGCCGGTCACCACCACGACCCGGGGGTCGGCGTCGCGGCCGTCCGCCTCCCTGCGCTCGCGGATCGCCGGTGGCTGCGTCGGCGGCCGGTAGCCCTCCTCCCGCACCGTCGCCGCCCCGACCAGGATGACGTCGGCCACCGCCCGGAGCGCCCGGAACATCGCCTTGTCGCCCGGTCCACCGAGACCGCCCGAGAGTCCGTCGACCGCCGTACCGCCGTCCGCCGATGCGATCATGTTGGTGAGCACCCAGGGCCGGGGGCGGCCGTCGGGTCGAGGCTCGGCAGCCACTGCGGCGTTGACGTCGTCGATCGGCTCGGTCTCACCGCTGTCGGTTGTCGGTGCGAAGGGGAACAGCTGGATCATCATGCTCCTGGGCGGGTCTGGCCTGGCGGTGCGACGTGGAGTCTAGGAGTCGGCGTCGTCCCGAGGCTGGTCGCGCCCAGCGCGCGTGGTGCGTCGCCACCGGTGGTCGTCAACAGGTCGGCGCCCCGTCGTCCACCAGAACCAGCTCGAATCCCCACGAAATCCACAAGATCATCCTCTTTCGTTCCACAGCAGCGGCTGCGTAACCTGCTCGTCGGTGCCCACGTGGGGCAGAGAGTGCCGGAGGTTGGGTGTACGGGCAGCAGTATTGTGGGGTCCGACGGCGGGCGGGCCTGTGGGTATGGCGCTGGGTTTGGTGGGGATCGTCCTCGCTTGCTGTCACGTTCCAGGCGCAACCTCGACCTGATGCTCGGACAACACCCAGCTTCCGGCATGACTCGCCCCGGGTGGCACCGTCGAACGCGAACCGAGACACCACTCGGACCGCCGAGTGGTGTGCCATCCGACTTGCTCGAGCGCAACGGGCTCGGCAGGTCGGTCGGCCCGCCCAGAGTCGCTAAAACTTTTTGACTACCCATTGACACGAACGTAATTACAGTGATGTAATGACGTCTACATCTTGTGCGTCGCCCCTTTGGGGATGGCGGTAAGCACAAGATCTAGTGTTCGCTCCGAACACGATGAATCGCAGACGAGAGGCACCTACCCAACCCGCTCCACACCTGGAGCGGGTTGTATCGGGGTCACGAGGCGGCGGTTGGTCCACGGGAGTACCTGTACGACCGAGCCGACCACCGGGTTCATCGCCGAGGAGTGGCACGACACCGGGAGTTGCCCGGCCCTTCGGGGTCGGGGAGGGAACGCATCGACAACGGCACTCGCAGTGACGGGCGAGATGCGAATCACATCGGGATCGGAGAGCCATGCGACCGCACGTCGCTTCCCCTGGGGAAGCGACGACGTGGCAGCAGGGCTGTCCGACCCGGGACAACCCCCGGACGCAACGGCCCGCAGTGGGCACCGATCTCCGAGCGCAGCTGACACCGAGCACGAACCGACACGACCGTCCGAACCACACACCCCGCCACCGACTGCGAATCCGCCACCGCACCGAATCCCGCCGAGTCAGGCACTCGGCACCAAGCCAGAACGGCAAACACCCCGTGGTCACCTCGGCCGCAGGGCACGGTCATCCGCCAAGCCTCCCCAGTCGGGGGCTGAACAGAAAGAGAAACCAAGGTATGGCGCTCGCCTCAGAGCAGACTCGGATCGGACTCCGCCGGTACTTCACCACGCCCGGTGTCGATCCCTACGACACCGTGACGTGGGAGAAGCGGGACGCTCGCATCTCCAACTGGAAGACCGGCGAGGTCGCCTTCGAGCAGACCGACGTCGAGGTCCCGTCGACGTGGTCGGTGAACGCCACCAACATCCTCGCCCAGAAGTACTTCCGAGGAACCCTCGGCACCGACGAGCGCGAGCGGTCGCTGCGCCAGGTCGTCGATCGGGTCGTCAACACGATCACCCGCTGGGGCATCGAGGACGGCTACTTCGAGGCCGCCGAGGCCGAGATCTTCAACCACGAGCTCCGCCACCTGATCGTCAATCAGATGGGTGCCTTCAACTCGCCGGTGTGGTTCAACATCGGGGTCCGCGGCGTGCCCCAGCAGGCCTCCGCCTGCTTCATCCTGTCGGTCGAGGACGAGATGGACTCGATCCTCAACTGGTACGTCGAAGAGGGCGTGATCTTCAAGGGTGGCTCCGGTGCCGGTATCAACCTGTCCCGCATCCGCTCGAGCGCCGAGCTGCTCAAGGGCGGCGGTACCGCCTCCGGGCCGGTCAGCTTCATGCGTGGAGCGGACGCCTCCGCCGGCACCATCAAGTCGGGCGGCAAGACCCGCCGGGCGGCCAAGATGGTCATGCTCGACATGGATCATCCCGACATCGAGGAGTTCGTGTGGTGCAAGGCGGTCGAGGAGCGCAAGGCCCGCGTGCTGCGCGAGGCCGGCTTCGACATGGACCTCGACGGCGCCGACAGCCACTCGATCCAGTACCAGAACGCCAACAACTCGGTCCGGGTCACCGACGAGTTCATGCAGGCCGTCCTCGACGACGGTGAGTGGAACCTCGTCGCCCGCACCACCGGTGAGATCGTCCGCACGGTCAAGGCCCGCGACCTGATGAAGCAGTTCGCCCAGGCCAGCTGGGAGTGCGCCGACCCCGGCATGCAGTTCGACTCGACGATCAACCGCTGGCACACCTCGGCGGCCACCGGCAAGATCAACGGTTCGAACCCCTGCTCCGAGTACATGCACCTCGACAACTCGGCGTGCAACCTGGCGAGCCTCAACCTGCTGAAGTTCCTCGATGACGACGATCGCTTCGACATCGATGGCTTCAAGGCCGCCGTCGAGCACTTCTTCACGGCGCAGGAGATCCTGGTCGGCCGGGCCGACTACCCGACCGACCCGATCGGCCGGACCTCCCGGGAGTTCCGTCAGCTCGGGCTCGGCTATGCCAACCTCGGCGCCCTGCTGATGAACCTCGGCCTGCCCTACGACTCCGACGAGGGTCGGGCCCTCGCCGGTTCGATCACCTCGCTAATGACCGGCCACGCCTACGCCACCTCGGCCCGCACGGCGATGCGGATGGGCCCACACGACGGCTACGCCGACAACCAGGAGCACATGCTCCGGGTCCTCGACCAGCACCGCCAGGCCTCCCACCAGATCGATGCCGACCTGGCTCCGGACGACCTGCTGCAGGCCGCCCACGAGGCGTGGGACTCGGCCTGTGAGCAGGCCGTGCTGTCCGGTACCCGCAACGCCCAGGCCACCGTCCTCGCCCCGACCGGAACGATCGGTCTGCTGATGGACTGCGACACCACTGGCGTCGAGCCCGACCTCGGGCTGGTCAAGATGAAGAAGCTGGTCGGCGGCGGCACCATGATGATCGTCAACCAGTCGGTCCCCCGAGCGCTGCAGCGCCTCGGTTACGACGCCGATGAGGCCAAGGCGATCACCGACTACATCGATGAGAACAACACGATCCTCGGCGCCCCGGGCCTCCACCCGATGCACACGGCCGTGTTCGCCTGCTCGATGGGCGACAACCCGATCCACTACCTCGGCCACGTCAAGATGATGGCGGCCGTGCAGCCGTTCATCTCGGGTGCGATCTCCAAGACGGTCAACATGCCGGAAGAGGTCACGGTCGACGATGTGATGCAGCTGCACATCGACGCCTGGCAGATGGGCGTGAAGGCCATCGCCATCTACCGGGACAACTGCAAGGTGGCCCAGCCGCTGTCGACGGCGACCAAAGACGACGACGCCGAGGACACGGACGGCGAACAGGACACCGTCGAGATCGAGCCGCCGGCGATGCCGGAGCCGACCGTCATCTACAAGCCGGTGCGAGAGCGCCTGCCCCGCGATCGGCGCTCGCGTACCTTCGAGTTCCGTGTGGCCGACTGCAAGGCGTTTGTCACCGTCGGCGAGTACGACGACGGCCGGCCTGGCGAGGTGTTCCTGCGGGTGTCCAAGCAGGGCTCGACGATGGCCGGGATCATGGACGCCCTGGCCCTGTCGCTGAGCCACGGTCTCCAGTACGGCGTGCCGCTGCGGGCCTACGTCGAGACCTACACGGGCATGCGGTTCGAGCCGGCGGGCATGACCGACGATCCCGACATCCGGATCGCCACCTCGATCATGGACTACCTGTTCCGGAAGCTGGCAGTGCTCTACCTGAGCCACGAGGAGCGGTCGTCGCTCGGAATCTTCACCACCGGCGAGCGGACCCAGCAGACCCTTCCCGGGGTCGACGAGGCCGTCCAGTCGTCGCCCGGTCAGCTCCCGGTCGACCCTCCTTCGGTCGAGCCCGCCGATGAGCTCGTTGCCGCCATCGAGGCTGCGGTCGAGCCGTCGATCGACGCTGTCGTCGGTCCGGTCACCGATCCGGACGCCCCTCTCTGCATGCAGTGTGGTGTCACCATGCAGCGGGCTGGCAGTTGCTACCTCTGCCCCGGGTGTGGCAACACCAGCGGCTGTTCCTGACCCCCCGGAGGGACAGCACCGAGCGCGGGGCCGGGGCGGCCGCCCGCTGACGTCGATCCACGGTGATCGGCATCGGCCGGGCGGTCGCCCCGCACGCGTGCAACCGACCACTGGCCGCAGACCGTCGACTGCTGCCGATCGCTGATTGCCGACCCAGGGGAACACCAGCCGGCCGCCAGAGCGTCCGATCGGGCCCGCCGTTCCGCCGGTGCCCGTTCGTTCGCCGTGACCAGCGGCGGGCCCGGCCGCTCAGGCGGTGCGGTCGAACCAGACCGTCTGCAGCGGATGGCGCCCCGGCCGGTCGAGGTGGATGATCCCGTCGGGTCGGTGGCCGGCGGCGTCGAGATCGTCGACCAGCGGGCGGGGGGTGGCGTCTCGATCGGTGTACGAGCTGAGGATCAGCCGGCCGCCTGGCTCGACGAAGCGGAGCAACCGGTCGACCAGTAGGCCGAGGCGGTCGGGCGGAGCGAACTCGGTCAGCGCCGTCACGTAGCGGAACGGCTCCGCCGGCTCCCAGCTCATCGCCGACCCGGTCCAGATCCGGTCGGCCAGCCGTGGGAGCAACGAGCGGGCGACGGCGGCCAAGGGCGGCGACAGCTCGAGCCCGTGCGGCTCGATGGTCAGCCCCCGCTCTGCCGCCCACGCCGGCAGCGTGGCCAGCAGGTGGCCGTTGGCGCAGCCGACGTCGAGCCAGCGGCCGTCGCTGTCCATCGGCACCGCCAGGTGCTGGCGCTTGGCCCGCCAGTCGCCGTCCGCATCACTCGACGAACCGGAACCGCGGGGTCCGGCCCCGCCGGCGAGGTACGGCTCGGTCAGCGCAGCCATCGTGGCCGACTCCCAGCTGGCCTGCTCGGGGTCGACCGCTGATGCCGGCGGTCCGTCGTCGCGGGGTGTGCTCACGGCTCCATCATCGTCGGTCGCCGATCCCGACCGGGCCGACGGCGTCGGCGGCCGAAGCCCCGATCTACGGCATCGGCAGGAAGTTGTTGCCCGGGTAGTCCTGCAGGTTGTTCAACTTGGCGAACATCCGGGAGGTCCCGGTCTGCCCGTACGAGCAGTTGCGGGAGGCCCGGATGCAGCCGTTGATCCACAGGTCCATGGCGTCATCGTTCCACCCGCCGAACCAGTCGGCGTGCAGCGTGGCTCCCGGGCCGGTGTTGAACCCGCCCGATCGATCCGATGACAGATACCACCCACTCGTGTTCCCGGCCGGGAAGTACAGCAGGATCGTGATCTGTGGCAGGCGGACCGGGTGGCTCGATGGGCACGCCTCGTTGTCGTTGGCGAAGTACATGTGGGAGATGTGGTCAGACGAGTCGAGGTTGCGACCGTCCCAGCAGTTCGGGAACTGCACGTAGGCGTTCACCGGGTCGCTCCCACAGTTGTTGGGGATGCGGTTGGACTTGTTGTACGACGTGCCGCTGGCACCGCACGACCACCCGAGTCGCTGGCTGGCGGTGAACGACTCGCTGGTCGTGTTGCCGACGACCATCTTGAGGCCCTGGGGCATGGCCACCGTCTGCGATGGCATCGTGGTCTTGTAGTAGAGGATGATCTGGTCCGGCACGACGAGGTTGCCCTTGCCGTCGTGGACCGCCGGCGTCCAGTAGCCGGACCGGTTCAGCTCGAAGCCGTTGCAGCTGCTGCCACCGGAGTTGACCAGGCTGTTCGTCGTCGTGTTGGCGTCGACCGCCGTGTTGCCGAAGAACATGTGGAGGTGCGAGCGACCGGGCTGACCGGGGAAGACGATCGGGTCGTCGTAGGCGAAGTGCGAGTAGGCGCACGCCATCCTGAAGTTGCCGTGGGGGTGGGCCCCGTTGTCCGCCGGTGAGGCCGGGATGGTGAGCTCGTTGATCGGGAGCTGGGCCGATGGCACGTTGGCGAAGCGACCGAACAACGGATCCCGGTTGCGGATCGATTCGAACTCGCCGCTGCCGCCGTTGCCCCCGCTCGGTCGGGTCGTCGGTGCGGCGGTGGTCGGTGGCCGGGTGGTCGTCGTCGGTGCCGCAGTCGTCGTCGGACGTGCGGTGGTCGGGGCGGCCGTGGTCGGCGGCCGGGTCGTGGGGGCGCCGTTGCCCCCAGACCCGGTCCCCGAACCGGAACCCGCAGTCGGTTGCGGTGAGGTCGGCGTCGAGGCCGTCGACGGGCTCGGCGTCGGCCCGGGGCGTGGTGCCGCGCCGGCGCCCGAGGCGTCGGGCGTTCCGCCGGTCGCTCCGATGGTGCCGCTGGCCGACGCTCCGGTCGAGGGGACCGTTGCCGTCGCGGCCGAGCCATCGACGGCGAGCGTGCCGGGTGAGGCCGCCGGGGCGCCGTCGGCGTCTGCCGGCGTCGCACCGTCGGAGGCGTCGGTCTCGTCGTCTGGGTCGGCCACCCGCAGCAGCGTGCGGTCGGCGACGTCGGCCAGGGCCACGACCGTGGCCGGCTCGTCGGCGGCGAAGAGATCGTCGGCCGGCTCGCCGTCTGCGTCGTCGGTGACGATGCGTTGGGCGTCCGGCTCGTCGCCGGACGAGTCGACGACGATCCACGTGAGGCTCAACCCGGCGGTGAATGCCGCGCCGAGCACGGCCAATCCTCGACCTGGTGTCATGTCAAGCAGCTCTCCTGCGACTCGCTACCCGCCAAGGGAACTCGTTCGTTTGTAACGGGCCACGATCCGTTTCGCAACCCAAACGCAACAATACATCGACGGTATTGCGTTCCGGGTGGATGCCCGTCATCGGCGTACCCCCATGATGGTCTGGGCAAACCTCCCCGGAGGTGATGCCCGGCCGGGCGAGCTACCGTGCTCTGGGTTCTCGATCCGGGCCTGCGTCGCCATGCCCGGCCTCCGGAGGAAGCGGCATGCAGCCTGTTGAAGTGGTCGGCGTCGGCAACGCCATCGTCGACGTCCTGGTGACGACCAGCGACGAGTTCGTCGGCGAGCAGGGACTGGCCAAGGGCTCGATGACGCTGATCGACGCCGACCGGGCGGCACAGCTCTACGGCCTGCTCGGCGCCGGGGCGGTCAAGGCGTCCGGCGGGTCTGCCGCCAACACCGTTGCCGGCATCGCCTCGTTCGGGGGCTCGTCCGCCTACATCGGCAAGGTCAACGACGATGACCTCGGGCAGTTCTTCGCCCGGGACATGAACGCCATCGGCGTCATGTTCGACCAGCCGCCCGGCGTCGGCGGTCCGACAACGGCCATGTGTGTCGTCCTCGTCACGCCAGACGCCCAGCGCACGATGAACACCTACCTCGGCGTCTCCGCCCTCCTCGAGCCACACGACGTCCGGCCAGACGTGATCGACGGCGCTGCGCTGCTGTTCTGTGAGGGCTATCTGTGGGACGTCGAGTCGGCCAAGCAGGCCATCCGCAAGGCGATGGACATCGCCGCCGGCGGCGGGACCAAGGTGTCGTTGACCCTGTCAGACACGTTCTGCATCGAGCGGCACCACCAGGAGTTCCTCGACCTCGTCGCCGGGCCGGTCGACGTCGTCTTCGCCAACCGGGCCGAGGTCACGACCCTGTACGACTGTGAGCTCGACGAGGCGGTCGACAAGATCGGCCAGGCCTGCGAGCTGGCCTTCGTCACCCTCGGGGAGCGGGGCTCGTTGATCGTGAACAAGGGCGAGATCATCGAGATCGCCCCCGAGCC
>JBCCVL010000134.1:0-17167 GCA_039195375.1 Actinomycetota bacterium
ACCGTCAACTCGACCGGTGACGGCGGCGACACCAGCGCCGGCGACGGCGTCTGCTCCACCGGCGGCACCATCGGCGACGGCACCACCGAGTGCACGCTCCGCGCCGCCATCGAGGAGGCCAACGCCAACGCCTCGATCACCAGCATCGACTTCGCCATCCCGACCTCCGATGCCGGATACACCACCGGCACCCCGGACACCTGGACCATCGAGCCGGCCAGCGCCGCCCTGCCGGCTGTCACCGCCACCGTCACGATCGACGCCACGACGCAGACCGGCTGGGTCGACCAGCCGATCATCAACCTCGATGGCACCACCCGGGCCGGCGCCGCCTCGGGCGAGAACGGTCTCGACCTGCGCGGCAACAACACGGTCCTGCGTGGTTTCGCCATCGTCGGCTGGCCGGGCGACGGCGTCCGCCTCACGGCCGATGCGGTGACGGTGGCCGGCAACTGGTTCGGTATCGCCGCCGACGGGACGCGGGTGCCGCTCGGCGACGACGACATGTCCGTCAGCAGCGGCGCCAATGCCGTCATCGGCGGCTCGGGAGCCAACGACGGCAACCGGTTCGGCGCCACCGGCAACATGGCGGTCCGGCTGACCGGCTCGGCCTCGGGGACCCGGGTCGAGGGCAACGTGTTCGGACTCCTCGCCGACGGCGTGACGTCGAGCGCACCGGTCGGCACCCTCCTGCGGACAACCGGAACGGTCACCGGTGTGGTGGTCGACGACAACCGGTTCACCTACTCGGTTTCCGGGACCTCGGCGATCAACCTGTTCGCCCCCGGCACGGTCACCCTCACCGCCAACGTCTTCGGTGAGGACGAGGCCGGCGGTGCGGCCCCGGCCGGATCCGCAGCGCTCTCGGTCGGCGGTGCGGCCCAGGTCACCTTCGGCGGGACTGCGGCCGGTGACGCCAACACCGTCCGCAACGCCAGCAGCGACGGCATCGTCGTGTCCGACTCCGGCGCAACCGTCACCATCCTCGGCAACTCGATCGCGACCAACGGTGATCTCGGCATCGACCTCGCCGGCGACAACGTGACGGCAAACGACGTCGGCGACGGCGACACCGGTCCAAACGGTCTGCTGAACTTCCCGGCCATCACCGGGGCCACGGAGTCGGGTGGGACGGTGACCGTCGAGTTCGATCTCGACGTGCCGGTCAACGGCGACGGCTACCGGATCGAGTTCTTCTCGAACCCGTCCGGGGGCGACTCGTCCGGCTATGGCGAAGGCGAGACCTACCTCGGCTCGACCGACGTCGCCGGCACCGGCTCCGGCTACACGTTCAACTATGCGGGTGCGGCCGGCGACGTCGTCACCGCAACGGCAACCCAGATCAGCGGCGCCGGGTTCGGCCCGACGTCGGAGTTCTCCGTCGCCTACACCACAAACGACGGCTCCGTGACCGTCAACTCGACCGGCGACGGGGCCGACGCCGTGCCCGGCAACGGGGCCTGTGACACGGGTGGCACCAACTCCGACGGCGACGACGAGTGCACGCTGCGGGCCGCCATCGAAGAGGCCAACGCCACGGCCCAGATCACCTCGATCGACGTCACCATCCCACCAAGCGACCCGGGTTACACCGCCGGCAGCCCGAACGTCTGGACGATCGAGCCGGGCAGCGCCGCCCTCCCCGCGGTGACGGCAACCGTCACGATCGACGCCACCACCCAGACCGGCTGGGTCGACCAGCCGATCATCAACCTCGACGGCACCAGCCGGGCCGGGGCGACGACCGAGGACGGCCTCGACATCCAGGCCGCCAACACGGTCGTCCGTGGCCTGGCCGTGATCGACTGGCCCGACGACGGCATCGTCGTCTCGGTCGACGGCGTCACCGTCGCCGGGAATTGGTTCGGCATCGCCGCCGACGGCACCCGCTCACCGATCGGAACCACGGATCTCCTGGTGTCGGCCGGGGCCAACGCCGTGATCGGCGGCTCGGGAGCAAACGACGGCAACCGCTTCGGCGGAACCGGCGGCGACGGCATCCGCATCGAGGGGACCACCTCGGGGACCCGGGTCGAGGGCAACTCGTTCGGCGTGCTCGGTGACGGGGTCACCTCCAGCACGCCGCCGAACGACCTGTTGACGATCGCCGACTCGTCGACCGGCCTCGTCGTCACCGACAACCACTTCCCCTACAGCCCGTCCGGTATCTCGGCGGTGTGGATCGGTACGAGCGGGACCAGCACGTTCACCGGCAACGTCTTCGGTCTCGACGAGCTCGGCGGCGACGGCTCGATCGGCGACAATGCCGTCTACGACGTCGGCACCGGCCTGGTCACGTTCGGTGGCACCGGGGTTGGCGATGGCAACACGGTCCGCAACGCAACAGGCGGCGGGGTGATCTCGCGGTTGAGCACCTCGAGGATGACGATCCTCGGCAACTCGATCGCCGGCAACGGTGGTCTCGGCATCCGCCTGAGCAACGACGGCGTCACGCCAAACGACGCCGGCGACGCCGATACGGGGGCCAACGACCTGCTCAACTTCCCGGTGGTCACCTCGGCGACGGAGTCGGGCGGGACGGTGACGGTCACCTTCGACCTCGATGTGCCGGTCAACGGTGACGGGTACCGGATCGAGTTCTTCTCGAACCCCTCGGGAGCGGACCCGACCGGCTACGGCGAGGGTGAGACCTACCTCGGCTCGACCGACGTCGCCGGCACCGGCACGGGCTACACGTTCGACTACTCGGGCGCGCTCGGTGATCTCGTCACAGCGACCACGACCGTCAAGGCCGGGGCCGGCTTCGACGTCACCTCGGAATTCTCGTTCGCCTACGCGGTCAACGACGGCTCGGTCACGGTGAACTCAACCGGTGACGGGGCCGACGCCGTGGCCGGCGACGGCCGGTGTGACACCGGTGGCACCAACTCGGCCGGGGCCGACGAGTGCACGCTGCGGGCCGCCATCCAGGAGTCCAACGCCAACGCCGAGATCGACACGATCGACTTCGCCATACCCGACTCGGACCCGAACCACCGGTACTACCAGGACGACTCGACGGCCGACTCCCTCGGCACCCCGGTGGTCACCACCCTGGCCGACGGTTCGATCACCGACTTCGACCCCGACTACCCGGTGAATCCCTTCTCCTGGTGGAACATCCCGGTCACCGGTGCTCTCCCGACCATCACTGCGGCGGTCACCATCGACGGCACCAGCCAACCTGGCTGGCAGGCCAACACCGCCACCGGGGGCGCCGCCGTCGACGCTGCGCTCCCCGTCGTGGTCAGCGGCGACAGCGCCACGCTGCTGGTGGTCGGCGGCTCGGGCTCGACGATCCGGGGGCTCAACCTGTCCGGCGGCAGCACCAGCGCCGCCGTCGTCACCCTCCAGGGCAGCGGCGGGCACACCGTCGAAGGTTCGTGGGTGCTGACCGGGCCCGTCGGCGTCACCAACGGCTGGGGTGACGATGGCATCGTCGTGGCCAGCGGCGCCGACGGCAACACCATCGGCGGGCCCGATCCCGCCGACCGGGTGCTGGTCGGCAACGGCTACGGCCCCAACGGCCTGCGGGTCGGCTCCGACACCAACACGATCCAGAACGTCTGGATCGGCGCCCAGGTCACCGGCAGCGAGGAGCTGGTCGGCTACAACAGCGTGCCGATCGCCGTCGCCGGCAACGACAACGTGATCGGCACCGTCGGCGCCGGGGTGGTCGTGAGCGCCGGCCTCGACGACATGCTCAGCATCATCGGCGACCGCAACACCGTCCGGGCCGGCTCGTTCGGCGTCCGGCCAGACGGCACGCCGAGCGCCGAGGCCCGCCGAGACCTCGTCGACATCGAAGGCAGCGACAACACCTTCGGCGGGACCGGCGCCGGCGAGGGCAACGTCGTCGTGGCCGACGGCACCAACACGATGCCGGCCCTGCTGATCAGCAACGGGACCGGCAACGCCGTGCTGGGTAGCCGTCTGGTCGACGGCAGCGAGCTCTCCCTCGATATCAACCCGATCGGACCGAACGCCAACGACGCCGGCGACGGCGACACCGGTGACAACGATCTGCTCAACCACCCGGTCATCACCTCGGCGGTGCCATCTGGCGGCAACACCGACGTCGACGTCGACCTCGACGTCCCCGCCGGGACCTACCGCATCGAATTCTTCGGCAACGACGCCAGCGGCGCACCCCCGACCGGCTACGGCGCGGGCGACGCCTTCCTCGGCGCCACCTCGGTGACCCACACCGGCTCCGGTGTCGAGTCGTTCTCGGCCACGATCACCGACCTCGGCGACCACTACGTGGCCGCCACCGCGACCGTCGACCTCGGCGCCGGCGACTTCGGCTCAACGTCGGAGTTCAGCTGGGCCCGCTGCGTCGGCGACGCCGACGGCGACGGCCTGTGCGACGACGAGGAGGACGCCGACACCGACGGCGACGGTGACCCGTCGACCACTCCGGGACCCGACACCGACGGTGACACCACCGTCAACCATCTCGACGCCGACGACGACGGCGACGGCACGGCGACCAGCGCCGAGAACGCCGACCCAAACGGCGACGGCGACCCCCGAGACGCCCGCGACACCGACCGCGACGGCCAACCCGACTACCTCGACCTCCCCGTCACCGTCGCCTCCGACGGCTCGGTGGCCACCGAGCAGAAGATCTCCGACACCAGCGGCGGGCTGGCCGCCGGCCTGGCCGACGCCGACCTCTTCGGTGGGTCGGTGGCCTCGGTCGGCGACGTCGACGGTGACGGCGTGGTCGACATCGCCGTCGGTGCCATCGTCGACGGTGACGGCGGGAGCGGTCGGGGTGCGGCCTACGTCCTGTTCCTGAACGCCGACGGGACCGTCAAGGGCGAGCAGAAGATCTCGAGCACCGCCGGCGGGGGACCGGCCCTCGATGATCTCGACGGCTTCGGTCGGGTCGGCGGCATCGGCGACCTCGACGGCGACGGCACACCGGACCTGGCCGTCGGAGCCACCGGCGATGACGACGGCGGGACCGGACGAGGCGCGGTTCACGTGTTGTTCCTGAACACCGACGGGACGGTGCGGGCCAGCCAGAAGATCTCCGACACCGATGGCGGCTTGGCGGCCACGCTCGACGACTTCGACGGCTTCGGCATGGCCGTCGCCGGCCTCGGCGACCTCGACGGTGACGGCATCGTCGACATCGCAGTCGGAGCCAACCAGGACGACGACGGCGGTAGCGGCCGGGGTGCGGTCCACGTGCTGTTCCTGAACGCCGACGGCACGGTGAAGGGCGAGCAGAAGATCTCGAGCACCGCCGGGGGCCTCACCGCCACCCTCGACGACGGCGACTACTTCGGCCGGTCACTGGCCTCGCTCGGCGACCTCGACGGCGACACCATCCCCGAACTGGCCGTCGGTGCCCTCTACGACGACGACGGCGGCTCGAACCGGGGAGCGGTGCACGTGCTGTTCCTGAACGCAAACGGCACGGTCAAGGCGGAGCAGAAGATCTCCGACACCGCTGGCGGGCTCGGGGCCGCCCTCGACGACAACGACTACCTCGGCACCGGGGTGACCGGGACCGGCGACATCGACGGCGACGGTGTGGCCGACCTCGTCGCCGGCGCCTTCGGCAACGACGACGGCGGGCCGGGTCGGGGTGCGGTGCACGTGCTGTTCCTGAACGCAAACGGCTCGGTGAAGGGTGGGCAGAAGATCTCCGACACCGCGGGCGGGCTGACCTCCACCCTCGACGACAGCGACTTCTTCGGCACCGCAGTCGGTACGGTCGGCGACCTCGACGAGGATGGGACGGTCGGCCTCGTCGTCGGCGCCCCAAACGACGACGACGGCGGAACTGAACGGGGCGCCGTGTACGTCCTGGACCTGGCCACGGTGTCGGTGGCGGTGGTCAACTCGACCGGCGACGGTGCCGACGCCAACCCTGGCGACGCCCGCTGCGACACCGGCGGCACCAATGCCGACGGCGACGACGAGTGCACCCTGCGAGCCGCCATCGAGGAGGCCAACGCCTCGGCGCTGACGACCATCAACTTCGCCATCCCGACCAGCGACCCGAACCACTCGAGCGGGGTCTGGACCATTGAAGCGGCGACGGACCTGCCCTGGATCTCCACCCAGCTCGATATCGACGGGTCGGGCCAGCCCGGCTTCGTTGCCAATACGGCGGTAGCCCCTGCCGCCTTGAACGGAACACAGGCGATCGAGATTCGCGGTTCGACGGCATCGGTCGCCCTGTTCTCGTTCGGCAGCGGCGCCGCCGGGAGCCGGCTACACGGCGTGACTGTCAACACCGGCAACGGGCTCGTCTCCGGTTCGGCGAACGGGGTCAGCGTCACGGGCAGCTACTTCGGAACCGACGCTTCTGGAACCGTGGCCCGTGCCGGAACCAACAACGTCATGTCCCTGTTCGGCGACTCGCACCAGATCGGTGGGACCCTCGCCGCCGATCGGAACCTGATCGCCGGTCACGGCGCCGCCCTCTTCGTGTCGGGCGACGGGAACGTGTTCGAAGGCAATGTGTTCGGACTCGATGCGACCCTCAGCTCGCCGTTGGGCTCGCACGCCGAGAACCTCATCATCAGGAGTGACAACAATCGAATAGGTGGCACGGTGGCCGGTTCGATCAACGTCATCAGCGGAAGCGGGACCGGCATCAACGTCGATGGTGGATCGGGCAACGCCATCCTCGGGAATACCATCTCGGGAAACACGCCGTTCTCCGATGGCGCCGGCCTGGCGATCGACCTCAGTCCGACGAACGCCCCCGACGGGGTCACCACAAATGACGCCGGTGACGCCGACAGTGGAGCCAACGACCTCCTGAACTTCCCGGTCGTCATGGTCGCCGACGAGTCCGGCGGCACCGTCTCTGTCGACTACCGGCTCGACGCTCCGGCCGGGAACTACCGCATCGAATTCTTCGAGAATCCCTCGGGCGCCGACCCGAGCAACCACGGCGAGGGCGAGACGTTCGTCCACGCCCACTCGATCACCCAGACCGGCTCGGGCTCGGAGGACTTCTCGACCTCGTACACCGGGTCGGACGGCGTCGCCATCACGGCCACCGCCACCCAGGACCTCGGTGGCGGCACCTACGGCGCCACCTCGGAGTTCTCGGCCGCCTACCTGATCGGCGGGCGCACGATCACCGTCAACTCGACCGAGGACGGGGCCGACAGCAATCTTGGCGACAGCGCATGTGACACCGGCGGCACCAACTCACAGGGCGCCACCGAGTGCACGCTGCGGGCCGCCATCGGCGAGGCCAATGCCTCGGCCGACGTTCGGGCCATTGAGTTCAACCTGCCCGCCACCGAGACCGGGCACTCGGCCGGTTTGTGGAGCATCACCGTGGCCAGCGGCCTGCCCTCCATCGATGCCGCCGTCAGCATCGACGCCACCACCCAGCCTGGCTGGTCGTCGTCAGCGGGAACGCCCGTTGTCGCCGTCGACGCAAGTGGCACGGCGGCCGGTACCGACGGCCTCCGGATCGACCCGACGACCGGTGCCGTCACCGTTCGCAGCCTCGCCATCGTCGACGCCCCGGGGAACATCGTCGACATCCGCAGCGGCTCCGGGCACCTCATCGCCGGGAACCACCTCGGGGTCGACGTTGCCGGTACGACGGCGCCCTTCACCTCGGCCGCATCGGTCGTCTTCGTCGGTGGCGGCAGCTCGATCACGATCGGTGGCACCGGCACCAACGTCGGCAACGTCATCGCCGGTGGCGACAACGGCATCGTCCTCGACGGGACCGGCGGCGTCGACGACGTCACGATCCAGGGCAACCACATCGGCGTCGACATCACCGGTAACGCCTCACTGGGCACGACCTATGACGGCATCCGGGCCGAGAACGGCGTGACCAACCTCGTGATCGGTGGCTCGGCCGCCGGAGCCGGCAACGTCATCGGCGGCACGGGCGACGACGGCATCGGCATCGAGGGCGAGACGTCCGACGGGGCCGTGATCGAGGGCAACCGGATCGGCATCTCCCTCGACGGCGCATCTGCGCTGGCCATCGGTGGCGACGGCATCGTCGCCTCCGGCGGGGCCGACGGGCTCACGATCGTCGACAACCTCGTCGGCAACGCCGCCTCGGACGGCATCGACCTCAACATCGGGACCGACACGGTCACGATCCAGGGCAACACGATCGGGACCAACTCGGCCGGGACCGTCGCCCACCCGACCACCGAGTCGGCCATCGAGGTCCAGAACGGGGGAACCGGCATCCTCGTCGGCGGCACCGGCGCCGGTGACGGCAACACGATCGCCAACACCGGGGGCGTCGACGTCTTCGGGACCGGAACGGCGTCGGTCACGTTGCTCGGCAACACGATCGCAGCCAGCAGCGGCCTGGCCTTCGACCTCGACAACGACGGCCTGACCGCGAACGACGCCGGCGACGCCGACGGCGGCCACAACGGCCTCCTCAACTTCCCGGTGGTCACCGACCTCTCGGAGTCCGGCGGCACCCTCACCGTCGACTACGACCTCGACGCGCCCGCCGGTGACTACCGGATCGAGTTCTTCACCAATGCCACCGCCGACGACTCCGGTCACGGCGAGGGCGAGGTCCTCGCCCACACCCAGTCGATCACCCACACCGGCTCCGGGGCCGAATCGTTCACGACCGCCCTGACCGGGACCAGGGCCACCGTCCTCGCCGCCACTGCGACCGAGGACCTCGGCGGCGGCAACTACGGCGTGACCTCCGAGTTCTCGGGCTCGGCCAGCATCATCGTCGACGTCAACTCGACCGGCGATGCCGGCGATACCGACCCCGGCGACGGCGTCTGCAACACCGGCGGGACGAACGCCGACGGCGACCCGGAGTGCACCCTGCGGGCCGCCATCGCAGAGGCCAACGCCTCCGCCGCCGTGTCGGAGATCGAGTTCGACCTTCGCACCACCGACGCCAACTACGTCGCCGGGTCCCCGTCTTACTGGGTCATTTCACCCACTTCGACGGAGTACGGCATCGTCACCGGCGCCGAGCGGATCGACGCCACCACCCAGCCCGGCTGGATCGATCAGCCGCTCGTCCAGCTCGACGGCGCCAACCTCGGGGGCGGAGAAGACGGCATCTGGGCCGCGCAGCCCGGCATGGCGGTTCGTGGCCTGTCCTTCACCAACTGGCCGGACGACGGGGCCCACACCGGCTCCGACACGGTCACCTTCGCCGCCAACTGGTTCGGTGTCGACCCGAGCGGCACGGCGGCGGCCAACGGCTCGAGCGACCTCGTGATCTACAACGCGGCCAACGGGGTCGTCGTCGGTGGGAACAGCGCAACCGACGGGAACGTGTTCGCCGCCGGCGGCGCCGACGACGCCATCCTGCTCGACCAGACCGCCGTCGCCACCGACATCGCCAACAACCGGTTCGGGATCGGGGCAGACGGGACGACGGACCTGGGACCGGCGGGCGAGGCCATCAGCATCACCGATGCCAACAGCACGACGATCCGCGACAACCGGTTCGGCAACTTCCCGAACGCGGCCATCATCCAGCGCTCGACCTCGACCGGCACCGTCATCACCGGCAACACGTTCGGGCTCGACGACACGAGTGGCTCGGCCCCGCTCGGCCAGGCCATCTGGACCGACACGGCGGGTACGCTCACGTTCGGTGGCACCGGCGCCGGCGACGGCAACACGGTCCGCAACGCCAGCTCGAACGCCATCCAGCTGAGCGGCTCGGCCACCGGGGCGATCACCGTGCTCGGCAACTCGATCGCCGTCTCGGCCCAGCTCGGCATCGATCTCAACGAGGACGGCGTGACGGCCAACGACGCCGGTGACGGCGACGCCGGCCCCAACGACCTGTTGAACTACCCGGTCATCTCGAGCGCGACCGAGTCGGGTGGGACGGTCACGATCACCTACGACCTCGACGTCCCGGTCAACGGCGACGGGTACCGGATCGAGTTCTTCTCGAACCCATCGGGTGCCGACGCCTCGGGCAACGGCGAGGGCGAGACCTACCTCGGGTCGGCCGACGTCGCCGGCTCGGTCAGTGGGGTCACGTTCGACTACGCCGGAGCCCTCGGCGACGTGGTCACCGCAACGGTGACCCGCAAGCAGGGCGCAGGCTTCGCCCAGACGTCGGAGTTCTCCAACAGCTTCGTGGCCAACGACGGCAGCCTGACCGTCAACTCCACCGGCGACAGCGGCGACGCCGTGGTCGGCAACGGGGTGTGCGACACCGGCGGGACCAACGCCGGTGGCGATCCCGAGTGCACGCTGCGGGCGGCCATCCAGGAGGTCAACGCCTCCAACAACGACACCATGCAGTTCGCCATCCCCGCGACCGACACCGGCCACTCGGCCGGCGTGTGGACCATCGCCCCCGGGTCGTCCCTGCCGACGGTCACCGCTCCCATCACGATCGACGGCTCGACCCAGACCGGGGCCAGTTGCGCCGCCGGCGGCGTGCACACCATTGCCATCGCCATCGACGGCGCCCTCGGCGGCGCCGAAGGACTGGTCCTGTCCGGTGGCTCGTCGACCATTGTCGGTCTCGCCATCGACCGGTTCAGCGCCCGCGCCATCCGCCTCGCCTCCGATGGCAACACGATCCGTTGCTCGTTCCTCGGCCTCGGAGCCGACGGGGCGACGTCGTCAGGCGACATCGACATCGCCGTCCTCGTCGCCGGCGACGACAACACGATCGGCGGCGCAGCCGACGCCGACCGCAACGTGTTGTCGACCAATTCGGGCATCGGCGTCGAGGTCGCCGGTTCGCAGCGGACCGTCATCGAGCGCAACCACATCGGCACCGATGTCGCCGGCACGGCTGCGGTCCCGAACTCGACCGCCGGGATCCTCCTCGACGGTGACACCGACACGACCGTGCGGGGGAACCTGATCTCGGGCAACGGCGACGGGATCGCAGCAAGTGACTCGACCGGGCTGGTCATCGCTGACAACCGCATCGGGACCGACGCCGCTGGCACGGCGGCGCTGGCCAACGTCGACGGCGTCGACCTCGGCGGCACGACGACCAACGTCACGATCCGGGACAACGTCGTCTCGGGCAACACCGGATTCGGCGTTCGCACCGGGAGCACGGTGGTGAATCCGGTGCTCATTGGCAACATCGTCGGCCTCGACGCCGCTGGCAGCGCCGCGGTCGCCAACGCCGACGGCGTGTCGCTGCAGTCGCCGTCGACCGTCGGTGGGACCGGTGCCGGTGAGGCCAACACGATCTCGGGCAACACCAGCGACGGGCTGACCGTCGCTCCCGCATCGGCCGGTGGCTCCACCGTGGTCGGCAACCGGATCGGCACCGACCCGACCGGGCTCGTCGACCTTGGCAACGGCGGGGTCGGTCTGTTGGTCTCCGGCGCCGATGGCGTCGTGGTCGGCGGGGCGACGACCGCCGCCGGCAACGTGATCGCCGGCAACGGTGGCCACGGCCTCGAGCTCCGCTCGGTCTTCGGGGCAACGGTCCGCAACAACCGAATCGGTGTGGCCACCGACGGCACCGACCTGGGGAACGACGGCGACGGTGTTGCCATGACGTCGCTCGCCGACAACGCCTCGGTCATCGACAACCGGATCGCCTTCAACGTCGGCCTCGGCATCGACCTCGGTGACGACGGTGTGACCGCCAACGACGCCGGTGACCCGGACGGTGGCGTCAACGGGCTGCTCAACGCCCCGGTGCTCACCAATGCAACCGAGTCCGGCGGGACGGTGACCGTCACCTACGACGTGGACGTGCCGGTCAACGGCGACGGCTACCGGATCGAGTTCTTCACCAACCCGGCCGGCGGCGACCCGTCCGGCCGCGGTGAGGGCGAGGTGCCGATCGGCTCGGCCGACGTGGCCGGATCGGTCACGGGCTCGACGTTCGCCTACGCCGGTGCGCCCGGCGACGTGGTGACCGCAACCGCGACCGTGAAGAGCGGCGCCGGGTTCCTGTCGACATCGGAGTTCTCGAACAGCTTCGTGGTCAACGACGGCACGGCGACGGTCAACTCGACCGGCGACGCCGGCGACGCCATCGTCGGCGACGGCGCATGTGACACCGGCGGCACGAACAGCGAGGGTGACCCCGAGTGCACCTTGCGGGCGGCCATCGAGGAGAGCAACGCCTCGGTCGTCGACACCATCCGCTTCGACGTCCCGACCAGCGACCCCGGGCACAGCGGTGGGGTCTGGACCATCCAGCCGACGTCGGCCTACGACGACGTCACCCAGACGGTCTCGATCGACGCCAGGACCCAGACCGGCTGGTCGGGCACGCCGATCGTCGAGATCGACGGTTCGGCCACCACCACCTCGCTCGGGCTGCACCTGCTCCAGGGCACCGGTTCGCTGATCGCCGGCTTCAGCATCGGCGACTACACCAGACCGATCTCGGTCCAGGACCCCGGCGCCACCATCGTCGCCAACTGGATCGGCGTCCGGGCCGACGGCACCACGACGTGGACCGTCGCCCCCGAGTACGGTGTGCGGCTGGTCAACTCGGCCGACTCGGCGGTGGTCGGTGGAACCGGCGCCAACGACGGGAACGTCATCGTCGGCGCCACCCAGGCCGGCATCTCTCTCTGGAGCTCGGACCAGGCGGTCGTCGAGGGCAACACGATCGGACGCCGACCCGACGGGACCACCGCAGCGGCCAACGCCGCCGGCATCCACCTGGCCGGGTCAAGCAACGACAACCGGATCGGCGGCACCACCACCGCCCAGGCCAACCTGATCGCCGACAACACCGGCGACGGTGTCGTCGTCGAGACCGGCACCGGCAGCGCCGTGCTCGGCAACACGATCCTGGGCAACGGTGGGCTCGGCATCGATCTCAGCGGCGGGACCGAGGACGGCGCCGGGGCCACGGCCAACGACGCCGGCGACGGCGACACCGGGGCAAACGACCTGCTGAACGTCCCGGTGCTGACGAACGTAACCGAATCAGGCGGGACGGTGACCGTCACCTACGACCTGGACCTGCCGGTCAACGGCGACGGGTACCGGATCGAGTTCTTCTCCAACCCCTCCGGAGGTGACCCCTCCGGCCGCGGGGAGGGCGAGACGTACCTCGGGTCGACCGACGTGGCCGGGTCGGTGATCGGCTCGACGTTCGACTTCACGGGAGCGCTCGGCGATGTGGTGACGGCGACGGCGACCGTGAAGTCGGGTGCCGGGTTCGGGTCGACCTCGGAATTCTCCAACAGCCTCGTGGCCAACGACGGCACGGCGACGGTCAACTCGACCGGTGACGCCGGCGATGCGGTGGCCGGCGACGGTGCCTGCGACACCGGCGGCACCAACGCCGATGGCGATCCCGAGTGCACGCTGCGGGCCGCCATCGAGGAGGCCAACGCCTCGGTCCTGGCCTCGATCCGTTTCGACATCCCCACCAGCGACGGTGGCTACACCGCCGGTCCGCCGGCCCGCTGGACCATCCAGCCGACCGGCTCGGCCCTGCCGGACGTCACCGGCGCCACCTCGGTCGACGCCAGCACCCAGACCGGTTGGGTCGACGACCCGGTCATCGAGCTCGACGGCTCCAGTTTCTCGGGAACCGAAGACGGTCTCACCGTCGCCGGCGCCGGCATGACCGTGCGCAGCCTGGCGATCACCAACTGGCCGGACGACGGCGCCGAGACCGCCGTCGACGACGTCACGTTCGCGGCAAACTGGTTCGGCGTCGACCCGAGCGGCGCCCTGGCCGCCAACGGTGGGACCGACCTGGTGATCGCCGCCACCGCTGACGGGACCATCGTCGGCGGGGCCACGGCGGCCGACGCCAACCGGTTCGCGGCGGCCAACGACGACGGCGTGCTGATCCGGGACACGACCACCGACACCCAGGTGCTCGGCAACGTGTTCGGCCTCGCCGGCGACGGTGTGACCTCGACCTCGCCGACCAGCAACGGCGTCCGGACCCAGAACTCGGCCACCGGCGTGGTCATCGACGGCAACCGCTTCGCCTACACCGGCCAGGCCGCCATCGACCACTACGCCACGGGGACCGCCGTGATCACCGGCAACGTGTTCGGCCTCGACGAGAGCGGCGGTGCGGCACCGGTGCAACGCGCGCTGTGGGTCGGGTCGACCGGGCCGGCCCGGTTCGGCGGCACCGGCGCCGGCGAGGGCAATACGGTGACCGGCGCCAACATCGACGCCGTCAACGCCGACGACCCCGGTGCGACGCTCAGCATCCTCGGCAACTCGATCATCGGCTCTGGCGGCCTCGGCATCGACCTGGAGGACGACGGCGTGACGGTGAACGACGCCGGTGATGGTGACGCGGGTCCGAACGGTCTCCTGAACGTCCCGGTGCTGACGAACGCCACCGAGTCGGGCGGGACGGTGACGGTGACGTTTGATCTCGACGTGCCGGTCAACGGTGACGGCTACCGGATCGAGTTCTTCGCCAACCCGTCCGGGGCCGACCCGTCTGGCTTCGGTGAGGGCGAGACGTTGCTCGGGTCGACCGATGTGGCCGGGTCGGTCACGGGATCGACGTTCGGCTACTCGGGTGCGCTCGGCGACATCGTGACGGCGACGGCGACCCGCAAGCAGGGCGCCGGTTTCGCCGAGACCTCGGAGTTCTCGAACAGCTTCGTGGTCAACGACGGGTCGTTGACGGTGAACTCGACCGGCGACACCGGTGATGCGATCGTCGGTGACGGGTCGTGCGACACCGGCGGGAACAACGCCGATGGCGACCCGGAGTGCACGCTGCGGGCCGCAATCGAGGAGGCGAACGCCTCGGTGCTGGCCTCGATCGGCTTCGACATCCCGACCTCGGACGCCAACCACTCGTCGGGCGTGTGGACCATCACCCCCGCCGCCGGTCCGCTCGCCGACCTGACCGACACGGTCACGATCGATGCCACCACCCAACCGGGCTGGACGGTCGAGCCGGTCATCGGCCTCGCCGGCACCGGCTACACACCCGGACCGGATGCCGGTGACGACGGGCTCGACATCAGCGGGACCGACACCGTCGTCCGCGGCCTCTCGATCTACGGCTGGGCCGACGAGGCCGTCCACGTCGGCGCCGACCGTGCCACCCTCCGCGGCAACCGGTTCAACGTGACACCGATCGGCGTCGTCGTCGAGAACGCAACCCAGACCGCCAACAACCAGGTCGTCCAGGTGGACGCCGACGATGCCGTCATCGGCGGGCC
The DNA here is from genome assembly GCA_039195375.1 of Actinomycetota bacterium. Taxonomy (GTDB): domain Bacteria; phylum Actinomycetota; class Acidimicrobiia; order Acidimicrobiales; family SZUA-35; genus JAHELU01. The sequence goes on from JBCCVL010000134.1 coordinate 15,114, forward strand.
GACCGATGCCGATGGCAACGTCTTCGCCGCCGGATCGGCCGAGGGCCTCGACATCGGTGGCTCGTCGGCCGGCACCGTGGTCGAGCACAACCACTTCGGGGTGGCCGCCGACGGGACCACGCCGCTCGGCACCGCCACCGATTACGGCCTGTTGCTCAACGGCAGCTCGACCGACACCGTCGTCACCGACAACCAGTTCGGCAACCTCGCCGTCGGCGCCATCCGGGCCAGCGGCAGCACCACCGCCGTCATCACCGGCAACGTCTTCGGCACCGACCCGGGCCTCACCGCATCGCTCCCGGTCGAGGAGGCCCTCGTGGTGGCCGGCGGCGCCAGCGTCCGCCTCGGCGGGACCGGGGCCGGCGACGACAACACGGTCCGCAACGCCACCGCCGGGGCCATCGAGGTCGACGCCGCGGCCACCGGGACGACCACGATCCTCGGCAACTCGATCGTCGGCTCCGGTGGTCTGGCCATCGACCTCGCCACCGACGGGGTGACGGCCAACGACGCCGGCGACGGCGACAGCGGAGCCAACGACCTGCTCAACTTCCCCGTGCTGACGGCGGCCACCATCGCCGCCGGAACCGTGACGGTCGACTTCGAGCTCGACGCCCCGGCCGGCGACTACCGGATCGAGTTCTTCGCCAACCCGTCCGGCGGTGACCCGTCCGGCAACGGCGAGGGTGAGACCTTCGTCCACGCCGCCAACGGCACCCACACCGGCTCCGGGGTCGAGGCGTTCTCGACCAGCTTCGCCGGCTCGATCGGCCAGACCATCACCGCAACGGCGACCAAGGACCTGGGCGGGGGAACCTACGGTGCCACCTCCGAGTTCTCCTCGACGATCAACGTCGTCGTGCCCGATCTCGACGTCAACTCGACCGGCGACGCCACGGACGCCACACCGGGCGACGGGGTCTGCGACACCGGTGGGACGAACTCGGAGGGCGACCCCGAGTGCACGCTGCGGGCCGCCATCGAGGAGATCAACGGTGCCGGCGGCAAAGGCACGACGATCGGCTTCGACATCCCGACCTCGGATCCGAACGCCTCGACCGGACCGACCGCCTTCACCCTGATGCCGACCAGCCCGTACCCGGTGCTGACCCAGCAGCTGACGATCGACGGCGGCACCCAGGCCGGCCATGCGACGCGGCCGGTCGTCGTCATCGACGGCACCTCGGCCGGCGCCGGCGCCGACGGCCTGCAGCTCGGGGCCGGCACCGATGGCTCCACGATCAACGCCCTCACGATCCACTCCTTCGACCAGGTCGCCATCGACCTCCGCGACTCCGACAACCACGTCGTCACCGGCAACGTGCTCGGCCTCGCGGTCGACGGTTCCACCGCGGCGGGCAACCGGTACGGGATCTACACCGACACCGCCGTCGGGCTCACCATCGGCGGCACCACGGCAGCCGAACGCAACGTCGTCTCGGCCAACGACTGGGGCATGGCTCTCTACGACGACTCCACCGATGCGGTCATCACCGGCAACTACGTCGGCACCGACTCGACCGGTCTGCTCGACCGGGGCAACCAGTTCGACGGCATCGTCGTGGTCAACTCGTCGTCGCGGGTCCGGATCGGCGGCCCGACCGCAGCCGAGGCCAACGTGGCCTCCGGTAACGGCGGGGACGGCATCGTCGTCGGCTCGGGCACGATGCTCGACCCGGTCATCCGGGCCAACCTCGTCGGCGTCGGTTCCGACGGCACCACCGCCATCGGCAACGGCGACGCCGGCATCGTCCTCGGCTTCGGCCTCCGGGCCCAGGTGACCGACAACGTCATCGGCCCGGCGACCAACGGCATCCTCATCGAGAACCACGACGACGCCGTCGTCACGGGCAACTCGATCGGGACCGACCCGACCGACACCGAGACGTGGTCGTTCACCGGCGCCGCCGTCCAGATCGGGACCGGCGCCGACGGTGCCACCGTCGGCGGGACCGGCGCCGGCGAGGGCAACCGGATCCGCCGGGGCGCCGCCGGTGGCCTCGTGGTCACCGCCTCCTCGGGAACCGGCCACGCGGTCCTCGGCAACTCGATCG
>JBCCVL010000135.1:0-17065 GCA_039195375.1 Actinomycetota bacterium
ATCCTCCGGCTCTACGGCACCTTCGACCTGACCGGCACCTTCGCCGCCGTCTGGCTGGCCCACACGGCGTTCGCCATGCCCCTCGCCGTCTACCTGATCCGCAACTACGTCGGGTCGCTGCCGAAGTCGATCATCGAGTCGGCGCTCATCGACGGCGCCTCACACTTCCAGATCTTCTGGCGGCGGATCATGCCGTTGAGCACGCCGATCATCGCCGCCTTCGCCATCCTGCAGTTCCTCTGGGTCTGGAACGACTTCCTCATCGCCCTGATCTTCCTCGGCTCCAACCGGGACAACCAGATCATCCAGCAGGCGCTCGTCCGGCTGATCGGCGACCGTGGTCAGGAGTGGCACCTGCTGACCGCTGGCGGGTTCGTGGCGATGTTCGTGCCGCTCGTCGTGTTCTTCACCCTCCAGCGCTACTTCGTCAGGGGGCTCACCGCCGGAGCGGTGAAGGGATGACCTCCACCGCCAGACGAGACGCCACGAGCAACGGGCGAACCGACAGCGACGAGCACCTGCCGGCGCCGTTCCGCGTCCCCGGCTCGCTGTGGCTCTCCGGCGCGCTGCGGGCACTGTCGTTCGCGGCGCCGCTCCTCACATCGGCCGGGCGACTGGGGCTGGGAATCGTCGTCGCCGCCGTGCTCTGGGTCGGCGTCCTGCGGGGTCAGGCGATGGCCTGGCGAGCGCTGGTCGCCGTCGACGTGCTGTCGATCGCCCTGCTCGTCGTCGGCCTGTTCACCGTCGACGGGGCGAGGGCGGTTGCGCCGACGCTCGCCGCCGTCGCCCTCGCCTGCCTGCTTACCCCGTCGTCCCGGCGGCACGTCGGGGCCTGATGGAGGTTTCGACCGATCCATCCCCCAACGGTCTGAGCCGTCCGGGTCATCGGCCGCCCGGGTGGTGGAAGCGGGCCGTCGTGTACCAGATCTACCCACGGTCGTTCGCCGACAGCGATGGCGACGGTGTCGGCGACCTCGGCGGGATCCTCGCCCGGATCGACCACCTCGAGCACCTCGGTGTCGACGCCGTCTGGCTGTCCCCCATCTGCCGCTCACCCCAGGTCGACAACGGCTACGACGTGAGCGACTACCGGACCATCGATCCGCTCTTCGGCACGCTCGACGAGTTCGACGAACTGGTCGAGCAGCTCCACGGCCGTGGGATCCGGCTCATCGTCGACATCGTCGTCAACCACACCTCCGACCGACATCCCTGGTTCCTCGACTCCCGATCGTCGCAACGAGCCGAACGACGCAACTGGTACCACTGGCGGCCACCTCGGCCTGGCACCGTCGGCGGCGAACCGGGGGCCGAGCCGAACGACTGGACCGCCACCTTCGGTGGCCCGGCGTGGACCTTCGACGAGGACAGCGGCGCCTACTACCTCCACAGTTTCGCCCCGAGCCAACCCGACCTGAACTGGGAGGAGCCGGCGGTGCGGGAGGCCGTGTACGACATGTTGCGGTGGTGGGCCGACCGCGGGGTCGATGGCTTCCGCTTCGACGTCATCAACCTCATCGCCAAGCCGAGCGACTTCGTCGCTGGCCGGTCAGGACCGGCCTCGGGGAGCGCCGTGTCCGCCTTCGCCAACGGGACCCGCTTGCACGAGTTCCTCGCCGAGATGCACGGGGCCGTCGGCTTCGACGAGCGGGGCCTGGTCACCATCGGTGAGATGCCCGAGCTGACCGTCGAGGTCGCGGCGCGGGTCAGCGACCCGACCCGCCGAGAGCTCTCCATGGCCTTCGGCTTCGAGCACGTCGAGATCGGGCATCTCGACGGTGGAACGAAGTGGGACGCTCGGCCGATCGACCTGGCGGAGGTGAAGCGGTCGCTGGCCCGCTGGCAGGACGGCCTCGCCGGCGTCGGCTGGAACTCTCTCTACCTCGGCAACCACGACCAGCCCCGGTCGGTCTCCCGTTTCGGCGACGACACCGACCCGCACCGCGTCAACAGCGCCAAGACCCTGGCCACCGTGCTGCTCTGCCACCGCGGGACCCCGTTCATCTACCAGGGCGACGAGATCGGGATGACCAACGTCGCCTTCCCGAGCATCGACAGCTACGTGGACATCGAGTCGGCCAACTATCGCGCCGAGGCGCTCGCCGCCGGCACCGACCCGACCGAGATCGCCCGGACGCTGGCATCGACCAGCCGCGACCACGCACGGACACCGATGCACTGGAGCGCCGCCGATCACGCCGGCTTCACCACCGGGCGGCCCTGGCTGCCCGTCGACCCGAACCACGTCGCCATCAACGTCGAGGCGGCCACCGCTGACCCCGATTCGATCCTGCACCACTACCGGAGCCTCATCGACCTCCGGGCCCGCCACCCGAGCCTGACCGACGGGGACTTCCAGCTCCTGCTCGAGTACCACCGGGCGATCTGGGCCTTCACCCGCTCGACCGATCGGGACACGATCCTCGTCGTGGCCAACGTGTCCTCGTCGCCGGCGCGCCTGCCGACCGACGGGCTGCCAGCGCACGGCCGGGGCCGAACGCTCCTCGCCACCAACCGGGGCAACGACCCGTCGATGCTCCGGCCGTGGGAGTCGTTCGTCGTCGCGTTGCCGGGCGGGTCCTGACCGCGACCGGAGCCTGCGACCGGCCCGACCTCGCGCCCCGCCTGGCCTCGTGTCCCGCCTGGCCTCGCGTCCCGCCCGGCCTCGGCGTTCGTGGCGCAGGCGGCGGTCAGCCGCCGAGCTGCTGCTCCAGCTCGTGGAGCCATTCGTAGCAGCTCATCACCTGGCGGACCGAGCTGTTGGGCTCTCGTCCCTCGCGGATGGCGGCGATGAACTCACGATCCTGCAGCTCGATGCCGTTCATCGACACGTCGACCTTCGAGACGTCGATGACCTCGTCGCGACCGGTGACGAGGTCGTCGTAGCGGGCGAGGTAGGTCCCGGTGTCGCCGATGTAGCGGAAGAAGGTACCGAGTGGACCGTCGTTGTTGAACGACAGCGACAGGGTGAGCAGCGACCCGCCGCTCGTCTTCATCTGGATCGACATGTCCATGGCGATGCCGAGCTCCGGATGGTGGGGGCCGTCGAGCACGTTGGCGGCGACGATCTCCTCGCCGGTCTGATAGCCGAACAGGTCGACGGTGTGGGCGGCGTGGTGCCACAGGAGATGGTCCGTCCAGCTGCGGGGCTCGCCGAGGGCGTTGGTGTTGGTTCGGCGGAAGAAGTACGTCTGCACGTCCATCTGCTGGATGCGGAACTCGCCCGCTTCGATCTTGTGCCTGACCCACTGGTGCGACGGGTTGAACCGGCGGGTGTGACCGACCATGGCGACGAGACCGGTCCGTTCCTGGGTCGCCGACACCGCCAGGGCGTCGGCCAGGGAGTCGGCCAACGGGATCTCGACCTCGACGTGCTTGCCGGCCTCCATGCAGGCGATCGCCTGCGCCGCGTGCATCTGCGTCGGCGTGGCGAGGATGACCGCGTCGACGTCGTCGATGGCGAGCGCGTCGGCGAGATCGGTGCCGTGATGACCGATGCCGTACTCCTCGGCGACGGCTGCCGTCGCGTCCGGCGTCCGCCCGATGACCGACACCACCTCGACGTCGTCGATGTTCCTCAGTCCGTCGAGGTGTTTCCGGCCGAACGCCCCGGCCCCGGCGAGTGCGAGCTTCATGGTGCGATCCTGCCACCGGGAGACCGTGAATGTCGACAATCCTGTTGACATTTGCCAGACTTCGCCAATGACCCGGGGGATCCCCTGCATGCTCATGCGCGGCGGCTCGTCGAAAGGTGTGTACCTCCGGCGTGACGACCTCCCGAGCGACCGGGATCGACGGGATGCGCTGCTCCGCCGGGTCCTCGGATCGCCCGACCCTCGCCAGATCGACGGTCTCGGCGGGGCGCACCCGTTGACGTCGAAGGTGGCGATCGTCGCCCCGTCGGCCGACCCCGGCGCCGACCTCGACTACCTGTTCCTCCAGGTGGGCGTCGCCGACGACACGGTGTCCGATCGGCAGAACTGCGGGAACCTCCTCGCCGGCGTCGGTCCGTTCGCCGTCGAACGGGGGATGGTCGAGGTGCCGGACGATGGCGAGGCGCTCGTGCGGATCCGCATGCGCAACACCGACTCGGTTGCCACCGCCCGATTCGCCGTGGCCGACGGGGCGCCGGTGTACGAGGGCGACACCACGATCTCGGGCGTACCCGGCTCCGCCGCCCCGATCGAGCTGGAGTTCGAGGACATCGCCGGCAGCTCCGTCGGCTCGCTGCTGCCGACGGGGAACGTGGTCGACGAGATCGACGGCATCGCCTGCACCCTCGTCGACAACGGCATGCCGGTGGTCGTTTCGGCCGCCGCCGACCTCGGGGTGACCGGCTACGAGAGCTGCGCCGAACTCGAGGCGAACGAAGCTCTCCGCAGCAGGCTCGAGACGATCCGGGCCAAGGCCGGCGAGCTGATGGGGCTGGGCGACGTACGGGACACGACCGTCCCCAAGATGACGATGATCGCTCCGCCCCGGGCCGGTGGTCATCTGTGCACCCGCACCTTCATCCCCCACCGCTGCCACGATGCCATCGGCGTGCTCGGCGCCGTGTCGGTCGCCACCGCTGCCCTCCTGCCGGGTTCGGCGGCCGCCGCGCTCCGCTCGCTGCCGGGCGCCGGTGTCGTCCGGCTCGAGCATCCAACCGGCCATTTCGACGCCGTGATCGACGTCAGCACCGGCGCCGACGGTCACATCGAGGTCCGCCGGGCCGGCATCATCCGGACCGCCAGGAAGCTGATGGACGGCGTCGTCTTCCCCCGCCCGGTCTCCTCTCGCCCGGAGTAGCCATGGCCACCGCGAACCCGACACACGAGTTCCCGCTCGAACGGACCGTCCCGGGCCCTCGACCCGAGGCGAGCGCACCGATGGCGTTCACCCCGCCGCCCCTGGCCTGTGACGCCCACTGCCACGTCTTCGGCCCAGCCGAGCGCTTCCCGTTCTCGCCCAACCGCTCCTACACGCCACCGGACTCGGGGATCGACGACTTCGTCCGACTCCAGGACCGACTCGGCCTCCAACGGGCGGTCTTCGTCCAGGCCAGCTGCCACGGTTCCGACAACTCGGCGATGGTCGACGCCATCAGCCGGGGCGAGGGCCGATTCGCCGGCGTGGCGATGATCGACCCGAGCTTCACCGACCGCGATCTCGACGAACTCGACGACCACCAGGTCCGCGGCATCCGCTTCAACTTCGTCGCCCACCTCGGCGGCGCCCCCGACCTCGACGTGTTCTGGGAACTCGTCAACCGGGTCGCACCACGCGGGTGGCACATCGTGCTGCACGTCGACGCCACGGACTTCGCCACGTACGGGCCCGTGCTCGACGCCATGCCGGTCCCGTACATCATCGACCACATGGCCCGAGTGCCCGCCACCGACGGCGTCGAACAGGAACCGTTCCAGCGGTTGCTTGACCGCATCACCACCGACGAGCGGTGCTGGGTGAAGATCAGCTGCGCCGAACGCCTCACCGAGGGCAGGGTCTCGCCGTTCGACGACGTCGTGCCGTTCGCTCGGGCGCTGATCGCCGCCGCCCCCGATCGCCTGCTGTGGGGCACGGACTGGCCCCATCCCAACCTGAACGACATGCCGGACGAGGGCGAGCTGCTCGACCTCCTGGCCTCCTTTGCACCGGACGAGGCCGATCGACAGCGGATTCTCGTCGACAACCCGCAGGTGCTCTATACCTTCTCATGACTATGAGCCGCGCCGACACGGTCACCGACACGCTTCGCCAGGACATCCTCCGCGGTCGCTTCGAGCCGGGCGATCGTCTGCTCGAGGTCGCACTCGCCGACGAGTACGCCGTCGGTCGGGCCGCGATCCGGTCTGCGCTCGTCGAGCTGACCTCCGAGGGGCTGGTCCAGCGGGAGGCCAACCGCGGGGCGACGGTCCGCCGCATCTCGATCGACGAGGCGATCCAGATCACCGAGGCACGGTCGGCCCTGGAGACGCTGATCGCGGCGCAGGCGGCACGCCGGGCGACCGCAGACGATCATGCCGAGCTGCGAGGGATCATCGCCGACATGGAGGCGGCCTCCGGCGCATCCGACGGCCAGCGCTACTCGGAGCTCAACGGACTCCTCCATCGCCGGCTTCGCGAGATGAGCGGCCACGACGTCGCGTCCCAGCTCGTCGCCAACCTGCGGGATCGGGCCGCCCATCACCAGTACCGGCTGGCCCTGATGCCCGGCCGGCCGGCGGAGTCGCTCGACCAGCACCGGGCGATCGTCGAGGCCGTCGTCGCCGGCGACGAGGAGGCGGCCGCGCAGTCGATGCGGGATCACCTCCGCTCGGTGATCGACGTCCTGTCACACTGGGGCGACGCCACCCGCTGATGACCGGCGGTGGCGCACCGCCGGTCCGGTTCTCAGGTGGGCTCGTCGAGTGAGTCGACCCACTCGACCCCCTGCGCGGCCAGCCGATCCCGCAGGCCGTAGAAGTCGAGGCCGAGCTCACCCGCCGCCAGCGTGGCCCTGGCGACCTCCTCGTTGGCCAGCCTGGCGTTCGACTGCTCCAGCGCCGTGGCCGCCTCGGTCCGAGCGACGACGACAACGCCGTCGTCGTCGGCGCAGATCACGTCGCCGGGATGGACCACCTGCCCACCGATGCGGATCGGGACGTTGACCGAACCGGGCGTGTTCTTGACCGTTCCCTGCACGCCGACGTGCTGGGACCACACGGGGAACCCCATCGCCCGCAGGTCGGCGGTGTCGCGGACGCCGGTGTCGGTCACGAGGGCCCGAACGCCGCGAACCATGAGCGACGTGGCCAGCAGATCACCGAACGCACCGTGTGAGGACGGGGCGGTCGAGGCGACGACGAGCACGTCACCCTCCCGGCACTGCTCGACCGCGGCGTGGATCATGCCGTTGTCGCCCGGGTGGCTGAGGACGGTGACCGCGGCGCCGGCGACCTTCACGTCTCGCTGGATCGGACGGAAGGCGGACCCGAGGAACCCACGGCGGCCGATCGCCTCGTGCACGGTTGCGGTCCCGATCGGGGCGAGTGCGTCGACGGTGGCGGCGTCCGCCCGCTCGATCGAACGGACGACGACGTGGCGGTTGCCGTGTGCGTTGGTCATGGACGGCCTCCGAGCCGGGGGTACACGCGAGTGGTGTTGTCGTGGAAGATGGCCGACCGGTCGGCGGCGGTGATCGATGCGTTGTCGACGTAGAGCTTCGTGTCGTCGTAGTGGTTGCCGGTGTCGGGATCGACGCCACGCACGGCGCCGACCATCTCCGACGCGAAGAGGATGTTGGCGGTCGGAACGACGTCGACGAGCAGGTCGATGCCGGGTTGGTGGTAGACGCAGGTGTCGAACCAGATGTGGTCGAGTAGCCCGTCGAAGTCCCAGCCGTTGTCCTGGGCCATGCCCCGGAACCGACCCCAGTGGTAGGGGATCGCGCCACCGCCGTGGGGGATGACCCACCGCAGTCCGGGGAAGTCCTCCATGAACCCGGACGTGAGCGCCTGCACGAAGGCCGTGGTGTCGGCGCCGAGGTAGTGCGACCCCGTCGTGTGGAAGTGGTCGTTGCACGACGTCGAGACGTGGATCATCCCGGGGACGTCGAGTTCCTGCATCGCCTCCCACAGCGGCCACCACGAACGGTCCCACAACGGAGGACCGGTCCAGTGCCCACCGGACGGGTCGGGGTTGACGTTGCAACCGATGAAGCCCATCTCCTCGACACAGCGCCGGAGCTCGCGCACCGAGGCGTCGATCGCCACCCCAGGCGACTGCGGGAGCTGGCAGACGGGAGCGAAGTTGTCCGGGTACAGATCGCAGCAGCGCCGGATGAGCTCGTTCTGGTGCTCGCTCCAGAAACGCGACGTGTGCTCGTTGCCGACGTGATGCCCCATCCAGCTGGCTCGAGGCGAGAAGATCGTCAGGTCGGTACCGCGCTCGCGCTGCAGCTTGAGCTGGTTCGCCTCCAGGGACTCCCGGATGGCGTCATCGGAGACGGAGATCACGCCCTTCTCACCGACGTGCCGTGGATCGGCCTCGACCGCAGCCGTCTGCGCCGCCCGCCACTCGCCCACCGCCGGCGGCGTCGTGGTGTAGTGGCCATGGCAGTCGATGATCACGCAGTCCCTCGATTGTCGACAATCGTGTGCACAGTTTGTCATACTCGCACTGGACGACACAGCGCCGACCGACGAGGGCAACGATGGGGATCGACAAGCCGTACCTCGACATCCCGGGCACGACCGTGTTCGACGCCGATCAGGCCCGCCTCGGCTACCAGCTCAACATGTTCGCCATGTCGCTCATGCGGGAGCAGAACCGGGAGCGGTTCAAGGCAGACGAGCGGGCCTACCTCGACGAGTGGGACATGAGTGAGGACCAGAAGCAGGCGGTCATCGATCGCGACTTCAACCGGATCCTCGAGCTCGGCGGCAACATCTACTTCGTGGCCAAGATCGGGGCGACCGACGGCATGAACTACGTGGAGATCGTCTCGTCGATGACGGAGAACGACGCCGAGGGCCACGCGGCGATGATGGTCGCCGGCGGGCGCCCCATCGAGGGCAACCGCTACCGGCACGAGTGGGAGGACCGACCGTGAGCGCACGCATCTCGGCCGCGCTGTTCATGTCCCACGTGCCCGCGATCGGCGCCGCGATCGACAAGGGTCTCACCGACGAGCCGTACTGGCAGCCGCTCTTCGACGGCATCCAACCGGCCCGCGACTGGATCGACGACCACCCGCCAGACGTCGTGATCCTGGTCTACAACGATCACGGCAACGCCTTCAGCATGCGGATGATCCCCACGTTCGCGCTCGGGATGGCGGCCTCGTACGAGCCGGCCGACGAGGGGTGGGGACCCCGCCCGGTGCCGCTCGTCCAGGGCCACCCCGAGCTCTCCGCCCATCTCGCCCAGTCGGTGATCCCGGCCGGCTTCGACCTGACGCTCGTGAACGAGATGTCGGTCGACCACGGCCTCACCGTCCCCCTCAGCATGATGTTCGACCAACCGTCCTCGTGGCCGACCACGGTCGTCCCGCTCGCCATCAACGTCGTGCAGCACCCGGCACCGACCGGGCGGCGATGCCTCGAGCTCGGCAGGGCGATCCGTGAGGGAGTCGAGTCCTTCGACCGCGACCTGGACGTCCAGATCTGGGGGACCGGCGGGATGAGCCACCAGCTCCAGGGCGCCAGGGCCGGCCTCATCAACCCCGAGTTCGACCGTGCCTTCGTCGAGCGCCTGATCGACGATCCCGATGGCCTGGCCGAGATGCCAAACGTCGAGTACCTCCGGGAGGCCGGCTCCGAGGGGGTCGAGCTCGTGATGTGGTTGGTCGCCCGCGGCGCGCTGGCCGACTGCAACGGCGGGGCGCCGCCGACCGAGGTCCACCGCCTCTATCACGTGCCCGCAAGCAACACGGCGGTCGGTCAGCTCATCCTGGAGAACGGCTGAGCGGTCGAGCGACGATCCCGGCCGGCAACACGAGCCAGCGGCCCGACCAGATCGCCCGAGAGGAACGAATGAGGAAGCAGGTCGTGATCGTCGGAGGCGGGCCCGCCGGTTCGCTGCTCCTCCACATCCTCCATCGGGCCGGCATCGACGCCATCGTGCTGGAGCGCCAGACCCGCGACTACGTGCTCAGCCGCATCCGGGCCGGCGTGCTCGAGTGGGGCACGGTCGAGTCGCTCCGCGGCCACGGCCTCGGCGCCAGACTGGAGACCCAGGGGACGCCCAAGGACACGATCAACCTCGCCTGGAAGGGCTCGGAGCTCCTGACCATCGACACCACCGAGCTGCTCGGCCGGCGGATGATGGTCTACGGCCAGACGATGATCCAGGAGGACCTCTACCGGTCGGCTGACGAGTCGGGTGCGGAGATCGTCTTCGAAGCCGCTGACGTCGCCATCAACGACGTCGACACCGAGTCCCCCTGGGTCACCTACCGTCACGACGGCGAGGAGATCCGCATCGACTGCGACTACGTGGCCGGCTGCGATGGCTTCCACGGCGTCAGCCGGACCGCGATTCCTGCGGCCATGCGTCAGGAGTTCGTGAAGGAGTACCCGTTCGGCTGGGTTGGCGTGATGGCCGAGACCGCTCCCCTGCCGCTGTTGCTGTACGCCAATCACGAGCGTGGATTCGCGCTGTGCTCGAGCCGCAACGCCAACCTGGCCCGCCTCTACGTCCAGTGCTCCCTCGATGACACCGTCGACGACTGGCCAGACGACCGGTTCTGGGACGAGCTCTTCGCTCGCATCCCCCCGGACCAGGCGGCGCAGATCACCCCGCAACCATCGATCGAGAAATCGATCGCCCCGCTGCGCAGCTTCGTCTCGGAGCCGATGTCGTACGGCCGGCTGTTCCTCGCCGGCGACGCCGCCCACATCGTGCCGCCGACCGGGGCCAAGGGCCTCAACCTGGCGGTCTCCGACGTCCACTACCTGTCGGAGGCGCTGATCGCTGCGTTCGCCGGCAACCCGTCCGGGCTCGAGCGCTACTCCGAGGTGGCGTTGCGACGCGTGTGGGGAGCCGTCCGCTTCAGCTGGTGGCTCACCGGGCTCCTCCACCGGTTCCCCGACCAGACCGCCTTCGACCAGCGGGCCCAGGAGCAGGAGTTGCGGTACATCAGCCAGTCGGCGTCGGCCCAGCGCACCCTGTCCGAGCAGTACATCGGTCTGCCCTTCGATGACGTCGTCCAGCCGATCCCGCCGTAGTCGAGCGCCGGGCCCCGGCCGGTTCAGTCGGCGGCGGCCGCCGACTGGATCATGATCAGATTGCCGCAGGTGTCGTCGAAGACGGCGATGACCTGGTCCTCGTACGGGGTCGGCGGCTGCGTGAACGTCACGCCCCGTTCGGTGAGGCGCTCGTACTCGGCGTTGACGTCGTCGACTCCGAACTGGGCGAGGGGTATGCCGTCCCCGACGAGGGCGTCCCGGTAGGGCTTCACCGCCGGATGGACCGACGGTTCCAGGAGCAACTCGGGCCCGTCCGGGGCACTCGGCGAGACGACGGTGATCCACGCGTGTTCGCCGACCGGCACGTTGTGCTTCACCTGGAAGCCGAGCACTTCGGTGTAGAACGCGAGGGCGGACGCCTGATCGTCGACGTAGACGCCGGTGATGGTGATCCTCATTGGCTGCCTTTCTCCGCGGTGACGAGCCCGGCGATGGTCCAACCGTCCGAACCCCTCATGGCGCCCAACCCTACCCCCGCCCCTGCGAGCCGCTGACGACCGGCCCGACCCGCACCCCGACCGACGGCCGCGTGCCAGTGGCGCGGTTCAGCGGGGGGTCGCCACGACGCACAGCTCCCATGGCTCGGGCTCGATGGCGGCACCGGTCAGATCGCCGACCACCTGGACGACGTCGAACCCGGCTGAGTCGAGCTCCTCGGTGATGGCGGGCTCGTCGAAGTACTGCAACCAGTTGTCGATGGTGCGCCTCTGCGTCGCTTCGACGATCACGTACCTGTCGAGGGCGACGCGCTGCTCGTCGTACACGAAGGTCCGGAGGAAGCCGTGGTAGCGCTCTGGCGACCAGAAGCCCTCCATCAGGTCGGGGGCGTAGGTCACCCCTTCCACTCGTTCGGCCAGGGCCCGTACGCCGTAGACGTCGAACACGAAGCTCCCGCCCGGCCGCAGCCACGACCGGATCCGTGTGAGGAGCTGTCGGCGTTGACGTGGACCGATGGCGCAGTAGTCGTACATGGCCAGCAGCACCACGTCGAAGTGGCCGGGGACGTCGACCTCCAGGTAGTTGCCGAGCAGGTAGGCGGGTCTGGCTCGCGGGTCGGCCGTTCCTTCGGCGTGCCTGATCGAGCGTTGGGAGAAGTCGACCCCGACGACGTCGGCGCCGGTGCGTGCGAGACGGTTGGCGTAGAGACCGGGCCCGCACCCGAGGTCGAGCAGCCTGGACGCTTGCCCGAGCGAGGTGACGTCGGTGATCCACCGCAGCGCGCGATCGATGAACTCGGCGGTCGGGGAGGCCATGGCGACGTCGCCGTCGAGATGGAGTTCGAGCATCCGCTCGGAGATGTGCGGGTCCGTCCAGAGATCCTCTGCGGTGGAGACGGAGAACGGCGCCGGTCTGGCACTCAGACGTTCGAGGTGTTCGAAGAGCACGGCACTCCAGTCGACGGTGGGCGAGACGGACATCCGACGCCATGACCACTCGCCCGCACGATAGCGATCTGCCCAACTCGCCTCGGGCCGCGGGACCCATCTCGCGTCCACGGTCGTCGTCGACGCATCCGGTGCCATCGCCGGAACGTAGAAGGGTGTGTCAGGCGGCCCCCCCACGAGATGGAGAATCTCATGCCTCTCCGTTCCAAGATCGCCCGACCTCCCGCCCGAGGTGCCGGCCTCGGCGGTCGACGTCGTCCTCGCCGCATCGGGTGACGCCGGGTTCGACCACGACCGCCTCGACTACGACCTGCTGCGGGAAGCCCTGCTGGCCACCGGGCTCGCCGACGCCGTGGCCACCGCGGAGGACATCACGGTGTTCGCTCCGAACGACCGTGCCTTCATTCGACTCGCCCGCGACCTCGGCTACCGCGGCTGGGACGGGGCCGGAGCCTTCGCCTCCATCGCCGAGGCGACCGGCTTCGAGTCCGCCGACAACCCCGGCCTGCTCGACGACGTCCTCCTCTACCACGTCGCCGCAGGCGGCCGGACGGTGGCCGAGCTCCAGGGTGAGGTCGAGACCCTCCTCGGGGCCAGCGTGGCCGTGCACGGCCGGCGCGTCATCGACGGCGACCCGGACGATCGCGACGCCTGGATTCGTCGACCGAAGGACGTCGCCACCGGCAACGGTGTCGTCCAGACCGTCAGCCGGGTGCTGCGCCCGATCGACCTCTAGCGAGCGGCCGAACGGACGGCCAGACACGGTTGCGCCGTCCACCTGCACCACCGGCCCGAGCGAGCCGTCGACCACCCGGTCGGCGGCTCGTACGCGCCCGGACGACGGCGCACACACTCGGCCGACGGCGCGGGTGAGGCGATCGTGGTCGGCGCCTCGATCCCGGTTCTCCGACGCACGCGACCCTGACGGTCGATAGGTTGCGGGCATACCTTCACGCAGCTCCTATGCGCTGGCGACGGCGGCGACCGCCATGCTCCTGGCCGCGTTCGTCGGCACCGCATCGAACATCGCCGTCCCCATTCTCGAAGAGGAGTTCACCGGGGCCGGGCTGGCCACGGTCTCGTGGGTGGTCTCCGCGTTCAACGTGGCTCAGGTCACCTTCATGCTGCTCGCCGGCCGGCTGGCCGACCGGCTGGGGCGACGGCGGGTCTTCCTGTCTGGCCTGCTGGTCTTCGCCGTCGGCGCCGCCCTGTCCGGCATCGCCCCGACGATCGAGCTCGTGATCGCCGCCCGCGTCGGTCAGGCGATCGGCGTCTCGGCGATGTTGCCGTCGTCGCTCGCCTGCGTCCTGCCGACCTTCCCGGCCGAGCGCCACGCCACGATTGTGTCGCTCTGGTCGTCGATGGGCGTGCTCGGCGCGGCCGCCGCTCCGACGATCGCCGCCGGACTGCTCCAGGTGTCGGGCTGGCGGGCCGTGTTCCTGGCCGCCGTGCCGATCGCGCTCGTCGCCTACGTCGCCGGACGACGCGTGCTCGACGAGGGGGTTGTCGTCGAGAACCCCGCACCCATCGACCTGTGGGGCGCAGCCGCCGGCACGGCGGCGATCGGCGGGCTGACCCTCGTCATGGTGCAGGGTCGCGTCTGGGGCTGGCTCGACCCCAGGATCGTGGCCACGACGTTTGTTGCCGTCGCCAGCCTGCTGTTCTTCGTGCACCGGTCCCGGACCCACCCCGAGCCGCTGCTCGACCTCGCCATCCTGCGGATCCGTTCGTTCTCGGTCGTGACCCTCGCCGGGGCCCTCGTGTCGATGTCGACGTCGGCCACCTGGTTCCTGTACCCGCTCTTCCTCATCGAGGTCTGGGACTACTCGGTGCTCCAGGTGGGTCTGGCCATGACCCCCGGCCCGGTTGCGCTCATCGTGTTGGCTCCGATCGCCGGGCGGCTGGCCGATCGGTACGGCTACCGGCACCTGTTGATCATCGGCTCGACCCTGGCCACGATCGGAACGGCGTGGATGGCGTGGCGGTTGCGGCCAGACGAGACCTATCTGACCGCGTTCCTCCCCGGGACCCTCGCCATCGGAGGCGGCATGGCCTTCATGCTCGGCCCGGCCAACGCCGCAGCCCTCCGGGAGGTGCCCGGCCAGCAGTTGGCCTCGGCGAACGCGGCCTACAACACGGCCAGGATGTCGGCCGGTGCGCTCGGGGTGGCCCTCATGGCCGCCATCATCGGCGACACGCCGGTCGGGAGCCGGATCGATGCCTTCCAGACCGGCTGGTGGACGATGGTCGGCGTGATGGCGATCGGGCCGGCGCTGCTCGCGCTCCGCTACCCGCGAGCATCGTCGAAGCGCCGGGCCGCAACGGCCCCGACGTCGGCCTGAGCCGGGCCCCCTGCCCGACGCCCTCGTGGTCGACTGCGGTCACCGGGTTGACGTCACGCCGGGTCCGGTACGCCCCGACCATCCATCGACCCCGACAACGTGTTGATCGAGGCCCGGACGCCGATGGCATAGGTGTCGGCGATCGCCGCCTCCCGGTGGGTGGCCTGGGCCTCCAGCCGATCGGGGTCGAGGGCCACTGCGAGGAACGCATGCCGGCTCGGGAAGGTGTTGAAGCGGACCTGGTGCCACTGCCGTCCGTCGCCGATGATCGTGCCCTCGACCGAGAACCAGGCATCGATCCTGACCCCGTTCGGCACGGCGACCGAACCGGCGGCCTCCTGGTAGGACTGCATGTGGTCCGGCGTCGACGTGGCCCCGTCCTCGTCGCGGAAGCGGATCACGTGGACCATGGTGTACACCCCGTCCTCGTCGGTCGGCGGGTGGGGCACGTCGGTCCAGCCGACGGGTTGCTCCGGCGTCGGGACCGGAAGCGGCTGACCGCCGATCACGATCGTCTCGGCCATCCCCGCTTCCTTGTGCTCGTGCGCCTTCTGGAAGTCGTCGCGTTGCTGCATGGCGATGAACGCGGCCCGGGTCGGGTAGCGGACCACGGCGAGACGGTCCCAGGCCGGCTCGTCGCCGAGGAACTGGTCCTCGACGTCGGCCACGAAGACGATCTCGGCACCAATCGCAGCCAGCGGCCCGAGTGGGGCGTACTCATCGTCGGCCTGGCGACCGGTGAGGGTGGTCTGGCGGCCGTCGACGTAGTCGGCCCGCTCCCGGTAGCGCATCAGGTTCACCATCCAGACCGGTCCGTCGTCGTCCGGGGCGGTGGTGGCGAGCCGGAGGGCGTAGTCCTCATCGATCGCTCCGTAGCGTGGCATGGTCTCCCCCGTGTTCGTCGGTCGTCGGTCGTCGGTGCCCATCAGGACAGCAGAGTGAGGCCCCGATGGTCGAACCGGTCCCTGCGGGATCGGACCGATGCCAACTCGACCCTCCGCCCCACGGCTCCGCTCGGACTCAGGACGGGCGGGAGCGACGGAGGGCGACCACTCCCCTCGCATCGAGCTCGACCCCCTCGGATTCCAACCACCAACGATGGGTGGCCTCCGAGTGGGGCACCAGTGCACCGGTGACGGTCACCACCCGCCACCACGGCAGCGTTCCCCCGCAGCGGGCCAGGATCTGGCCGACCGATCGGGCCGCCAGCGGACGGAGGTCGTCCCGACCGAGACGAGCAGCCGCCCTTGAGGCGACCTCGCCGTAGGTACTCACCGTCCCCGCCGGGATCGCAGCGACGACCTCGCAGACGGCGCGGGCGAACGGCGTTGTCGGTTCGTCGGTCCCCTTCGGTGGCTCGCCGTCTGCGGTCCACTGCTCCTCACGCACCGATGGTCCCTACCCCACGTCCCCGAAACGAAACGCTCCGGTGGCCGGCCGGGAGCCGGCGGACGGCGAGAAGTTCGGCACCTCTGCCGACCTCGCCATCGCCGCCGCCGACGGCTGAGCACCATGTCGCGTGCCGCCTGCGAAGCAACGCAGCATCGGCCCATCACCCCATCAGCCCATCAGCCCATCAGCAGGGCACTGAGGGTGAACACGCCGACGGTCACGAACACCGTCCCGGAGACGATGTCGACCGTGCGAGGCGAGAGCCGGCGGAGCAGCGTGCGACCGGCGACAACGGCGACGCCGAGCGCAGCCACCATCGCCGCGAACGAGCCGAGCCACACCGGGCCGGCCCCGCGATCGGCGGCCAGCGCCGCCGTGGTCAGCATCGTCTTGTCGCCCAACTCCGCGCCGAAGAACGCCAGCCCGACGGCGACAAGTGACCGCTGGCGAGGGGGCCCGTCGACCTGGTCGGCGTCACCGCCGCCTGCAGCGCCGGACCGCCAGGTCCAGAGACCGAAGCCGATGAACATCAGACCGGCCGCCACGGCAACCGCATCGACGGGCAGGAGTGCGCTCGCCGCCGCCCCGACCGTGACCGACACCGTCTGCAACACGACGATCGCCAGGACGAGCACGGCGACCAGGCGGGCCAGCTGGACGCGGGCGGCGACGGAGAGCACCACGAGCTGCGTCTTGTCGCCCATCTCGGCGACGAAGACCGAGCCGAACGACAGGGCGACGTCAGACATCGTCGCACCCCGAAGGTGCGGCTGCTGCGTGAGGCGACATGTCTCTCCCTCTCCTCCTGCCCGGAGAGGTTTGCCTGGGGACACACCTCGACCGGGCAACCGTGAACGGATGCCGGCCGAAGGTCTTGCTCACCCGACCGAGGTCGGGCCCGGGGACCGGGGCTCATCGCCCAGCGTGTCGATCTCCCGGCGAGGAGCTACTCCCCTTCGCCACCATCCACGATAGCGCCGACCGGGCCCGGATCGTCAACCCGTCCCTGGCGGCGCAGATCGAGGGTCGGGCGACTCGCACGGTCTCGCCAGGTCCCGGACCTGATGCGGCAGACAGGGGGCGGGTCCTCGCTTCGCCGACCGCCGAGCAGCGCCATCGTGGTCAGGCGTAGCCGCGGCCGAGGTCGTCGTGGTAGCCGTACTCGACCTCACCGTCGAGGGCGACGACACCGCGACTGATGTGGCGACCGTGGCTGGACAGGCCCTCCCAGACC
>JBCCVL010000136.1:0-16878 GCA_039195375.1 Actinomycetota bacterium
AGGCCGAGGTTCTCGGCGTGGGCGGTGCCGATGTTGCCAGCGCCGATGATCCCGACCCCGATGGCGTCGTCCATGTGTGTTCCCTTCTCAGCGACCGGTCCAACGGGGCGGTCGCTTCTCGAAGAACGCAGCCACCCCCTCCTCGGCATCCGCAGACTCGCCGATGACCCGGCGGGCCTGGCGGGTCAGCTCCCAACCCCGCTCGTCGTCATGGGACGCCAGCGCCTCGACGACCTGCAGCGATTGCTGGACCGGGATCGGGGCGTTGGCGATGATCGTCGCCGCCAGTTCCTCAGCCGCCGTCAGCGCACCCCCGGTCGGCGTGACCCGGTTGACCAGGCCGAGGCGAGCAGCCTCATCGGGGAGGAGGTCGC
Organism: Actinomycetota bacterium; assembly: GCA_039195375.1. Classification (GTDB taxonomy): domain Bacteria; phylum Actinomycetota; class Acidimicrobiia; order Acidimicrobiales; family SZUA-35; genus JAHELU01. Next base: position 375 of record JBCCVL010000136.1, read on the forward strand.
GTCCGGTGAACAACAACTCCTTGGCCACGTTCAGCGGGAGGACCCGGGCTGCCCGGAACAGGGCACCGCTGGTGGCGACCAGGCCACGCTTGACCTCCGGCAGGCCGAACCGGGCGGTCTCGGCCGCCACCACCAGGTCACACGCCATCACCACCTCGAACCCACCGCCGTAGGCGACACCTTCGACCGCGGCGATCAGCGGCTTGGTCCTGGTGCGGCCGACCACCCCGTAGACCCCGCCCCGCTCCGTCGGCGGGCCCGATGTCGCCGCCATGTCGGTGCCGGCGCAGAACATGTCCGGCCCGCCGGTGAGGATGCCGGCCCACAGTTCGGGGTCGTCCTCCAACCGGTTGAGGGCGGCGTCGAGCGCACCGGTCATCTCGCCGTCGATGGCGTTGCGCTTGGCGTGGCGGACCATCGTGATGACGAGCACACGGTCGACGACGGCGGTCTCGACCCGGTCGCCCCCGTCGGTGACGGCGGGTCGGGGGTCCTCAGCGCTCATGGCCGGCGAGCGTAGCGAACGCCCGCCGTCCGGGTCGACGCAACCGGGACATTCCCGGCGCTCTCCCAGACGGCCGGGAGCTGTTGTCGCCCGCCCCCGACCGTCGACCTCCTGACGTCCGGGTGTCGAGGACCGTCGCGAGACGTTCTGCCCGTCGGCTTGCCGGTCGGGCGGCTCGCCGTGCCAGCATCACGCATGGGTTCCCGCGGACCGATCGCCTTGCTCCACGAGCATCCGACGTGGTCACGGGCGCTCCTGGACCGGATGGCCACTCGGGGGGTCGACGTGCGACCGGTCGACGTCGGTGACCCGGACGCCGTTGCCCGGACCCTGGACGACGCCGTCGGCATCGAGCGGTGGATCAACCGGATCAACGCCATGCCGTCCGATGGCCGCCCGACCTCGGTCGTTGCCGCCGCCGGACACCTCCTCCTTGCCCTCGACCTGCGGGGCCAGCGGGTGATCAACGGGCATCACGTCTGGGCCATCGGCGCCTCGAAGGCGGCACAGGCCGAGCTGTTCCGGCGGGCTGGTCTGGCCACCCCCGCCAGCGCCGCGGTCCACGAGCCGGCCGCCATCCCCGAGCCGGCCGATGCGATCGGGTACCCGGTCCTGGTCAAGCCGAACGTCGGCGGCTCCGGCAGCGGTATCGCCCGGTTCGACCGTGGCGACGAGCTCCGAGCGGCGGTCGACGCTGGTGCGATCGACCTCGGCATCGACGGGACGGGACTCGTCCAACGACTGATCGAGCCGGCCGACGGCCTGGTCCACCGGATCGAGATGCTGGGTGACGACCTGTTCTACGCAACCGACCAGATCGCCCGGCCAGGCGACTTCAACTACTGCGCCGCCGACGGCTGTGCGGTCGACGCCATCGCCCTCGTCGGACCAACCAGCGAGGTCGTGGCCGAGGCCCGCTCGATCATGGCCGCTTCGGGGGCCGACGTGGCCGGCGTCGAGTACCTCGTCGACGCCGACGGCAACCGGGTCTACTTCGACTTCAACCCGTACTCGAACGTGCTCAACAACCGCGACGAGGAGCTGGGCTTCGATCCCATCGACCGCTACCTCGACCACGTCCTCCGTTGATCAGGTCCTCGGCGGCTCGAACGGGGTCGGGTCGGCGAAGCGCCTGACCACGTTGGCGGTGAGCTGGGCCACGTCGTTGGCGTAGCCGTTGCGGGCCAGCGCCCCGAACCACGAGATCGACCCGACGGAGAAGACCGCGCCGCCGCCGGGTGTCTCGTAGAAGACGATGTCGGCCCGGACCATCGGGTCGGGTCGCTGGTAGATGACCGAGCCGCCGAACTCCTCCTTGGTCCGCACCATGTCGGCTCCGAAGTCGGTGGCCGAGGCGACCACCACGGCATGGCCGGGCGAGCCGAGGTGCACGTCGTAGCGGTCGATCTCCTGGCCGGCTGCGCCGCCGCCGAGGCCGGACGTGCCGAGACGCTCGTCGACCAGTTCGACGCCCTCCCACATCCACGCCGTCCGCTCGCCGAACGCCTCGGGGTGCACGTCGTAGTGGATGGCCCGCTCGAACCCCTGGGCGGCGAAGCCGATGCCGACCAGCTCGTTCGGTGCTCGCCCCAACCGGCGCCACATGCCCCCGTACTCGCCGCCGAACGCGTGGTAGCTCTCACCCGGTCCGGTCTCCCAGTTGCGGACCCCGTCCTCGGCCCGCCGCAGCTCCATCGCCCCAGGCCAGTCGTCGCTGAATGCCACTCGCCAGTAGAAGCCGTTGCCGCCGAGGTAGAGGAGTCGGCCGCCCTGTCGCTGCCAGGCGTAGAGGGCGTCGAGCATGGCGGTCGACCAGTACTCGGGGTGGGTGCAGGTCACGATGACCCGGTAGGGGGCGAGGGCGGCTAGCCCGTCGTGGTGGACGTCCTCGTCGGCGATGACGTCGTGACCGCCGAGCTCCCCGTTCGGGCCGCCGCCGAGCACGTGGTCGAGGAAGGCGCTCAGGTCGGTGTCGGGGGTGAAGTTCCAGCCGTCGGCTCCGGGGCGGAGGTTGAGCACCGGCCTCCTGCGGGAGCTGAACATGACGCCGCTGCCGTCCCGGTGCCGCTCGTACATCGACGGTCCGACCTCGGGGTTGGTCCGCACGTACTCGTGCTCGGGTCGGAGCCGGTTGCGGGTGGCGATGAAGTCGGCCCCCTCGAACAGCATCCGGTGGTTGGCGTAGGCCAGGTAGGTGGCGGTGGACGCCAGCAGTGCGACGTCGGCCGTGCGCCCGCCGGCCGCCGGTCTGACGAAGAACGGGATGCGGTCGATCTCGCCGTCACCGTCTTTCCCTGCGGCCTGGAGGCGGAACGCATAGATCCCGCTCGGCAGGTCGCCCGGCAGGGTCAGCTCGGCGGTGGTCGACCAGCCGGCGTCGTAGAGGTCGTCGGTGTGGAAGTGGACGGCGTCCCACTGCGACGGGTCGTCGGTCCAGCGCTGGACCGATCCGTCCCATCCCGGCCCGGTCACCGCCCTGGCCGGGAGCTGGTGCAGGCGGCCGTGACGCTCGCTCCCGCCGACCTCGACCATCAGCGGACCGCCCTGCTCGCGGGCCAGGTCCCACGTCAGCTCGGTGTCGTCGATCGTCAGCGACGGTCGGGCCAGCCGGCCGTCGAACGAGCCACGGGGCGCCCCGCCGTCCGACGGTGGGGCGGCGGCCAGGAGCAGTTGACCGAGGGGCGAGGGGAGGGCGTCGCCCCCGGCCCGGACCCAGCCGTCGTCGACCTCGATCACGTCCCGGCCGGGCGACGCGGACGGTGCGGTGGTCACGACGCCCTGCACGGTCCGGCCCGGCACGTCGATCTCGGCCCGGACGTGGTACCAGCGGCGGTTCGTGAGGGGCACGCTCCGCAGCGGGAGGTCGGCCCCACCGGCCCTGGCCCGGAGCACGCCGTCGACCAGCATCAGCTGGAACACGAACGAATCGCCGGTCACCGATGCAACGGTCGACTCGTCACCCGGTCGGGTCGGGCACAGCCAGAGGTCGAGCACCAGCCGCCGCTCCAGCGTGAGCCCCGCCAGGCCGACGGTGCCGAACGACCCCGGACGCAGCGGCTGGTCGTCGAGCTCGACGGCCGACGGCAGGTCGTCGCTCGGCACCACCTCCTCCAGGAAGCCGGGCCCGCTCCTCGTCGGGTCGCCGCACCGGATCCGGACCAAGGACAGCTCGGCCTGGCCCGGCCGTGACGACGAGGCCAGCAGCCGGATCGGCTCGCCGGCCCGGAGCGACCACGGCTCGCAGTAACCGGTGAGGGTCTTCGGGCCGGTGCCGGGATCGGGCTCGGACCCGAGGAGGGTTGAGGACATCGAGTCACCTTGCCAGCCCGACCGCGGTCCCGCCAGATGGTCGGCCGAGGGGTCGCCTGTTACGTTTGCCGGATGCTGGACGGGCTGCCGGTCCTCGACCTGACCGACCACCGGGGGCAGTTCGGCTCGTGGCTCCTGGCCCAGCTCGGCGCCGAGGTGATCCGGGTGCCACCAGCGAGGGGGATCGATCCCGACGCGTGGCTCCACGAGGGTCGCGACCTCGCCGACGCCGTCTACACGACCGGTCTGACCCTGGCCCCGCTCGACCCGACGTCGGCCGCCGATCGGACCACCCTCCGGGAGCTGGTTGCCGCCGCCGCCATCGTGCTCGACGCCGGCCCGTCCCGCCGGCTCTCCGCCTTCGGCGTCGACCGGACCAAGCTGGTGGAGCTCAACCCGGCCGTGGTCTCGGTGGTCGTGTCGCCGTTCGGGCTCGACGGCCCCCGGGCCGACCAGCCGGCGACCGAGCTGACCGTCGCCGCCCTCGGCGGCCCGGTCCGCATCCAGGGCGTGCCGGAGCGGCCGCCGGTCCACCACTCGATCCCGCAGACCTGGCGCCACACCGGGGCCGAATCGGTTGTGGCGGCGCTCGTCGCCCTCGCCAGGGCCGACCAGACCGGCGAGGCCCAGTTCGTCGACGTGTCGGCCCAGTCGGTGATGACCTGGACGATGCTCAACGCCATGGAGGCGAGCGAGATACAGGGCTTCGACTTCGAGCGGACCGGCGCCACCCTCGAGCTGTCGCTGTCGATCCCGCTGCGCCACGCCTGCGCCGACGGTCATGTGATCCTCGTCTCCCGTGGCCGGAACGCCGCCCTCCTCCACCCGTGGCTGATCGAGGAGGGCATCGTCGACCCCTCGTGGGCCGACGAGAACTGGGACGACTTCGACCGGCGGGTCATCGACGGCGAGCCGACGGACGTGTCGTTCGACGAGCTGATCGAGGCACTCGGTCGGCTCTGCGCCAGGTACTCGAAGCGGGAGCTGCTGGAGCGGGGTCGGGCGCTCGGCGTGACGATCGCCCCGATCAACGACGTTGGCGACCTCCTCGCCTTCGACCACCTGGAGGCCAGGGGCTTCTGGTCGTCGGTGCCAACCCCGTCGGCCTCGACCGACGGGGACGCGGCCGGGCCGACCGGATCGGCGACCTCGGTCCGACTCCCCGGCGCCTACTACACGGTCGACGGCGAGCGGCCGGCCGTGTCCCGCCAGCCAGCGGTCTCCGGCGACGGAGCGCCGGCCTTCACCGGAGCGGCGTCGCCGCGACCGGACCCGACCGCCTTCGACGGTGTGCGGCCCTTCGATGGCATCGTCGTCGCCGACTTCAGCTGGATCGGGGTCGGCCCGATCACCGCGAAGTGCCTGGCCGACCACGGCGCCACGGTCGTTCGCGTCGAGTCGGAGAACCGGATCGACGGTCTCCGCATGCAACCCCCGTTCGCCAACGGTGAGCCGGGCCCCAACCGCTCCAACTTCTACGGGGCGTTCAACACCTCCAAGCGGAGCATGGCCGTCGACCTGAAGAACGAGACCGGTGTCGCCGTGGCCAGGCGTCTCATCGAGCGGGCCGACGTGGTCATCGACAGTTTCACTCCCGGCTCGATGGCCCGCCTCGGTCTCGGGCCGGATGACATCGCCGCCATCAACCCGAACGCGATCACCGTCACCACGTCGCTGCTCGGCAGCGGCGGGCCGTTCTCGACGATGGCCGGCTACGGCTACCACGCTGCGGCCATCGCCGGGTTCTTCGACCTCGTCGGCTGGCCCGATCTCCCACCGGACGGGCCCTGGCTGGCCTACACCGACACCGTCGCCCCGCGGTTCCTGACGTCGGCCCTGCTTGCCGCACTCGACCGCCGTCGGCGGACCGGTCGGGCGGGCCACATCGAGGCGGCCCAGCTCGAATGCGCATTGCAGTTCCTGGCCCCCGAGTTGCTCGGCCACCAGCTGGAGGGGGTGACGCCGGCCCGGCGGGGCAACCGGGCTCGTGGACTGGCCCCGCAGGGGGTCTACCCGTGCGCAGGCGACGACTGCTGGGTGGCGATCTCGGTGGTCGACGACGAGGCGTGGTCGCGCTTCCGTGGCGCCCTCGGCGACCCCGGTTGGGCAAGGGGAGCCGTGCTCGACTCGGTCGAGGGTCGGCTCAACAACCACGACGCGATCGACACCGGGATCTCGACGTGGACGGTCGAGCGGAGCGAGGAGGAGGTCGAGGCGACGCTGCGGGCCGCCGGGATCGCCGTCGGGCGGGTGCAGCGCAGCAGCGACCTGTTGGCCGACCCCCAGTACGACCACCGAGGCTTCTACCACCGGCTGGAGCACACCGAGGTCGGCACCGTCCCCTACGCCGGGCATCAGTACCGGATCGACGGCTATGACCACGGTCCCCGGACGGCCGCCCCCGGCCTCGGGGAGCACACGTTCGAGGTGTTGACCGACCTGCTCGGCTACGACGTCGACGAGGTGGCCGAGATCGCCGCCTCCGGCTGCCTGGAGTAGCGAGGCCCGTCAGCCGGTGTTGCGGAGGCCGGCGGCGACGCCGTTCACCGTCAGCAACAGCGCCCGGCGCAGCAACCGGTCGACCTCGTCGCCCGCCGCAGTGGCGGCCCTGGTCCTGGCCAGCAGCTCGACCTGGAGGACGTTGATCGGGTCGAGGTAGACGTCGCGGACGGCCAGGGTGCGCTTGATGATCGGCAGGTCGTCCATCAGCCCGCCGCCCTTGAGCCGGGCCAGCTCCGCAACGGTGAGGTCGTGCTCCTCGACGACCCGGTCGAAGAAGTGGTGGAGTGACGGGTCGACCAGGCGGTCGACGTAGTGGCGGGCCAGGGCCAGGTCGGTCTTGGTCAGCGTCATCTCGACGTTGGAGATGAACGTGCCGAAGAACTGCCAGTCGCGCAGCATCAGCTCGAGTTCGTCGCCGTGACCGGCCTCCCGGGCTGCGGCCAGGGCGGTGCCGACGCCGAACCAGCCGGGGATGATCTGGCGTGACTGGGTCCAGCCGAACACCCACGGGATGGCCCGGAGGTCGTCGATCGAGCCATCGCCGCCGCCCTGGGTGGTGCGGCGGGCCGGTCGGGACCCGATGTTCATCGCCGCCAGCTCCTCGACCGGGGTCGACGTCTGGAAGTACGACACCAGCCCGGGGGCATCGATGAACTCCCGGTAGGCGGCGAACGCCGCGCCGGACATCAACTCCATCACCTCGTTCCACCGGGCCAGGGAGTCGGGGGCGTTGCGGCTCCGGCGGTGCAGCAGGGTGGCCTCGACCACCGCCGAGAGGGCGAGGTCGAGGTTACGCCTGGCGATGTCGGGCAGGCCGTACTTGTCGGCGATGACCTCACCCTGCTCGGTGATCTTCACACCGCCGACGACGGCGCCGGGCGGCTGGGACAGGATGGCGGCGTTGGTCGGGCCGCCGCCACGACCGACCGACCCACCTCGACCGTGGAACACGACGATGCGGATGCCGGTCTCGGCCGACACCTCGGCGATCTGACGGAGGGCCTTGTGGATCTCCCACTGTGAGGTGGTGATGCCGCCGTCCTTGTTGGAGTCGGAGTAGCCGACCATCACCTCCTGGACGTCGCCCCGCAGCTCGACGAGCCGCCGGTAGGGCGGGTTGGCCAGCAGGTCCCGGAGGACGGCACCGATGGCCCGCAGGTCGCCGATCGTCTCGAACAGCGGCACGAACCCGAGACGGGCGACGCCGGCCGGGAGGTCGACGAGGCCGACGTCGCGGGCCAGCACGGCCGGGGCGAGGATGTCGTCGACGCCCTGGGTCATCGACACGATGTAGCTCTCGACCACCTCCTCGCCGGCCCGGTCGAGCTCCTGGCGCAGGGTCTGCATCAGGGCCAGCGCCGCAGGGGTGTCCGGCCCGCCGGTGCCGCTGACCGGCGGGCCGAGCGGTCGCCGGCTGGCCAGCTCCTCGGTCAGCAGCTTCGTGCGGGTCTCGCGGTCGAGGGTGGTGTAGTCGGTACCGATCGCCTCGAACAGCGCGGCCAGCGACTCGTGGTGGCGCACGGCGTGCTGGCGAACGTCGAGGGTGGCCAGTCGGAAGCCGATGAGCGAGACGAGGCGCCGGACCCGGGCCAGGCGTCCCCGGGCCATCAGCGATCCGCCGTTGGCGTCGAGCGACCGGGCCATGCAGGCCAGATCGTCCTGGAGCAGCTGCGGGTTGGCGTAGGCTCGGGGACCTGGCGGGACCTGCGCCGTGTGCTGGAGCCGGTCGTGGATCACCCCGAGGCGTTGCCGGTAGGGCTCGCCAGCGCTGAGGGCGCTGAAGTAGTTGACGACCCCGGGGAAGCGCTCCCGGTCGTCGGCCAACTGGGCCGCCAACTCGTCGGAGATCTTGGCCACCGCATCGCCGATCGACAACTCGCTCGACAGCTCCTCGATCTCGGTGATCAGGATCCGCAGGGCCCGGCTGCGCTGGTGGGCCAGCACCTCGACGGTGGTCTCCGGGGTCACGTTCGGGTTGCCGTCGCGGTCGCCGCCGACCCAGCTGCCGAACCGGATCGGGACCCGGTCGGTTGCCAGCGAGCCGCCGATCGAGTGGAGCGAGGCGTCGAGATCGTCGAACAGCTCGGGCAGACCGTCGCGGACCATCTGGGTCAGGTAGTAGAGGATCGAGCGGGCCTCGTCGACCGGGTCCGGCCGCTCCCGCCGCAGCTCGTCGGTCTGCCAGATGGCATCGATCAACTCGTCGACCCGTCGGTCGATCCTGGCCTGGCGGCCCCGGTTGCCGCCGGCCTTGGTCCGGTCCTCGACCAGCGAGGCGATCTCGGCCAGCTTGTCGAGGATCGAGCGGCGCGACGCCTCGGTCGGGTGGGCGGTGAACACCGGGCGCAGGTCGGCGTCGCGGACCGTGGCCACGATCTCGGCGTCGGAGACGCCGGCCGACTGCAGCTTCGTCACCGTCTCGGCGAACCGGTTGTTCGACACCGCGTTGTCCCGGAGGTCGTCGACCCGGTGGACCTGCTCGGCGGTGTTGGCCAGGTGGAAGTAGACGGTGAAGGCCCGGACGAGTCGGATGGCGTCGTGCACGTCGACGTCGTCGAGCAGCTCGGCCAGCTCGACCGAGGAGTGGTCGTCGTCGCGGCGCAGGTTGCGGGCCAGGACCCGGACCTGCTCCACCCGATCGAGCAGCTCCGGCCCCTGCTGGCGGACCAGGGCCTTGCCGAGCTGGTGGCCGAGGCGACGGATGTCGTTGCGCAGGTCGTGGTCGAGCTGGTCGAGATGGTCGTTGTTGCCGTTCGGGCGGTCGTCAGCGCTCACCCGATCGACGGTACCTGGCCGGGCCGACCGGTCGGCTCATCGGCCCGCGAGCCGCACCGTCAGGCCGGGTCGATGGTGACCTGGCGGGCGGCGAACCGCCAGCCGTCGTCGGTGCGGACCAGCTCGTCGCGGTAGATCCCGGTGGCCCGGAGCACGGCGCTGTCGCCCTGCCCGGCCGAGTGGGCGTTCAGGTACGACGTCATCGTCGCCCCGTCGTCGCCGACGGCGTCGATGAGCAGGTTCCAGTTCCAGTGTCGGGCCCGGCCCTTGTTGATCGAGAAGTGGCTCTCGGCGTACGCCCGCAACGCATCGGCCCCCTCGTGCCGGCCGCCGAGCGCCGATCCGTCCGGCAGACCGATGCACTCGAACACCCCGTCCGGGGTGAAGCAGTCGACCCAGTTGGCGATGTGGCCGAGGTCGATGGCGATGTTGTAGCGGGCCAACAGTTGGCGGATGTCCTCGTGGTCCTGGGGGGTGAGCGCCGTCATGGCGACAGTCTGACCCGCCGGGCCGGCGGCGGCCAGCGCAACGCCCGTCCGGCCGGCTCAGCCCTCGATGCTCCACTCGAAGAGCTGGCCGACCAGCTCGTCGTGCAGGCCGGCCGCGGTGGCCAGGGCGAGCAGGGCGAGGGCGGTCCCGCCGATCCCCACCAGCCAGGGCTCGGCCCGCTGCCTCATCCCCTCGGGCAGGAGCTGATGGACGGCGCCGGCGGCCACCAGCGGCGAGAGCACGCCGAGCAGGTAGACGACCATCTGACCGAGACCGGTTGCGCCCCGATCGGGCAACTCGTTGAGCACCCGACCGAACTCGAGGCCGACACACGGCCGCCACAGCTCGGCCGCCGCCCCGCCGGCCAGGACACCGCCGATCATGGCCCCGACCCGGTCACCGGTCGGCGACGGAGGCCGGCCGGCGAGACGGGGGACGACGAGGGCGACGACGGCGAGGCCGAGGGCGAGGGCGATCAGCAACGGTGTGAACCCGCCGCCCCGATCGCTGAACCGGACCCAGGAGAGGACGCTGATGGCGACCCCGTAGGCGGCGAGGGCCGGGATCACGTCGCGCCGGGCGGCCATCGCCGTGGCCAGACCGGGCAGGATCACGATCAACGAGCAGGCCATCAGGGCCGACTCGAAGCCCTCCGCCAGGAGGTTCATCAGGGGCCGTTCTCGATCAGGTGGGCAACGACCTCCTCGAGGCCGTCGTAGTCGCCCTCGCCGATGTGGTCGTAGCGGACGTCGCCGTTCTGGTCGAGCACGTAGACCCTCGGCCAGAACCGGCGGCTCTCCTGCCACGCCCGGAAGTTGGTCTTCTCGGTGTCGAGAGCGATCGGCCAGGTGACCCCGAGGTCGACCGCGGCCTGGGCGATCCGCTCGGGGTCACGCTCGAAGTCGAACTCCGGGGCGTGCACGCCGATGATCTCCAGGCCCTGCGGCTGGTACTCCTCGTAGATGGCCTGGGTGAACGGCAGCCGGTTCTTGCAGTTGAAGCAGCCGAACGTCCAGAACTCCACGATCCGGACCTGGCCGGCGAAGTCGTCGAGGCTGGTGGCGTCGGTCTGCAGCCAGCCGTCGAGGTTCGTCAGCGCCGGCTTCGGGTCGAGGACCGGCGGCGGGTCGACCACCTCGATCGTCTCGGGCTGCTCGTCGTCCGCGGCGTCGTCGGTGTCGTCATCCGACTGGTCGGCGCCGCCGGCGGCGTCGCCGTCTTGGTCCTCGCTGATGCCGTCGGTGCTGGCCTGCTGGCCGGCCGGCGAGGTCGCCTCGTCGTCGTCCGAGCGGAACTGTGTGGCCACGAGGCCGCCGACGACGGCAACGAGGACCAGGGCCGCCAGGAAACTGCTTCGGTTCATCGCTCTCCCGCATCCTTGGTCGAGAACATGGTCGTTCTCCAGCAAACCACGGTCGGGGCCCGCCCCTTCCGTCGCACTCCTGAACGTCTGCGGAACTTCTCGGCGCTACTCCACGCCGAAGTCGAGGCCCCTGGCCACGCCGTCGGCCACGTCACCCATCGTGTCGAACCGGACGCCGAACGCTGTCGCTGCGTCCAGGAACCGTTCGAAGGCCAGCAGCCGGTGGCCCCGACCGATGACCTGGGGGTGGAAGACGAGCGTGAGGACCCCGGCCTCGACCTCACGGACCATCCAGGCCAGGTCGCCGAGGAAGTTGTCGAACATGTCGTCCGGTCTGGCCAGGCCGGGCATGATCATCCGCCGGAAGGCGACGAACTCCAGGTAGGGGTAGTCGTCGTTGGTCCACGACCAGGGCAGCTCGATCAGGTCGGTCTCGGGCCCCCAGCGGGGCGGCCCGTCGGTCGGGAACTCGTCGCCGACCCGGACCCGGTACGGCCGGTGGTCGTGACCCATCAGCGACGAGTCGTACCGCAGGCCCCGCTCGACCAGCAGCTCGATCGTCTGGTTGGTCAGATCGCCGGCGGGGGAGCGGTAGCCGACCGGGGCCCGGCCCCAGAGGTCGCCGACCAGGTCGATCGACCGATCGAGCGCCTCCCGCTCCTCGTCGACCGACTGGGTCGAATTGAGCTCGTGGGCGTAGCCGTGCAACCCGATCTCGCAGCCGGCGTCGACGACGGCTCGGCAGACGTCGGGATAGGTCTCGATCGTGTGGCCGGGGATGAAGAACGTCGACGGCAGGCCCCGCTGCTCCAGCAACCGCAGGATCCGGGGTACCGCCACGGCCCCGAACTCGCCCCGCGACATCGCGGTCGCCCCCGTCATCTTGCGCATGAGCCACAGCGATGGCCCGTCGAAGTCGAACGACAGGCAGACGTGGCCGGCCGGGTGCGGGGCGTCGATGGTCATCGTTCGATCAGCCCGCCGACTCGATCCGATGCGTCGCCGCACCGAGCTTGCGGACGAGCAAGTCGACCGAGTGGTGGAGCTCCTCGATCGGCACCTCCGGGTGGAGTCCGGGGTTGGCGTGCAGTCGCTTGTCGTCGGTGGCCAGGGCGTCGAAAAGGGCCAGACACGACTCGCGGTCGAACAGTTCGTCATCGAGCTGCAGCAGGAACAGGACCGGTACGTCGATGGCGGCCGCCGCGGCGTCGAGCACCGGGCGGTAGGCCCTCGGGCCGGTCAGGCCCATCAGCCCGAGCACCGCAGAGGAGATGCGGGGCTCGGCCGCAACCAGCGGGGCGCCGTAGATCGTGCCCATCGAGAGTCCCCAGTAGCCGACCGGTCCGGCGTCGCCGATCTCGGGCTGGGCCTGGACGAAGTCGATGGCCGCTCGCCAGTCGGCGGTCATGTCGTCGGCCGACCCGGGCCTGCCCCACTCCGGTCGGAAGGCGTCGCGGCCGCCGTCGCCGATCATCCGCCGGCCGTGGACGGGGCCGTCGATGGCGAGGCCGACGCAGCCGTGCTCGTCGACCAGGTGGTGGGCCAACCATTGGATCGAGACGTGGTGACGGTCGCTCGAGGCGCCGTGACCGAAGCAGATCAGCGGTGCCCCCGGCTCGGTGTCGGGGTGCTGCCAGAGCACACCGGGAACCGGCCGCTCGCCTCGGTCGAGTGTGAACTCCCGTACCCGGAGCCCCCGCTGCATCGTCTCGCCGTCCGGACCGTCGATGAAGGACACGCCGGCAACGCTAGTCCAGCCACGACAACCGGCCCCCGCCGGCGACCGCTCGGAGGAGCGGGCCGACGGGGGCCGATGGGGGGAGATCACCGATGTCCGAGCCGGCGTCAGCCGGCGAGCGAGACCGTCCAGTCGCCGAGGCGGAGGAAGACCGTCTCGCCTGGGGCGTCGTCGACGCCGTCGTTGTCGGTGACGGCGTAGACCTGCCCGTCTGCGGCGACGGCCAGACCCTCGAGCTTCTCCGCCGTCCAGATGCTGTTGGCCGACAGCTCCGGCAGCAGGTCGGCCAGCAGGGTCTTGTCGATGGTGACGAGCCCGGCCGGGTCGTCGAAGGCCCGGAACTCGGCGCCGGCCAGGTCGATGCCGTAGACCGCCTTCAGCTCGGCGTTGAACCCGGTGGTCGGGCCCCAGCCCTTGTCACGCTCGATGACGGCGAAGCGACCGTCTGGCAGGAGGGTCAGGTCCGACAGGCCGATCCAGTCGCCGCCACCCTCGGGCTGCAGCGGGTAGTGGACGAAGCCCCAGGTGCCGGTTGCGGTGTCGTAGCGGCCGATCTTGGTGTTCACCTCGTCGGTGTCACCCTCGTCCGGCCACGCCCGCTGGATGGCGACGTGGACGATCTCCGCCCCGGCCTCGCCGGTCACGGCGATGCCCTCGATGCCGTTGCCACGACGCATGTCGACCAGGTCGGCCGGCAGCTCGATCTCACCCAGGACGGCGCCGGTGCTGGCGTCGACCTGGAGCACGAGGTTCGGGCGGGAGCCCGCGTTGCCCTCGCTCCCGAGCCAGAACGACCCATCCGGCCCGACGGCGATGCCCTCGAGGTCGAGGTCGGCCGATGCGCCGGTGACCTCCAGCCGGTCGGTGATCAGCGCCGGCGTCTGCGAGACGTCGACCGTGTAGACGAAGCCGGCGGCCAGGAACGAGTCGTTGACCGTGTACAGCGTGCTGGCGTCACCCGGGTCACCGACGAGGCCGGACAGCGCCACCCAGGGGATGGGTAGGCCGTCGGCGTCCGGACCGGAGACGATGAACGGGTAGTCGGCCGGCTGGCGCGACGTCTGGTAGATGTTGACCATCGTCGGGATGCCCGCGTCGGTCACCTCGGCCTCGGTCGACACGATCACCAGGCCTCGCTTCGGGATGGTCTTGATGCCCTCCGGGCCGATGCCGGTCGGCAGGACCTGGACCAGCTCCGGCGAGCCGGGGTCGTCGACGTCGTACACACCGACGGCGTTGGAGCGCTCCGAGCCGATGAACAGCAGGTCGCGGGCACCGTAGCGACCGTGCTCGGCCGCCTCGGGCTCGACGCCCTTGTTCTCGGAGCGGCCCTCGTTGTAGTGACCGGCCGAGACCAGCAGGTGCTCGAAGGCCTCCGCCGACTCGAAGACAACGGTGCCGTCACGGTGGAAGACGGTGAAGCCCCTCGAGCCGCCCTCCTCACCGTTCTCGTCTTCGTAGTCGCCCTCGTTTGCGGTGGCGAAGTGATTGTTGTCGATCCAGGTGACCGCATCCGGCTCGCGCCGCTTGACCAGGTCGGTGTCGAGGTTGATCAGGTCCTCCTCCTCGCTGTCGACGTCGGACAGCTCGGCCTCGCCGGCCGAGAAGTGGGCCAGGGTCTCGCCGGTGAACAGGTTGACGACGGCCAGGTGGTTGTTCTCCTGGAACGTGACGACCGCCTTGTTGGTGGCGCTGATGTCGACGTACTCGGGCTCGAGGTCGCCGTCGCCGGGGGCGGCAGCGGCAACCGGCGAGAGGTCGGCGTCGAACATCCGCCAGCTGCCGGGGTTGCCGGTGCGGAGGTCGAGGATCTTCATGCCGCCGGACGGCAGCTGGGGCAGGAGCCCGTCGTCCAGGTCTTCGTCGCGCTCGTTCTCGATGACGACCGCCAGCCAGTCGCCGTCCGGCGACAGCGCGATCGAGTCGGGCTGCCCGCCGAGGTCGCGCTCGGCGATGATCTGGCGGTTGAACCGACCGACGACGACCAGCTTGCCGGACGGGTTGACGAAGTCGGGCGAGGTGTTCACCCCGACGATCACCAGGTTCTTGCGCACGACCAGGCTGGTCGGCTCGCCGCCGACGTCGACGGTGCCGTCGCCGACGGGGTCGGTCGGGTCGGTGATGTCGACGAAGCCGATCGAGTCGGTCTCGGCGTCGGTGTAGACGAGCTGGTTGCCATCGGCCGAGGCATCGATGATCTCGGCGACGCCGGAACCGTTGCCGTCGATGACGTCGAACGTGGCCACGTGCTCGAAGACCGAGTCGGGTGAGCGGAACGGCGGGTCGGCGTCCGCCGGCGAGCCGGGCACGGCGGCGAGCACGCCGAGCAGGGTGACGAGGGCGGCGATGATCGCCACCGGCGAGCGGGTTCTACGCATGAAGCCTCCGTAGGCCTTGGCTTGGGTGATCGTGCGCAGGTCGCGCCCGGTCACCTCGTGTGTCGCTCCTTGTGGTAGTCAGCGGAGCTGTCTCGGGGCTGGCCCGTCGGTGGCGTGCGGGTGAACGTTGTGTGCCGTTGGCAGAATCGCCCAGGATCGCGGCGTGGGGCAGACTGAGCGGCATGGCCAGCCCGGGGAAGCGGCGTGTCGTCGTCGCCATGATGGAGCACGAGACCAACACCTTCTCACCGGTCCCGACGCCGCTCGACCGGTTCGGCCGGGGCGGGTTCGGGGTGCCGACCGGGCCCGAGGTGGTCGAGCGCTTCGCCGGCACCGGAACCGGCATCGGGGCCTTCCTCGACGTCGCCAGCGAGCACGGGATGGAGATCGTGTCGCCGATCGCCGGCAACGCCGCCCCGTCCGGCAAGGTCGAGGCCGACGCCTACGCCACGATGACCGACGCCATCTGCGGCGCCGTCGAGGCCGGCTGCGACGCCTGCTTCCTCGACCTGCACGGCGCCATGGTGGCCGAGACGACCGATGACGGTGAGGGCACGTTGCTGGCCCGGCTCCGGCGGATCGCCCCCGATCTCCCGATCGCGGTCAGCCTCGACCTGCACGCCAACCTGACCGACGCCATGATCGACAACTGCACGGTCGCCGTCGGCTACAAGACCTACCCCCACCTCGACATGTACGACGCCGGCCGCCACGCCGGCGAGCTGCTCGTGCGCACCCTCGACGGCGAGATCGACCCGGTGATGGCGTGGGGGAGTCGGCCGATCCTGGCCCAGACCCTGCGCATGGGCCACGATGACGAGCCGATGGGCCCGTTGATCGAGCTGGCCCGTCGCCATGAGTCGGACGGCCTGCTGGCCGCCTCGGTGTTCGGTGGGTTCCCGCTCGCCGACATCTGGCACGCCGGGCTGTCGGTGCTGACGATCACCGACGGCGACCACAGCCGGGCCGAGGCGGTCAGGGACGAGATCCTCGATGCGGCCTGGGCCGAGCGCGACGAGTTCCTGTTCGAGTCACGCCCCCTGCCGGACACGATCGCCGAGGCCAACGCGCTGGCCGACGGTCGCGACCCGGGCGGGCCGATCGTGCTGTTGGACCACGCCGACAACACCGCCTCGGGTGGCACCCAGGACACCACGGCGGTCCTCGCCGAGGTGTTGGCGCAGGGGCTCGACCGGGTGGCGATGTTCGGGATCTGCGATCCGGCGGTCGTCGCCGAGATGGAGGCGGCCGGCGTCGGGGCGACGATCACCGTCGACCTCGGCGGCAAGGTCGACATGCCGGCCATCGGTCGGGTCGGCGAACCGCTGCGGGTCACGGGGGTCGTGCGGGCCCTGACCGACGGCCGGTTCTCGGTCACCGTGCCGATGGGTCGCGGCACCCAGGCCGACATGGGCCCGACCGGGGTGCTCGAGCTGACCGGCGCC
>JBCCVL010000137.1:0-16772 GCA_039195375.1 Actinomycetota bacterium
ACATCACGCCGTCGGCGGAGACGAGTCGCCGCATCGCCGCCAGAACCTCAACCGGCCGACTCAGGTCGTGGATGCACTCGAGGGCCATCACGTCGTCGGGCGGGAGATCTGGGTTCCGAATCGAGGTGACGATTCGATCTTCATCGTTCGGGCCGACGAGTTGTCGCACCGGTGTCCGGTGGTTCACGCCCGGTTGCCTGGTTGGACCAAAGAAACCGCACGACGGGCCGGGCTGTCAGCGACGCCGTCACGGCCACCGTTCGACGACGGCGCCGGACGAAACCTCGGTGTTGTGGAGTCGGGCTGGGGAGATTCGAACTCCCGACCTCTTGACCCCCAGACCAGTTGCCGAGTTTGGCGGCGCTTGGTCCCGTTGGTCGTGGCTGGCTGAGACAGCCCTGATTCAGCCGATTTCGCCCCGTCGACTTGGGTCCTGTTGGGTCCAGTTCGGTCGGGTCGGTCGCGCCCTGGTCGCGCAAGCGGTCGCGCGCGAAACCCCATACAAGCAAGTGCCCCGGGCGCAGCGTCAACTGCCCCGGGGCTGGACACGAGGAGTACACCTCATGACACCCACCAACGTACCCACCACCCAACCGGGGGTCACGGCCACCACCACGGCCAGGCGACTCGACACAGCGAGCATCGAGGACCTGGACCCCGTCACCCGAACCGTCAAAGTGAGGCTCAGCGGCGCCGAGGGGAGCGTCGTCCTGGCCGGCGGGCTCGACGAGGTCTACAGGCTGGTCATCGATGCCGATCGGCTACTGGGGCAGCTGTACCGGTAGGCCCTTGGCCTGATGCGGCGGAGCCGGCTCCACGAGGGCCGGCTTCGTCGCGTCACGGGCCGGTCATCGGATCCAGTCGGGGTCGACCCCGGGGTACCTGCTGACCACCTTGGCGTTGCCCGGCGCCAGCGTGATGACTTCGAGGCCGGTGACCGGGTCCCCGTCGTCGCCTGTCCACTCCGACGCGGTGTAGGCCGCAGCCCCGTCGTCGGTTCGGTACAGCGGGACACCCAACGCGGCCTCCGCTTCGAGTTCGTCGGCCACTCGCCGCGCGATCTTGTCGTTGTCGTTGCTCACAGCGTCTCCCCTGTCGGTAGTTCGGCCCTGAGGTGACCGGCGATGACTCTGAGACCGGCCCGCCGCTGCTCGGGCGACAGACCCCACGTCGTGTCGTTGAGCGCAGCCCGGAAGACGTCGACCATCGCCGCGGCCCTTTCCTCTTCGATGGAAACCAAGCGCTCGTCGACACCGGCCCGCACAGCCAGCGCAGCCAACCGGCCCAGCCGATCCCGTTCGCCGTCGTACCTGCTGAGCAGGACGTCGTCGGTGTGCCCCCGCTCGGCGAGTTGGGTGCGGAGCCAGGCAACGGTCCCCGCCGAGTGCCGGACCTCGCCGACCAGGGCGGTGACCGGGTCGACGTCGGCCGGGACGCCATAGGCCTCGGCCCACTGAGCCAAAGCGACCCTGCGCTCGGCCGCGCGCTTCACCTGCGGTGCAGCGGCCCCATGCGACGAGCAAACGCTCGCGCCCCTGGTGGCCCACCGCTTGCAAGGCTGGCCGCTCGAGGTGCGAGCAGAGCACCTGCGTGGCTCCAGACCGAGCGAGTTGACCCATGGGTCACCCGGAGTCTCGTCGACCGATGGGTCGCTCATCGCGCCGACTCGTGGGAGGGGTCCAGTGGGCCGAGCTTGCAGGTTCCGGTGGCGTGGGCGCCGCGGGCGATGGCGACGATGGGGGCGGTGGCGTGGTGATGTCGTTGTGGGTCGATGGTGTTGGCGACGACAGCGAGGACGGCGACGACGGGGTCAACCGTGGCGTGGGTCTCGTCGCCGGTGCGGACCGTTGCGCCGTTGGGTGTACGGGTCGCGGCGACTGATCGGGGGGTGCCGTTGTGCGGGTCGTGGGGCGACTGTCTGGCGATCTCGTCGGCGATGGCGGTGATGGTGGACCGGTGTTGTTCCAGGGCGTGGAGGGCGTGTGTGGCGGCGTGTGCGAGGTTGTGGAGGGCGGCGCGGCCGTTGTCGGTGGCGTCGCGGCTGCGTTCGATCCAGTCGACGGCCTGGTCGGTTCGGGCGGCTTGCGGGGTGGTCATGACCCGTGCTCCTGTCAGTTGGGTTCGATGGCGTCGATGAGGCCGGCGCGGAGTGCGCTGGTGGCGTCGAAGGCGGTTTCGTGGCGCATGACTTCTCGCCAGTAGCCGAGGGGTTGGCCGGATCTGGCGGCGTAGGCATGGGCGAGGCGGTTGGCGTTTTCGTCGAGGCCGGACCGGGTCTCGACGATCTCTTTGATGCCACCGCTAGGCGGGCGCCGGATGTAGGGGTCGTGGACAGCGATACAGCCCCCTGGGGAGATGGTGATGGCACCGGGTACGGAGGCGGCGATGAAGGAAGCGGCGGAGTTCGCTGCTCCTGCGATGTGGGCGCAGACATGGAGCTTGTCGTCGGCGCGGAGGCGCTCGATGGTGTCGACGATGGCGACCGCTTCGGTGAGGTACCCGCCGTCGCTGTCGACGACGAGCCTGGCCTCCCAGTCGTTCTGGGCGATGGCTTCGAGCTGGGCGGTGATGGCGGCGGCCGAGGTTGGGCCTTCGAGCTCGATCGATCCGGTGATGTGGATGTCGGGCCGGGGGTCCGGGTGTCGGTCGGCGTCGAATCCTGGCAAGCCGATGCTGGCGGCGGCGGTCCATGCGCCGCGCCGCCACACCCTCTCCCAGCCCGGCCCGCAGATCTGCTTGTCGGGGTGCCGGTTGATCCAGCGTTCGGCGGCGATGCTGCCGGCCACGACCACCCGCTCGCCGAGGTCGGCTATCTGTTGGAGCTGGCGCTGGTCCTGGCCCGCTCGCCGGCCAGCGGTTTGGAGGTCGATCAGGTTGGCGACGACGCGGTCACGCGCGGTGGTGGTGTTCACGGGCTGTCCTTTGCTGTTGCTGGTGAAGTGGTGGAACTTGTCGGCGACGGTGAGTGACCACCGCTGCACTTGCGGGCCCGGTGCTCGAGGGACATGGGGTGTCCGGCGATCGTCCGGCACGGCTTGCCGGGTGCGGCCGAGCAGGTCGGGCACGGGTGCTGTCGAGCGGGTCGAGTCATGGTTATGTGCCAAGGTCTAGGGTTTGGCCCGTAACCCCCGGATCGGGACGTTTCCCCTGGTCAGAGGGTTGCGGATTATGGGCCAGAGGGGTTTGGCCCATAACCTCTGGCCCGTAACCTTCGAGGCGCCATGTGGCGGGCCGGCCTTGCCGAGTCTCGTCCCGGTCAGCGATGACCCCTAGCTGCCTGGCGGCCCGCTTAAGGGTTCGGGAGGAGATGTCTCGGGCGTCCGCCCAGTCGGCGATGTCGCGCTTCGGGGTTGGGCCATTCTCCTGGAGCCTCTGGCGGAGCCAGTCGGTCGCCTCCTCGAGCGCTGAGCGCTCCTCCCGGTCAGCTGGGGCGGTAGCCAACCGGTCGAGGTCGAAGCCGTCCGCGTGGCCGAGATGCTCGACACGGGCGGTGTCGACGGAGACGCCGTCCTCGCTAATCGTCTTCGGGTTGAGCTTGAAACGGATGACGGGCACCTGGTGCTTATCGACCAAGTTGGCCTTGGCCAGGCCAGCGACGCGGGTGGTCGGATCGTCGGGGTCCTCGCCGACGATGAGGACCGATCGGCTCCCGGAGACGAAGCCGATCGACCCAATCACCTTGAGCGCCGCATCGGGCTGGGCCGACTTACCGAAGTGGCCGATCCCGACGACTCCGCATCGGACGCGCTGCGCCAGTTCGGAAAGATCGCCGATGGCTCGCTGTACCTGGCTCTTGTCCCGGTTGGTGTCGACTCCTCCGCCGAGGTGGGCGTCGAGCGGGTCGATGACGACCAGGCCAAGTTCGCTGCCGAGCGGCGCAACGACCCGCTCGAGCTCGTCGAGGTCGTAGGCGACTCGGAAGTGGTCGCTTCGCATGCTCAGGAAGTGGAAGCGGGAGCGATCAGCTCCGGCCGCAATGAGGCGCGGGACCGTGACGGCGGCGCGGGCGTCTTCGGTGCCGACGTAGACGACATGGCTGGGGAATCGGAGCCGGTCGCCGTCGAGCTGGCCGCGGGTGAGCTGGGCTGCGGCGTCTAGGATCAGCGTTGTCTTGCCGACACCCTCCCGGCCTGCGGCCAGGGTGTGGCCTCCGACCGGTATCCGGTCCCGCCAGATCCACTCTGGACGCTCAACGCTGATCGACGAGGCAGCCACGAGGGTCGCTCGAGGGCCGACGGCGTCGGCCTGGTCGACGGCGCTGCTGCCATTGGTCGCACTTGGGTGCCGTGGGGGACTCTTGGGGCGCTGCTGGCGCTCGGCCTGGTCATCGCCCCTGGAGCTGGTCCCGCCGAGGTAGGCGCCTGACCGGGTGTTCTCCGGATCGAGCCCCGCCTCCACTTGGTCGTCGTAGGTGGCCATCCGGTCAAGAGGGCTCACGGTTCGACCTCGGAGAACTCCGGGCATCGGCACGGGTCGCCGGGCTCGCATCGGCAGCAGAGCGGGCATCGCTCGCTAGCGGGCCGGTGACCCCATGACCTCAGCTGGCAGTGGATCCAGGAGTGTCGGCCAAGCCGGCGCTCGAGCTCTCGACTATCTTGTCCAGCGATCTCGTACTCGTGCGTCGGGGTCTCAAGCGCCGGCCGGGGCTCCTTCCGCTCCGGTCGGCCCGCGTCAGGGGGCGGCCACGGTCTCATCGGGGCGGTCATGCGCTTGAGTGAGCGTCAAGAGCCGGCTGCGTTTCCCCTGGTAGGGGCGTCGTTGCGCGACCGGTGCTGCACTGGTTGAGGCCGAGTGCGTCGAGAATCGGGGCGGCCGGCCAGCGGACCGACCGGCCGACCCGAAGCGCCCGCACGACCCGCCCGTCGGGCAGCTCGACGCCCTCACCGGCCTTGGCCAGCTCGTAGAGCATCCAGGTGCTTGCGCCCAGCAACGGTGCCAGCTCAGCGGTCGTGAGCGTGGCGTTCACGATGCAGCCTCGGCCAGGCGAGCCAGGATGTCGCCGTAGCGTCCAAGCCGATCGCCGGTCGGGATGTCACCGGCCTCCCAGCGGTAGACGGTTGCCGGGTGCACACCCAACTCTCGGGCGATGACATCCACGTCGACGCCAGCTGCCCTTCTGATGCTGCGCCAGGTGGATGGGTGCGGGATCCATCGGCTCTCGCGTCCCATCGTGCGCTCACGACGACTGCGCTCAAGCGCAGCATCGACAGTGGCCGGACGTTGATCGCTCATGGCGACAACGTTGGCCAGCGCCATCAAACTTCGCAACAGGTGCACGATTGTTTCGCAACCTCCGCTAAGGTATTCGCATGCTGCGGTACGGAAGAGCGCTCCCTGGACAAGCTGCGGCCCGAGAGTTCGAACGCGTGGGCACGCCGTCCATAGACACGTGGTGGCATGAGCTGACCACCGACGACGATCCTCCGATGCGAGTACTCGTGCGACTAGGCACCCATCCCACACGCGGGACCGTGTGTCTGGGCGTCGCGTTCGACGGCCTCGGCCACGAGGTCACCGCCCGGATGCTCCGAACTGCACCGCTCGGCAAGATCGTCGGCACTGCGGCCGCCAACGCGACCGGACAGGCCAAGCACCGTGCGGAGCGTCAACGACCGCTCGACCACACCGGCCGAGGCGACGCGTTCTACGAGCAGCTCGCTGACGACTACCGCGAGGCTTGTCGGGTCGCGCCCCATGCGCCCGTCCAGTGGTTGAGCAAACAGACCCATCGAACCGAGTCCCTGGCGGCGCTGCGCTGGCACGTCGGCGAGGCTCGGCGTCGCAAGATCCTCGGGCCGGCTTTGCCAGGCCGAGCCGGCGAACAACATCAACCGCCGACGGGCAGCAAGGGAGCCGATTAGTGCCTGGAACCGTCACACCTCGACCGGCCAAGAACGTCACCGACAAGCAGGGCCGCACCCGCAAGGCTCCGCTCAAGCCGAACGAGTCGTGGACCAACCCGGCCACGGGCCGCACCGTCAAGGCGGACCGACCGGCAGTAGCTGGACGTGGCGGTACACGGTCGGCACCCGCGGTGCTGGCACACGCCGCACCGTGACCAAGGGCGGCTACCGAACGAAGAAAGAGGCCGAGGCGGCATTGGCCGAGGTCGTCGCTCAGTACCAGAAGGGTGACGCCCGAGCACTCGACCGGCCCGACCAGACCGCGACCGGCGACTACTTGCGGGCCTGGCTCGATCGACGTCGCCGTGTCCCGGCCGATCAGCGGTCGTCGCTCAAGCCCTCCACCGTCGCCCAGTACGGCGACGCCATCAACGCGTGGATCGCGCCGCTCGAGACCGACTCCGAGCGACCACGACCACTCCCCTACATCGGAGCCGTCCCACTGGCACAGCTCTCCGTCGGCCACATTGAGGCCCTGTACGACCGCCTGCGGACAGCCGGCAAGCGCTGCCGCCGCTGCGATGGCGTCGGCTCGGTCGACTGGGGACGTCGAGGCAAGGCGTGCACGGCCTGCGATGGCGCCGGTGGGCGGCCGTTGTCGTCTCGATCGGTGCAGCTCGCCCACGTTGTCCTGCGGATGGCGCTTGCCGATGCCGTCACCCGGGGCGACATCCACGCCAACCCCCTCGACCGGCTCCCTGATCGGGAACGGCCGACCCACACGCCTCGCAAGGTCGAGGGCCGCCACTGGACCGTCGAGGAGGCCGGCCGGTTCATCGAGGCAACCACCGACGACCGGCTCGGACCCCTGTGGGCGCTGGCCCTGGACACCGGGGCTCGCCGGGGTGAGCTGGCCGGTCTGCGGTGGGCCGATGTCGAGCTCGATCAGGGCGCCGTGACCTTCACCACCAACCGCACGCAGGTCGCTGGCCGAGTCGTCGAGGGATCGTTGAAGACGGCCAGCGGCGGCCGCCCGACGTCCCGCACTGTGCACCTCAGCGCCGCCACCGTCGCCCGGCTGAGGACTTGGCGGAGCAGGCAGGCCGAGGAGCAGCTCCGGGCCGGTTCGGCCTGGGAGGGCTCCGACGGCTATGTCTGGACCGACGAATTCGGCCGTCCCCTTCGACCCGACTACATCGGCCGGGCGTTCAAGCGAGCCGCGACCGCCGTCGATGGGGTGCCGGTCATCGCGCTCCACGGCCTACGCCATACCTCGGCCACGATCGCACTGGCCGGTGGCGCTCCCGTCCATGTCGTCGCCGACAGGCTCGGCCACGCCGACGTGAAGATCACGCTCGACACGTACAGCCACGTGCTCGACGAGCAGCGCGGCGAGGCCGCCGACGTGATCGGCGCAGCGCTCTACGGAGAGGCGGCGCGGTGATGTCCTCACGCTCCGTTTCGGACCCTCGAGCTGAGCCGGTCGCGCACCAGTCGCGCAACCGGGCCGGTTCTGACGTCTGCGCCAGGCCCGGGGTGGCCGCCACACCCCCTCTGACCTGGGCAAACTCCTGTCGGGCTGGGGAGATTCGAACTCCCGACCTCTTGACCCCCAGTCAAGCGCGCTAACCAAGCTGCGCCACAGCCCGTGGGACGACCGATCCTAGCGGACCGCGACCTCGGTGCGGCGCGGCGACGACCCGCATCGGGCTGGCGGGAACCGACCGGTCTCGGGTCGGCGGGGAGGCCTACAGGCGCTCGACCAACCAGATCACGCCGGCAACGGCCCGCCAACCGAGGTAGCCGACCAGGGCGACGAGCACCACCCAGAAGTGCCACGGCACCTCCGCCTCCTCGGGGGCGGGAACCTGGAGATCGGCTGCGTCGACCTCGTGGTGGCACGTCGGGCAGGTCCCGTCGCTGTCGACGGTGTTCGGAGCCAGGTAGACGTCACAGCTGTCACACCACGGCACGGGTCACTCGCATCCACCGGCGCCAGCACCAACGCTCGATCATCACCGCCGAGGATATCGGTCGCGGCGATCAGGTCCGGCGCAGAACGAGCACCGCCAGGTCATCGGTGATCGGCCCACCGGCGAAGTCCCTGGCCGCCTCGACGAGCACCTTCGTCAGCACGTCCGGCGACGCCGTCGGATCCCGGCGGATCATGCTGGCGACGCCGTCCTCGCCGAAGAGCGCGTCGCCGTTGCGGGCCTCGGCCAGGCCGTCGGTGTAGAGGACGGCGACGTCGTCGACCTCCCACGCCAGCTCCCGCGAATGGTAGGTCGCCGTCGGGGTCAGCATGAGCAGCGGTCCGGTCGCTCCGAGCGGTCGGACCTCCCGCTGGTGCCACACGAAGGCAGCCGGGTGTCCGGCGGAGGCGTAGCGGATCGTCTCGGCATCGGTGTCGAACACCAGCACACACAGCGAGATGAACTCCTCGCCTCGTTCGAGCACCGACATCTGGGCGTTCAGTTGCTCGAGTGCCTGCCCGGGGTCGCGGAACTGCAACAGGAAGGCCCGCAGGAGGTACTTGGCCTGGAGGGCGGTGATCGACGGCTCGATGCCGTGCCCCGTGACGTCACCGATCACGGCCGCGACCCGATCGCCGCCGACCTTGAACACGTCGTAGAAGTCCCCGGCCATCGCCCCGCTGGACGC
This sequence comes from Actinomycetota bacterium, assembly GCA_039195375.1. GTDB lineage: Bacteria > Actinomycetota > Acidimicrobiia > Acidimicrobiales > SZUA-35 > JAHELU01. The sequence goes on from JBCCVL010000137.1 coordinate 8,505, forward strand.
CTGATAGGCCTGCCCGATGTCGAAGCCGGGGAAGTCGGGCAGGTCGGACGGGGCCAGGCGGGCGGCCCACTGCAGCGGAGCCAGCTCCTCCTGCGTCAGCACCTCCCGCACCCGCTTCTCGACCTCGGCCCGGTCGCCGGCCACGCGGGCCAACTCGTCGAGCTCGCGCCGTCGGATCAGCGACGCGACCGCCGGGATCGCCAGGAGCGACACCGCCACCGCCGGCCAGAAGCCGATGCGGACCAGGGCGACGACGGCGAGGGCGACGGCGCTGAGCACCATCGACGACGCCGTCTGGACGTCACGCCGGTAGTCCCCGTCGGCCAGACGCCAGATGTCGGGGTCGATCTTCTCGCCGGCGAGTCGTCTGGCCACCCGCTGCTGGTTGACGGCGGAGCGGATCCAGTAGACCGCGGCGGTTCCGCACACGATGGCGGCCAGGGCGGGGAGGAGCCGGTCCATCCATCCAGGTTACCGTCCACCCAGGGGGCGGTGCTGGCGAACCGGTTTCGGGCCGGTTCCAGGCCTGTCTCGCCGCCCCGGGCCGATCGCCGATTGCGATCTACTCGCTGCGGCGGCGGACCCGGAGCTTGATCGGCGTCGCCCCGAGGTCGAATTCCTCCCGCAGCTTGCGTTCGAGGTAGCGGAGGTAGTGATCCGGCAGCGTCCGGTTGGCGAACAGCGTGAACGTCGGCGGGTCGGTCGCCCCCTGGGTGGCGTACAGGACGCGGGCACCCCCGGGCGCCGGCTGCGCCTGCTGGGCCCGACGGATGACCTCGTTGACCCGCCTGGTCGGCGCCCTGGTCTGGTACGCCTCCAGCGCCTCCCCCAGCGACGGCACCAGCCGGGAGACCCCTTTGCCGCTGAGGGCCGAGATCCGGTGGGTGCCGGCGTCCGGCAGGAAGCTGAGCTTGCGGGCCAGCTGGTCCGACAGGTCCTCGCGTTGGGCGGTCGTCATCAGGTCCGTCTTGTTGAGCACGACGATCGTGGGGCAGCCGGCGGCGTCGATCCGCTCGGCCAGCCGCTGGTCCTGCTGCGTGACCCCTTCCGAGGCGTCGATGATCAGCAGCGCCACGTCGGCCGAGTCGACCGCCTTCAACGAGCGGACGACCGAGTAGTACTCGGTGTCGTCGTCGACCCGGCTCCGCCGCCGCATCCCGGCGGTGTCGAGGAACCGAACCGTGCCGAGATCGGTTTCGACCAGGGTGTCGATCGTGTCCCGGGTGGTGCCGGGCATGTCGTGAACGACCGACCGCTCCTCGCCGGTCAGCCGGTTGAACAGCGTCGACTTGCCGACGTTGGGGCGACCGACCAGGGCGACGCTGAAGACGCGTTGCTCCGTGCCGTCGGCTGCGGTCCCACCGGCGGCCGAACGACCGGGACGGGACGGAACCGCTTCACCGTCGCCGGCGCTTCCGCCGGACGGCTCCGATTCGCGACCGTCTGGACCGATGTCGAGTCGGTCGAAGCGGGAGACGATGTGGTCGAGCAGGTCGGCCACGCCGCGACCGTGAATCGAGCTGACCGGCCACGGCTCGCCGAGGCCGAGGCGGACGAGATCCCAGATGCGGTCCTGGTGGCTGTCGTCGTCGACCTTGTTGGCCACGAGGACGACCGGGCGCTCGACCGAGTGCATCAGCCGGGCGGCCTGGCTGTCCTCCTCGGTGACGCCGACGGCGGCGTCGACGACGAACAGCACCACGTCGGCCCGGGCCAAGGCGGCTTCGGCCTGACGGGACACCTTGTCATCGAGGGCGTTGCCCCTGGCCAACCAACCGCCGGTGTCGACCAGGCGGAACGGCCGGCCCTGCCAGTCGGCCTCGACCTCCTTGCGGTCGCGGGTGACGCCGGGCTTCTCCTCGACGATGGCCTCCCGGCGGCCGAGGATCCGGTTGAGCAGCGTCGACTTGCCGACGTTGGGGCGGCCGACGATCACGACCTCGGGCAGCGAAGCCGGGGCGACGGCGCTCACGACGCCGCCTTGACCGTCAGGCTGACCGGGGTGGCGCTGGGAGCTGCGTCGCCGCAGGTGGTGGCGGCGGGCCCCCGACCGTCGACCGGCTCGCCCTCGATGGCCCGGCGCAGCGCCGAACCGTCGGTCGGCACGATCTCGACCGGGTGGGGCAGGTCCTCCGGCCCGGTGCCGTCGAGGAAGCGACCGCCGGACAGGCACACGTCCGGGAGCAGGTAGCGGTGCCCGGCCGGCTCGCCGGCCAGGTGCCGGGCGATGTCGTCGCCGACCAGCAGACCGGTGACAGCGATGTTGCCACCGAAGAACCGGTTGTCGACCGGGATCAGCCGGACGTCCGGCCGGCCGAGCGACTCGACGAGCGGGCCGAGGACCTCGGCACCGTAGCGACCGGTGAGGATGCCGACCGGTGGCCGGCTGCGCTCGACCCGGTCGTCTCCGTCCCGGTGGCCGAACGTCGGTGCGCCGTCGGCCAGCCTCGGGGCCCGGTAGCCGATGGCCGGGGCGCCGTCGACCCACGAGAAGAACCCGCCGGTCCGGCCATCGGGACGGCCACGGTCGCGGCCGTCGGGTCCGGCGTCCGGCGTGGTGAACTCCCGCTCGAACGCCCTGGCCATCCCGATCCCGTCCTCGTACATCTCGAACTCGCCGTAGGTCGCGGCTTCGGGGAACGGCCGCCCCGCCAGCAGGTGGTACTCGTCGGCGGCGTGGACCAGTCGGTGACCGATGGCGTCGAGGTACACCTGCTGCCACTCGGCGACGAGATCGACGACGGCCTCGGCCTCGGCCCGGGTGTGGGGCCGCATGTCCGGCTCGTTGGAGTGGTCGCTGACGCCGAGCGGGACGACCGCCAGTGAGGCCAGCTCCGGGTACTCGTCGAGCACGCCGAGCAACGTGTCGGCCAGGACCTCACCGTCGTTCACCCCAGGACAGACGACGACCTGGCCGTGGACCTCGACGCCGTGGTCGAGTAGCGCCCGGAGCCACCGCAGGCTGGTCGCCCCCCGCCGGTTGCGGAGCAACTCGGACCGGACCACCCGATCGGTTGCATGGATGCTGACGTACAGCGGCGAGAGGCCCTCGGTGACCACCCGCTCGAGATCGGCCTCGGTGAAGCGGGTCAGGGTGGTGAAGTTGCCGTAGAGGAACGACAGCCGGTAGTCGTCGTCCTTCAGGTACAGGCTGCGGCGCATGCCCTTCGGCAGCTGGTAGATGAAGCAGAAGCTGCAGTGGTTGTCACACGTGCGGACCTGGTCGAAGACCGCAGAATCGACCTCGACGCCGAGCGGTTCTCCGTCGCCCTTGACGACCTCGATCGACCGGGCGAGACCGCCGCGGCTGATCTCGAGCATCACCTCGGGCTCGTCGACGAGGAGCTGGTACTGGATCACGTCCCGCGGCCGCTCACCGTTGATCGTCTCGATGGCTTCACCGACGAGCACCCCGGCCAGACCGGCCGGGGAGTCCGGATCGACGGCGACGACCTGCGGGAGCTCCACCCCTCAAGGATACGGCCGGGCGACCGCCGGACCGCCGTCGGCCGGCCATGCGTTCGGGTCCGTGTGATCCGCCCAGCCGGCGGGGGTCAACGTAGGCTGGAGCCATGGTCGAACGGGTGCTCCTGTGCTCACCCCGGGGCTTCTGCGCCGGCGTCGAGATGGCGATCAAGGCCCTGGCGTGGATGGTCCGGGCCTTCGAGCCGCCGGTCTACTGCTACCACGAGATCGTGCACAACAAGCTGGTCGTCGACCGGTTCCGGGCTCGCGGTGTCGTCTTCGTCGACGACATCGCCGACGTCCCGGAGGGCCGTCCGATCATGCTGTCGGCCCACGGTTCGGCCCCGGAGGTCGTCACGGCGGCCAGGGCCCGAGGCAGCTACGTGGTCGACGCCGTCTGCCCGCTGGTGACCAAGGTCCATCACGAGGTCAAGGTCCGGGCCGGCAAGGGCTACCAGATCATCTACATCGGCCACGAGGGCCACGAGGAGGCGGCCGGCACGATGGCCGTCGCCCCGGACGCCATCCACCGGGTCGAGACCGTGGCCGAGGTCGACGCGCTCCCGGCCTTCGATCAGCCGACCGCCCTGCTGGCCCAGACCACGCTCAGCCACCGGGACTGGGCCGACGTGGCCGAGGCGGCGACCGAGCGCTACCCGGACCTGTTCACCCCGAGCCGTTCCGACCTGTGCTTCGCCACCACGAACCGCCAGTCGGCGCTGATGGCCGTCGCCGACCGGTGCGATGCCTTTGTCGTGATCGGGTCGGCCAACTCGTCCAACACCAACGCCCTGGCCAAGCTGGCGACCGAGGCCGGCTGCGAGCGGGTGTTCCGGGTCAACGGACCGGACGAGCTACCGGACGACCTGTCCGGTGTCGTCGGTGTGACCGCCGGTGCATCGGCTCCGGAGGACGTGGTACAGGCCGTCGTCGCGTTCCTCGACCCGAGCGAGGGGGTCGAGGAGGTCAACATCACCGACGAGGACGAGTACTTTCCCCCGCCCCGCAACCTTCGGGAGCTGCTCGGCGCAGTCGACGTGGTGGCCACGCTTGCCCTCGGTGGGCCGACCGACGACCGGCCGGCGCTCAACGATCGTCAGATCGGCGCGTCGGCCGTCCTCAACACGCTCTGAGCGCTCACCGGCGGGGTGCGCATCGGCAGGGCGCGCACCGGACGTTCGTCCGAACGCAGCTACCGGTCGACGCCAACGACGTTCAGGCGCCGGATCGGATCTGCGCCTCGTCGAACAGCTCCTGGAGCCGCTGGTGCAGCTCGTCGCTCACCGCCCGAACGGTCGAGCGCTTGACCCGCTCGCCCTCGGCCCGGGGCGGCGGATGGATCGGTTCGCCGACGATCAGGGTCACCTTCGTCGGCCGGATCCACCGGGCACCCTTCGGCATGGCCCTCGCCGCCCCACCGATCCCGACGGGCACGATGGGCACGCCGGCTCGGCAGGCCAGGAACGCCGCCCCCTCCTTCAGGGGTTGGACGATCGGACCCTCCTGCCTGGTGCCCTCGGGGAACACGACCAGCGGTTCGCCGTTGCGCAGGATCTCCTCGGACAGCCGGAGGGCCAACCGGTCGGTCATCGCCCGCTCAACCGGGAAGCCGCCCATGGCTCGAAGGAACAGACCGAGCCCGGGGATCCTGAAGTAGGTCTCGGCGCCCATGTACCGCAGCACCCGGGGACCGGCCTGCGACGCCAACGGCGTGTCGAGGATCGACCGGTGTCCACCCGGGGCGAGCACGAAGCCGCCGGTGGCCGGCATGTGCTCCCGGCCGGTGACCGAGAGCCGCAGGAGCACCCGCAGGACCCCGCTCAGTGCCAGACGGAGCGCTCGATAGACCAGCCGCGGCGCCGGGCCCATCGTGGCCGCGGCCAGGGCATCGGCCAGCGGGTCGACCGGTGCTGCGGCGACGTCGCCAGTCGGGCCGGCTGGCGCCACCCCGCCGGTTCCGTCCGCCGCTTCGTCGCTAGCGGGCACCGTCGACCTTCTCGACGAGCAGGGCCACCACCTCGTCGATCGTGAGCTGCGAGGTGTCGACGATGAGGGCATCGTCGGCCTGGCGGAGCGGGTCGTGCTCCCGGCTCGAGTCGACCTGGTCACGGCGGGCGAGGTCGGCGGCGACGGCGTCGTAGTCGAGGTCGGTGACTTCGCGAGCCCGACGGCTGGCCCGGACCTCGGGGTCGGCCGTGAGGTAGACCTTCAGCCGGGCGGACGGAAACACGACCGTCCCGATGTCGCGCCCTTCGAGCACCCCACCGCCACGGCGGCGGGCCCACTCCCGCTGGCGCGACACCAGCTCCGAACGGACGGCCTGGTTGGCGGCGACGGCCGACACCGAGCGCGAGACCTCCGGGCCACGGATCTGCGTCGTGGCGTCGACGCCGTCGACCACGACCGACCCGTCGGCGGGGAGATCGATCCTGACCTCGCGGGCGACGGCCGCCACCTTGTCCTCGTCGTCCGGATCGATGCCGTTGGCCAGGGCGGCGAACGTGACCGATCGGTACATCGCCCCCGTGTCGAGATACTCGAGCTCGAGCGCCTCGGCCAGCTTGCGGGCCACGGTCGACTTGCCCGATCCGGCGGGGCCGTCGATGGCCACCACCGTCAGTTCGTCATCCACGGACGTCGGTCTCCTTCGTTCGCAGTGCGGACCAACTCGTCGGCCGGATTGACGGCGCCGACACCGACGCCATTCAGTCCAGCTCCCGCAGCGTCGGGCGGTAGCCGCGGGCCATCAGACCGCCGAGCAGGCGCTCGGCCTTGGCCGCGTCGACCACGAGCGTCATCACGCCCTGATGGCCCTCCCCCGAGTGCGAGATCTCCAGGTCGAGGATGTTGACGTCGAGCTCGGCGGCCAGCGTGGCGATGGCGGCGATCTCACCCGGTCGGTCGGGGATCGGCACGGCAAGCTGCGACGCCTTCTCGACGTGCTCGTAGCCGACGGGCAGGTTGAGCCGGGCGGTCCTGGCCGAGTCGAGCAGTCCGTACAGGCCGGCCCGGTCCTCGTTGGCCACGAGCGAGCGGGTGTGGCTGATCGTGGCGACCAGTCGGTCGAGGCCGGCGACGATGGCGTCGCGATTGGCCAGGCAGATGTCTGGCCAGATCGCCGGTCGGCCGGCCGAGATCCTGGTCATGTCCCGGAAGCCACCGGCGGCGAGACGGAGCAGGGCGCGGTGCTCGACCGACGTCGAGTCGGCCAGGTTCATCAGCGCCGCCGAGGTCAGATGGGGCACGTGGCTGACGAGCGCGACGAGCTCGTCGTGGGTGATCGCCGGGAGGGCGATCGACTCGGCCCCGAGGACCCGGATGAGCCCGCGGACCGTGGAGAACGCAGTCTCCGAGGTCGACTCGGTCGGGGTCAGGACCCACATGGCATCGGTGAACAGGTCGGGCCGAGCGCCGGCGATGCCGTCCTGGTCCGACCCGGCCATCGGATGACCCCCGATGAAACGGGGATCGTCGATCTGGGCACAGATCCCGGCCTTGGCCGAGCCGACGTCGGTCACCACCCCGGTGGTCTCGGCCAACGCTCGGACCACCAGCTCGGGGATGACCCCGACCGGGGCGGCGACGACGGTGACGGCGGCGCCGGCTTCGAGGCCGACACGGTCGGCGACACCGCGGTTGATCGCCTCCTGCTCGGTGGCGGGGTCGGCGTCGACCACCCCGACGCGCCAACCGGCGGCCCGCAGCGCCAGCCCGACGGAGCCGCCGATCAGGCCGGCTCCCATCACGTTGGCCCAGCCGGGCTCCGGATCACCCATCAGGTTCATGCCAGCACCTCGTCACCCGGTTCCGCCAGATCGGGCCGCAGTACGGTGGCGCCCCGCAGGAACACGTGGCGGAGGTCGGTTCGAGGCCGGTCGGTGTCGATGTGGGCCAGCAGGCGGACGCAGCGTTTGAGGCTGCCGTCGACCGGCATCTCGGTCGCGCACAGGAGGGGCACGTCGGTCAGCCCGAAGGTCCTGGCACCGGCGGCCGGGGCGAGGCTGCGCAGGTCCGGGGTGGCGGTGAAGAACACGCTGATCACGTCGTCGGCCTCCAGGCCGTTGCGGTCGAACAGTGCGGTCAGCAGATCGACGGTGCGGGCCGTGATCTCCGTCGCCTCGTCGGCGTCGACCGTGATGGCCCCACGGAGCGCTCGAACTGCCATCAGCCGGAGGCTATCGGGGCGACCCGATCGCCCGTTGCAGGTCGAGTACTTCGTCATCGGTCAGCCGCCGGGACTGTCCCGGGCGCAACGTGCGGTCGGCCAGCGGCCCGATCCTGGTCCGGATCAAGCGCCTGACCGGGTGCCCGACCGCCTCGCACATGCGCCGGACCTGACGATTGCGACCCTCGTGGATGGTGATCCGCAGCGCCCCTGGCTCGATCTGGGAGACCTTGGCCGGCGCCGTCTGACCGTCGTGGAGCTCGATCCCCTCCCGCAGGCGCCGCAGGGCCTGGCGGGACGGCGAGCCGTCGACCTCGGCCAGATACTCCTTCTCGACCCCGAAGCTCGGGTGGGTGAGCCGGTGGGTGAGGGCGCCGTCGTTGGTGAGGAGCAGCAGGCCCTCGGTGTCGAGATCGAGGCGGCCGACCGGGACCACTCGTGGCTCCGGCGGGACCAGCTCGATCACCGTCGGCCGGCCCTGGGGGTCGGAGGCGGTGGTGACGACCCCGGCCGGCTTGTTGAGGAGGTAGATCACGACGTCGGGGCGGGTGGTGTAGACGACGCCGTCGACCGCCAGCTCGTCGCCCGGTCCGATGCGGTCCCCGAGGGTGGCGACGGTGCCGTTGACGGCGACCCGG
>JBCCVL010000138.1:0-16720 GCA_039195375.1 Actinomycetota bacterium
ACCAGCGTGGCGCCGGCGACGCCGGAGCCGGGATGCACGACCAGATGGGGCGGCTTGTCGACCACGACGACGTCCTCGTCCTCGTGGACGACGTGGAACTCGACGGCCGGATCGGCTTCGGGCCCACCCGGAGCGTCCGGCAACTCGATCGCCACCTCGTCGTCGAGATCGGGTCGCTGCGACGGCTTGTCGGCCGGTCCGCCGTTCACGGTCACGCCGCCGCCACGGATCAGCTCGGTGGCCTCCCGGCGACTGACGTCGGCCACCAGGGCCACAATGCGATCCAGGCGCTCACCGGCAAGCGGCCCCGGCAGGCGCTCGACCAGCCGCCGCGCCTGCGTGTCGTCGGTGTCCACGTCGTCGGCCGAGCGGCCCATCACTCGCTGCGGTCGCCGCCGGCCGGCGATGGCCGCCGATCGTCGCCGGTCCCGTTGCCGACCGGGGGATCGTCGTCCTCGACGTCATCGCCGTCTGGGTCGCCGTCCTGGTCGACGTCGTCGTCGCTGCCGCCGTCGGCAGGACCCTCGGCACCGGGGGCCTCGGGTTCGCCGACGATGAAGGCGTGGGCGATGATCCCGACCACCCCGACCACGATCGCCGAGTCGGCGATGTTGAACACGGGCCACCAGCCGAGATCGATGAAGTCGACCACGGCCCCGGACAGCGGTCCGTCGTCCGCACGGAAGATCCGGTCGATCAGGTTCCCGACCGCCCCGCCAGCGACGGCGCCGAACAGGATCTGCCCGAAGCGATCCGGACGCTTCGTCGCCAGGTACAGCAGCACGCCGGCCATGAAGAACGCCACGACACCGAGCAGTGGACCGAACCCGGTCCCGCGGGCGAACGCTGCGCCGTTGTTGAACACCAGGTTGAACCTGGCGCCCAGGATCAGGTCGATGCAGGCCCCCGGCTGGGCACACGAACCAGGGGCGAGGGCCTCGAGGGCCCACCACTTCGTGAGCTGGTCGACGGCCACAACAGCGACCGCCACCAGCACCGAGCGTCGGAGGATCCTCCCGGCCGGCTCCCGGCTCAGAACATCGACGCCTTGTGCTCGACGCGCATCGAGGCCTCGGGGATCGCCTCGAGCCGCTCCTTCGGGATCGGCAGACCGCTGACGACGCAGATGCCGTAGGTGCCCTCCTCGAGCCGGGCCAGGGCGGCGTCGATCTCCGACACCGACTGGCGGGCGGCCGCCGACAGGGCGAGGTCGCGGTCACGTTCGACAGCGATCGTGTCGCCTTCGCCGGACTCCTCGTCGAACTGGACGTCGCCCGGCTCGCGGTCGGCCATCAACGCCGCCGCCTCGGCGGCGAGCCGATCGGCGCTGGAGGTGTAGGACTCGCGCTCCCGCAGGAGCGCCTCCCGCTGGCTGGCGAGCCACTTCTTGTCGAGGAGGTAGTCGGCTTCCGGTGGGATCACCGGCGCACCGTCGTCATCGGCGGGAACCGTCTTCGATTGGGCCACGTTTGTCTTCGCCGTCGCTTTCTTGGCCGGGCTCTTCGCCTTGGCCCTCTTGGTGGCTGTTGGAGCCGCCTGCTTCTTCGCCGCCGCGCTCTTGGATCCGGCCTTTGCGGCCGGGGTCTTCTTCGTGGCCTTCGAGGCCTTGGTCGCCTTCGCCGCCTTCTTGGCCGGCGCCTTCTTCGCCGCCTTGGCCGCCTTGGCCGGCGCCTTCTTGGCCGGCGCCTTCTTCGCCGCCCTGCTCGTCGCCGCCTTGGCCGGCTTGGCCGCCTTCTTCGTGGTCTTCTTGGCCGCCTTCGTCGCTTTCTTGGCCGGTGACTTCTTGGTCGTCTTCTTCGTGGTCACTCGACGTACACCGTTCCCCTCGCTGCCGGGCATCTCCCGGGCCCGGTTCCGATCGGCCGCTGGCGGTGGCCGAAGGTCGGCGTAGTGTAGAGCCTCGCCCCCCGTTCCACCAACGACCGCGGCGGCCCCGACTCCCGTCGACGGCCCGTCGTCGGGTGACAATGCGGCTCGGCCACCACCCCGGCACAGATAGCCTGGAACGATGTCATCCCGGAGGTCGACCCCCTATCCCGATGTGCCGCCCCGAGCCGACTACCCGGCTCTCGAGCGGGAGATTCTCGATCGCTGGGAGCGCAACGGCACGTTCGAGCGCTCGGTCGAGGCTCGGGCCGCCGGGGCCGACGGTGGCCAGCAGTACGTGTTCAACGACGGGCCGCCCTTCGCCAACGGCCTGCCCCACTACGGTCACCTGCTCACCGGCTATGTGAAAGATGTCATCCCCCGCTTCCAGACCATGCGGGGCAACCGGGTCGAGCGCCGGTTCGGCTGGGACTGCCACGGCCTCCCGGCCGAGATGCAGACCGAGAAGGAGATCGGCGTCGCCGGCCGCAAGGCGATCATCGAGTACGGGATCGAGGAGTTCAACCGGCAGTGCCAGCTGTCGGTGCTGCGGTACACCAAGGAGTGGGAGCGCTACGTCACCCGCCAAGCTCGTTGGGTCGATTTCGAGAACGACTACAAGACCATGGACATCGACTACATGGAGTCGGTGATGTGGGCGTTCAAGCAGCTGTGGGACAAGGGCCTCATCTATGAGGCCTATCGGGTCATGCCCTATTCCTGGGGTGCCCAGACCCCGCTGTCGAACTTCGAGATCCGCCTCGACGACGCCACCAGGCCACGGCAGGACCCGGCGCTGACGGTCGCCTTCGAGCTCGACCCGGTCGACAGTGACCCCGGGCCGCTCAAGATCCTGGCCTGGACGACCACGCCGTGGACCCTGCCGTCCAACTTGGCGCTCGCCGTCGGGCCCGACGTCGACTACGTGATCGTGCCGGCGCCGGACGGTGACCTCGTCGTGCTCGCAGCCGAGGCGGTCGATCGCTACGCCAGGGAGCTGGCGGTCGACGGCGAGACCCCGGAGCCGGTGGCTCGGCTGAAGGGCTCGGACCTGATGGAGCGGACCTACCGTCCACTGCTCCCCTACTTCGCCGACCACCCCGACTCGTTCCGGGTGCTCGGCGACGCCTTCGTCGGCACCGGCGACGGCACCGGGATCGTCCACATGGCCCCCGGCTTCGGTGAGGACGACCAGCGGGTCTGCGAGGCGAATGGCATCACCCTCGTCGTCCCGGTCGACGACGAGGGCAAGTTCACCGCCGAGGTCCCCGACTTCGCCGGCATGAACGTGTTCGACGCCAATCCCGAGGTCATCGTCAAGCTCAAGGAGCAGGGCTCGGTGCTCCGCCACGAGACCTACGACCACAACTACCCCCACTGCTGGCGGACCGACACGCCGATCATCTACAAAGCCATCAACTCCTGGTACGTGCGGGTCACCGACCTGACCGACCGCCTACTGGCGGCCAACGCCAAGATCAACTGGATCCCCGAGCACGTGCGCGACGGCCAGTTCGGCAAGTGGCTCGAGGGCGCCCGCGACTGGTCGATCAGCCGGAATCGGTTCTGGGGCTCCCCGATCCCGATCTGGCGGAGCGACAACCCCGACTATCCCCGGGTCGACGCCTACGGCAGCCTCGACGAGCTCGAGGCCGACTTCGGCGTTCGCCCGGACGACCTCCACCGCCCCTTCATCGACGACCTGGTCCGGCCGAACCCGGACGACCCGACCGGCCAATCGATGATGCGGCGGGTCCCGGAGGTGCTCGACTGCTGGTTCGAGTCGGGGTCGATGCCGTACGCCCAGCACCACTACCCGTTCGAGAACGTCGAGTTCTTCGAGCGCCACAACCCCGCCGACTTCATCGTCGAGTACGTGGCCCAGACGCGGGGCTGGTTCTACACCATGCACGTGCTGTCGGTTGCGCTGTTCGACGAGCCGGCGTTCGCCAACGTGATCTGCCACGGCGTCGTGCTCGACGCCGAGGGCCAGAAGCTGTCGAAGAAGCTGCGCAACTACCCGGACCCGCTCGAGCTGTTCGAGACCGTCGGCTCCGATGCGCTGCGGTGGTACCTGATGGCGTCGCCGATCCTGCGCGGCCTCGACCTGCGGATCAGCCGCGACGGCTCCGATGTCCGGGAGGTGGTGCGCCAGGTCCTCAACCCGATCTGGAGCACCTACCGGGTGTTCACGCTGTATGCGAACGCCGACGGCTACCGGGCCACCGAGCGGACCGACTCCACCGACCTCCTCGACCGCTACATCCTGGCCAAGACCAACGAGCTGGTGCGTGAGACCACCGAGCAGCTCGATGCCTACGACCTGGCCGGGACGGCGGCCACGATCCAGGCCTACCTGGACGCGCTGACCAACTGGTACGTCCGCCGGAGCCGGGAGCGGTTCTGGAACACCTCGGAGACCGGCGACGCCGGTGAGGTCGACGCCGACGCCCTCGACACGCTCTACACCGTGCTGCGCACGCTGGCCCGGGTCGTGTCCCCCCTGCTGCCCTACCTGGCCGAGGAGATCTGGACCGGACTCAGCGAGCTCGACGACCCGACCGAGGACAGCGTGCACCTCCAGGACTGGCCCGACCCGGCCGAGCTGCCGGCCGATCCGGAGCTGGTCCGCAGCATGGACCGGCTGCGGGATGCCGCCTCGACCGCGCTGTCGCTCCGAGACGAGCGCAACCTGCGGATCCGACTCCCGCTGGCCAAGGCCACCATCGCCGGTACCGGGGCCGAGCTGATCGCCCCGTTCAGCGAGCTCCTGGCCGACGAGATCAACGTCAAGGCCATCGAGCTGACCGACGGGGTCGACGCCTACGGCTCGTTCCGGCTCCAGCCGAACGGCCGGGTCCTCGGACCGAAGCTGGGCAAGTCGGTCCAGGACGTCATCAAGGCGGCCAAGGCCGGCGACTGGACGACCAACGACGACGGTACGGTCACCGTGGCCGGCGAAGTGCTGCAACCCGAGGAGTTCGAGCTCGGCCTCGTCCCCCTCGACGGCGTTGCCGCCGCGGCCCTGCCAGGCAACGACGCCGTCGTCGTGCTCGACACCGAGCTGACCCCCGAGCTGGAGGCCGAGGGCCGGGCTCGGGATCTGGTCCGCCTGGTCCAGCAGGCCCGAAAGGACCGCGACCTCGAGGTCACCGACCGGATCGAGCTGCGGCTCGCGCTGCCGGCCGAGCTGGACCGTGAGCTGGCCCCCCATCTGCCGTGGGTCAAGAGCCAGGTCCTGGCCACGGAAGTCGCCTCGGTCGACGACCTCGACCGCAACGGTCGCCTCGGCGAGCACGAGATCGGCTTCGACTTCGTCGTCGCCGAGCCGGCGTCGGCCTAGTCGGCCGGCCGCAGCCTCACCGACCGGGCGCCGCCTGGCCGGCCCGGGACCTCGCCCAAGGAGGCCGAAAAGCGAACGACCCGCCCTTGCGGGCGGGTCGTTCGACAGAGCTACGTCTTCGGACGAAGAGGATCAGCGACGGCGGCCGAACCAGCCACCGGCACCCCGGTCACGCTTGTCGTCGTCGAGGAAATCCGAGATCGGATCGTCGCTCGACGGGTCCTCGTTTGTCACCCGACGCAGCTCATCGAGAAAAGGGTCGCCATCTCCATTCGCCGGCGCCGGAGGTTGTGTTTCATCGTCTGGCCCGAGTGGGGCGTCCTCGAGCGGTGGTGGCGAGATCGTCTGCGTCTGCACACCGAGCTCGGGATCACCGTCGTCGTAGTCGCCGTCGCCCTGGCCGGTGGGATCGGGGGCCAACTCGTCGAGCTCGGCCGCATCGATCACGTCGCCCGGCTGGGCGACGGCGCTGGCCGCCGCCTCGGCCTCGGACTCCAGGTCGTTCAGGGCGACGACCTCGACCGCGATCGGCGGGTAGGCCTCGGCGTCGAGATCGTCGATCGCCGCCGGTTCGAGACCGTCGTGGGAGCGCAGCCGCTCCGGGTCGTCGAGCACTTGTGTGATGTCCTCCAGTGCCGCCCGGACCTGAGCCGCACGCTGCTTGAGGTGCTGCTCGAACCGACCGACGTCATCCTGGAGGAGCTTGTGGGTGCCCTGCAGCTCGGTGATCTGGCTGATCAGGGCCGACCGCTCGGCCTCGTGGGCATCGGCCAGCTCCCGCTCGACCGCCTGCACCCGCTCCTTGGCCTCGTCTCGGGCCTCGTCGAGCATCTTCGACCGCTCGGCCGCCGCCTCGGCCATCAGCCGCTCTCGATAGGCGACGGCCTCGGTCGTCATCTCGGCCGACTGGTCACGGGCATCGGCCAGCATGGCGTTCGACTGGAACTCGGCCTCGGTCCGCAACCGCTCCGCCTCTTCCTTGGCCTCCCGCACCGTCATGTCCGCCTGGCGCTGGGCCGACACGAGCGTGTTGCGCAGCGTCTCGTCGAAGTCGGGCTGCGGTGCCGGGGGCATGCCATCGGCCATCGACGACTGCGAGGGGCTCCGAGCCTCGACGAGTCGGGCCTCGGCCGACGCAGCCCGGGTCTCGGCCTCAGACAAGCGAGCCTGCAAGCGCTCGATCTCGTCAGCCAACGGGGCCAGGTTGGCCAGGACACGATCGACCTGGTCCTTGCTGTAGCCCCGATTCTCCTCCTCGAACCGAATGTCCGGGATTCTGCGAAGCAGTCGGAGCTTGTCGCTTTGCAATGGCATCCGCACAGGCTAACTCATCTGCCCATCACGCACACTGCTTCGACACACTTGGACATCGATACTCACTGCGATCCTGGGCAGGATCACCCGGCAGCGGCCGGTGAGACCCGTGTGTCAGCTCGATGAGCGGGTTTTGCGCCGCAGCGGGAGGAAGTTCAGAGGCGGCAGATGATGGCGTCGAGCAGCTGCAGACCGATGAGCACGAGGAGCTCGGCGATGCCGAAACCGGCCATGGCCCCGGGGAGCGGGGGCACCGCCCGACGGATCGGGACGACGACGGGGTCGGTCACCATCAGCGCCAGCTGCCTGGCCGACGCGGCCAGCGTCTGCTCCTTGAGGGGGAAGAACGACAGGACCATCCGCAGCAGGAACAGGAAGATGAACGCTCGGATCAGGATGCAGAGGATCGTCACGTCAACAGACCAGGCGATCGGAGGTTTCGGTCAACACGGCTACCTAGCGTAACCCCTCTCCTCGATACGGCGACGGTCGTCGTCGGACACCTCGACCGAATCGGGGATGAGCAGGAAGACCTGCGAGGCGATCTTCTCCATGCTGCCGTCGAGCACGTAGCAGATGCCGCTGGCGAAATCGATCAGCCGGCGAGCCAGGTCACGCTCGACGGTCTGCAGGTTCAGCACCACCGGGACGTCCCGCTTGAACTCGTCGGCAACCAGCTTGGCGTCGGCGAACGATTCCGGCATGAGCGTGCGGGGCTTGGCCCGCATCGAGTCGAGTGAGTGGACGACCGCTCCGTCGTCGGCGCCGGACTCCCCCAACCTGGCCCGTACGGTCACCGGCTGACCTCCTTCGTCGATCAGCGCCTCCAGCGCGTCGCTCGGCTCGATGTCATGGCGGCCGGGGCGGGCCCCCGGGAGCCCGCCCATGCGCTCGATGAAGGCGAGATCGAGCTCGTCGTTCGGGTCGAAGCCATCGAAACCGGCCAACGGCTCGACCCTGGCGCCGTCGGTCGACGAGCGCCGACGGGACCGGGGGCCCGGCCCGACGACCACGACGTCGTCGGCGTCGTGCAGCCCGTCGAGGTACCCGCCAGTGCGCCGGCCCTCGATCGGGTCGTCGTGGTCATCCTGCCCGTCGTCGTCGAGGTCGAACTCGTCGTCGAATCCCTCGTCGTCCCCGTCGTCGTCCAGCAGATCGTCGTCGAGCAGATCGAGATCGATGTCCCCGGTGGTCCGGGGACCCTGGCTCCGACGGCCGTCGGGCTCGTCGTCGTTCTCGAACTCGTGGTGGTCGGGGTGGATCTCGTCGAGTGCGAGCTGCCGCCGACGGGCGTTCAGCTCGCTCAGGTAGCGGTCCTCGATCTCGTCGTCGGGACCGAGGCCGATATAGGCCCGTAGCGATCGAAGGAAGGACATCAGGCGGCTCCGGAGGCGAGTCTAGTGCCTCGACCCGGCCCGGCCCCGGATGCCACGACCGGAGCAACCGGGCGTCAGGTCGGCCTCGTCCGTGGCCCGAAGATGGCCGATCCGATGCGGACCATCGTCGCTCCCTCAGCGACCGCCAGCTCGTAGTCGGCGCTCATCCCCATCGACAGCTCGGCGACACCGCAGGTGTCACCGAGCTCCCGCAGCAGGGCGAACGCCGGTCTTGGGTCGGCGGCGGTCCCGCCTGGCCCGGTCGGCCCGATCGTCATCAGCCCGAGCGGCCGCAACCCGGCCTCGCCGGCCCGGTCGATCAAGGCGGCGGCATCGGATGGTGCGCAGCCCGACTTCTGGGCCTCGTCGGTGGTGTTCACCTGGACCAGGATGCGGGCGCCGGGGTCCCGTTTGGCGATCTCGTCGACCAGCGCCGCGCGGTCGATGGTGTGCCACAGCCAGACCCGGCCGGCCAACCGCTTGACCTTGTTGCGCTGGAGGCCGCCGATGAAGTGCCAGCGGGCGTCGAGGCCGATCTCCGCTGCTGCGTCGGCCTTGTCGGCCAGGTCGACGGCGTAGTTCTCCCCCAGGTCGGCGAGACCGGCGGCGACGGCCGACTCGGCGTAGGCCAGGGGGAAGGTCTTGGTCACGCCGATCAGCGTGACCGGGTCGGCGTCGACCGACCGTCCGGCCGCCGCACAGGCGGCGGCGATCCGGGCCTCGATCTCCGCAACGCGACCGGCGACCTCGGCCGGGGTCGGCACCGGTCGATCGGCGTCGTTCACGCCGGCGCCACCGACTCGAGCCAGGCGACGGCGGTCTGGCGGGCCCGGTCGCCCCTGGTGCGATGGCTGTACCAGCGGGTGTCGCTTGTGCACGGCGGGCGCTCCGGGGCAGCCCATCCCGCTCGCCGACAGGCCTCTGCCACGCCGGCCGGCACGTCGAGGGCCGGGGCCCCGTCGCTCGTCGTTGCCGCCACCGACGGGCCGTAGCGGTCGACGACCGTGGCCAGGTCGTCCGCACCGAACTCATAGGCGGCGGGGGAGATGGAGGGCCCGAGCAGCGCCGCGACCGGCTCGCCGGCCACCCGCCGCAGCTCCGCACCGGCCCGCTCGACGATGCCGGCGCTCAGGCCTCGCCAACCGGCGTGGATCACCGCCACGCCCCGCTCGGCGGCGAGGACGACGGGCGCGCAGTCGGCCGTGGTGACGGCGATCGGGCAGCCGGACTCGGTGGTCAACAGCCCGTCGCCCTCGGCCCCGGCATGCTGGCCCGGCCTGGCCACGCGGTGCACCAGGTCCCCGTGGACCTGGACCAGCCAGCTCCACGGCTCCGGTGCGATCCGGGTCCGGCGCTCGTCGAGTCCCGGTGTCGGGTCGACCACCCGGAAGTCGCCATCGGCGGTGTCGGTGAACACCACCCGGAGCTGGCGGTCGTCACCCAACTCGATCGTGTGTCGGCCGCCCATCTGCGTCGGAACCGCTCGCCGTCGCTGTGCGCCGACGTCTACTTCAGGAACGACGGGACGTCGAAGTCGTCGTCGAGGTCGTCCTCGTCGTCGTCGAACAGGTCGATCGTGCCGTTCGTGTGCTCGTCGGACGGCTCGGCCCGCTCCGCCCGCCTCGGGCGGACAAAGGTGGTCTCGTCGGTGAGGTCGATCCGCTCGACGCGGCTGTCTTCGTAGTGGTCGAAGCCGGCGGCGATGACCGTGACCTGGATCTCGTCGTCGAGGCTCTCGTCGACGACCGTGCCGAAGATGATGTTGGCGTCTGGATGGGCGACGTCGTGGATGATCTCGGCCGCCTCGGACACCTCGAACAGCCCGAGCTCGCTCGACCCGGCGATCGTCAGCAGGATCCCCCGTGCGCCCTCGATCGAGGCCTCCAGCAGCGGGCTGGCGATCGCGGCCCGTGACGCAGACAGGGCCCGGCCCTCGCCACCGGCCCGACCGATGCCCATGAGGGCGCTGCCGGCGTTGTGCATGATCATCTTCACGTCGGCGAAGTCGGTGTTGATCAGGCCCGGGGTCGTGATCAGGTCGGCGATGCCGCTGACGCCCTGGAGGAGGATCTCGTCGGCCATGCGGAAGGCGGACACCATCGACGTCTTCTCGTCCGCGATCGAGAGCAGCCGATCGTTCGGGATGACGATCTGGGTGTCGACCTTCTCCTTGAGCCGGTTGATGCCGGCCTCGGCCTGGGCGGCGCGGCGCCGGCCCTCGAACCCGAACGGTCGGGTGATGACGGCGATCGTCAGCGCTCCCTGGCTCTTGGCCACCTCGGCGATGACCGGGGCGGCACCGGTACCGGTACCGCCGCCCTCGCCGGCGGTGATGAAGACCATGTCGGCCCCCTGGAGAGCCTGGCTGATCTCGTCTCGGTGCTCCTCGGCCGCCTGTTGGCCGATGGCGGGATCGCTCCCGGCGCCGAGGCCGCGGGTCAGCTCGCGCCCGATGTGGATCTTGGTCTCGGCGTCGCTCATGAGCAGCGCCTGGGCGTCGGTGTTGACGGCGACGAACTCGACGCCGCGGAGCCCGGCGTCGATCATCCGGTTCACCGCGTTGCAGCCACCGCCGCCGACTCCGACGACCTTGACGACGGCAACGTAATTCTGCGTGTTCATTGGATTCCCAGGCTAGCAGTCGACGGGTACGGAGTCTGGCTCTTCCGTCTGGGTGGTCGCACCCGAGGCGGCGGCGCCGTCGCCTCCGAGCGGCGGGAGCTCGGCGGTTCTCGTGATCACGGGGGCGGCTGGGACCCGGACGTCGATCGTGTCCAGGCAGGCCAGGTCGACCCTGGCGATGACGGTTTCGACGGCCTGGAGCTTCGCCCCGAGCTCGTCGCCCCCGCCGAGGTTGGCCCGGCCGCCGTCGACGAGCTCCAGGTGGATGTCGTCGCCGACGAGGGCGATGGCGGCGACCCGCTCGTCGATCGCCGGTGGCAGGGCCTGGGCCAGGGCGACCATGGGCAGAACGGCGTCCGGCGCCGGCTCGCCGGCCACGCCAGAGCCCTCGACCCCTCGGAGCGGGAGGTAGCCGTCCGGCCGCTGGTCGACGATCTCGAGCTGGCGGCCATGGTCGTCGACCAGGGCGAAGCGGGACCCGGCGGGGATGACCGCCGCGGCCGGCCGCGCGGTGACGGTGATCTCGATCCCGCCGGTCCACGACCGGTCGACGGTGGCGGTGCCGACCCACGGCACCAGCTCGACGGCGTCGCCGGCCCCGTCGAGGTCGACCTCGAGCAGCCCCTGGCCGGGCCGGATGCCGGAGGCCTCGACGATGGCGTCGACCTCGGCCCGCTCGTTGCCGGTCACGACGATCTCGTCGACGTCGAACCACGAGCTGTTCACGAAGGCGATGACTCCGACAGCAAGGCTGGTCACCCCGGCCAGACCGAGCACGAGCTGGAGTCGGCGAAGCCCCTCACGGCGCTCGACGGCGAGCCGCCTGGCCTCGAACCGGTCCCGCCCGTCACCGGACGGCGTCGACGGGCGGCCGGCTCGCTGGCCACCGCTCGTCCGGGGCCTCGTCCGGGTACTCACGGCTGTTCCTCCTCGTCGAAGCCGACGAGTCGGTTCTCGACGTGCAGTTCGATCCCGGCTGCGGTCGCGACCCGGAGCCGGACCTCCCGTATCAGGGCGACGATGTCGTCGGCCGAGCCGCCGGGGTCGGCCTGGATGAAGTTGGCGTGCTTGGTCGACACCTCGGCCGAGCCGATCCGGAACCCCTTGAGGCCGAGGGCGTCGATGAGCCGGCCGGCGGAGTCGCCGTCTGGGTTGGTGAAGACGCTGCCGGCGTTGGCCCCGCCCGGCTGGTTGGCCCGCCGCCACGTCACGATCTCGGAGATCTCGGCGCTCGACCGCTCGGCGTCACCGGGGGCCAGCGCCAGCTCGGCCCACAGCACGAGGTGGTTCGGTCCGAGCGCCGAGTGCCGGTACGACAGGTCGAGCTCGTCTGCGGACCAGGCCGTCGGCCCACCGGCCCGCAGGTCGAAGACCGAGACCTCGACCAGGTTGGCGGCCATGTCGGATCCGTGACCGCCGGCGTTCATGCGGACCGCACCGCCGATCGAGCCGGGCACGCCGACCGCCCACTCGAAGCCGGTCAGGCCGGCGGCCGCCGATCGCCTGGCCACGACGGGCAGCAGGGCACCGGCGCCGGCGACGACGGTGGCGGTCTCCGCGTCGATGGTGATCTCCTCGAAGGCGGAACCGAGGTGGACTGCGATGCCGGCGAACCCCCGGTCGGCGACGAGCAGGTTGGAGCCCTTGCCGACGGCGAGCGTCGGACAGCCCGAGGCCTCGACGGCGTCCTGCACCCGTTCCAGGTCGGCGACCGAGGATGCCTCGACGAACAGCGCGGCCGGGCCACCGACCCGGTAGGTGCAGAACGGGCCGAGGTCGACGTCACGCTGGCCGAGTGTGCCGAGCACGGCGGCGGCCGTGTCGACGGCGGCGGCGTCGACGCCGGTCGACGCCATCACGATCGGTCCTGCAGTCCGGCGAGGACGCGGTCGGGGATGGTGGTGAGGTCGCCGGCGCCGAGGGTCAGGCAGAGGTCACCCGAGCGGAGTTCGCCGACGATCGCCGGCACGAGATCGTCGAGCGATTCGACGTAGCGCACGTCGGCGGTTGGGTCGTGCTCGGTCACCACCTGCACGATCAGCTCGGCGCTGATCCCCGGCCGTGGAGCCTCACCGGATGCGTAGATGCCGGTGACGAACAGCACGTCGGCCCCGTCGAAGGCGTCGCCGAACGTCGACCACAGCTGCTCGGTCCTGCTGTAGCGGTGGGGCTGGAAGGCCGCCACCACCCGCTCGGGACCGAGCGAGCGGGCGGCGGCAAGGGCCGCCTCGACCTCGGTCGGGAGGTGGGCGTAGTCGTCGACCAGCTGGATGCCGTCGGTCTCGCCCCGGCGCTCGAATCGCCGGCCGACGCCTCCGAAGCGATTGATGGCCTCGGCCGCCTTGGTCGGGTCGGCACCGAGGCCGATGGCGGTGGCCAGCGCCGCGGTGGCGTTCCTGGCGTTGTGCATGCCCGGCTGGCCGAGGCGGATCTCGAGCTCGCCTGTTGGCCCGGCGACGGTGAAGCTGACCCCGGTCGGCGTCGGCACCGGGTCGACGATCCGCCAGGTCGCGCCCTCGGTGGCCCCGTAGGTGATGATCTCGGACGAGGCGACCCGCTCGGCCAGCTCGGCGGAGCCGGGATCGTCGAGGCAGAGCACGCGGGGACCGGGGGCCTTGGTGACGAACTGCTCGAACGCCTGGCGCAGGCCGTCGAACCCGCCGTAGTGCTCCAGGTGGTCGGGTTCGACGTTGGTGACCACGACCGCCTCGGCGTCGAGGCGGACGAACGTGCCGTCGCTCTCGTCGGCCTCGACCACGAGGAACTCGCCGGAACCGACGGCGGCGCCGCGATCGAGGTCGCGCAGGTCGCCGCCGACGATGTAGGCCGGGTCGAGACCGGCACCGACCATCGCCGCGGTCAGCATGGCGGAGGTGGTGGTCTTGCCGTGGGTGCCGGCGACGGCGACGGTCCGCCAGGCCCCCGTGATCTCGGCCAGGATGTCGGCCCGACTGAGCACCGGCAGGCCCCGCTCGACTGCGGTCACCCGCTCGGGATTGGTGGCCGGGATCGCCGTCGAGTGGGTCACGGCGTCGACGTCGCCGACGTTGGCTGCGTCGTGGCCGATCGCAACGGTGACGCCGCGGGCCTCCAGCCGCTCGGTGACCACCGACCGGTTGAGGTCGGAGCCGGACACGGTGTGGCCGCCGCCGATCAGCACCTCGGCGATGGCGCTCATCCCGGCGCCGCCGATGCCGACGATGTGGATCCGGCGGGGCCGGTCGAGTTCGATCACGTCGCGCTCCCGTCGTCGTTGCCGTGCGACGTCGTCGAGACGTCGGTGTCGGGGGTGTCGTCCGGTCGGGCGGACTCGCCTTCCGAGCGACCGGGGGTGCCGCCGCTGACCGTGAGCACCAGCCGGGCGACGTCGGCCGCCGCGTCCGGCCGAGCGACCGAGCGGGCCGCAGCGGCCATGTCCTCCCGGCGGGCGACGGCCTCGGCCGACGGACCGACCAGGGGGTCGAGCAGCTCGGCCAGTCTGGCGCCGTCGACCTCGGCGTCGCCGACGACGATCGCCGCACCGGCCTCCTCCAGCTCGCCGGTGTTGGCCCGCTGATGGTCCCTGGGTGCGTTCGGCAGGGGCACCAGCACGGCCGGCAGGCCGGCCACCGCCAGTTCGGTCACGGTCGACGCCCCGGCCCGGCAGACGGCCACGTCGGCCGCCACCAGGAGATCGGGCATGTGGTTCTCGTACGCCACCCGCAGATAGGGCATGGTCTGCTCCGGCTGCGGGCCGCCGTGGCTGTCCCAGTCGCGGTGGCCGACGACGTGGTAGATGATCACGTCGGTGCGGTCGGCCCAGCGCTCGGCCAGCTCGTTGACCGCGGTGTTGATGCGGGTGGCGCCGAGCGACCCGGCCCAGACCGCCAGGATCGTCGGCCGGGTCGGTCCGGCAAGCGACCCGGGCCCGGTGGCGTCCGGCTGCTGGTCGGCGTAGCGCTCGAACAGGGCCTTGGCTGCCCGGTCGCCGTCACCCCCGCCGACCGCCTCGACGATCGCCTGGCGGATCGGGTTACCCGTCAGGACGCCGTCGGGCAGGTCGGTTCCCGGGAACGGGACGGCGTTGGCCTTGGCGAACCGGCCGAACAGTCGATTGACCGCGCTCGCCCTGGCGTTCTGTTCGGTCACCACCAACGGCACCCGGAGCACCACCGCAGCCGCCGACACCGCGAAGGCGGCGTAGCCACCGAGGCAGAGCACGGCCCGGGGCCGGCGTCGGGCCACGATGACCAGGCCCTTGACCAGCCCGGACAGGAGCCCGGCGACGGCACCGACGTTGGCCAGCAGGCCCCTCGGCGACAGCCGGCGCTGGATCCCCCGCCCGGGCAGCAGGTCGATCGTGAAGCCGGCCTCGGGCACGAGGTCGCGCTCGTTGCCGCGCACGCCGCCGACGAAATGGACCTCGTCGACCGCCAGTCCCTCGGCAACGAGCGCCTGGCCGACGGCGATACCAGGGTTGGTGTGCCCGGCGGTTCCCCCGCCGGTGATGAGGACCGGCCCGCTTGTCCGGGAGAAGAGCGACGGCACGGCGCTCCCCTACGTTCGGGCCCGGCGGGCCACGCTGGTCAGGAGGCCGGCGGCGGCCAGGGCGGTGACGAGGCTCGAGCCGCCGGCCGACACGAACGGCAGGGCCTCACCGGTGATGGGCAGCACACCGAGCACCATACCGATGTTCATGAAGGCCTGGACCAGCAGCCAACTGGTGATGCCGGCGGCGAGCAGCATGCCGAACCGGTCGGGGGCGGCCAGCGCCGCCTTGACCCCCATCCAGGCGATCAGGACGAAGGCGGCGATGAGCGCGCTGGCCCCGATCAGGCCGATCTCCTCGGCCACGATGGCGAAGATGAAGTCGGTCTGGGCGAAGGGCAGGAAGCCCCACTTTGCCCGGCCGGCGCCGAGCCCGACGCCGAACAGACCGCCGGAGGCGATGCCGACCTGGCTCTGCACCGCCTGCAGGCCGACGCCCTGGGCGTGCTCCCACGGGTTGAGCCAGCCGTCGATCCGGCTCCGCTGGTAGCCGGTGGCCAATGCAAGGGCGACGACGCCGGCGCCGCTGACCAGGGCCCAGGCTGCGAGGCTGCGGAACCTGGCGCCGGCGACGAACAGCATGATCATCGCCACCGCGGCGAGGATGACCGGGGTCCCGAGTTTGGGCTGGAGCAACAGGAGGACCGATGCGGCGTACACGGTGACCATCACCGGACGGACGGTCAGCTCCGGGCGATCCATCCGTCGCTCCCGGCGGGCCAGGAGGTCGGCGACGAAGACGATCAGGGCCAACTTGAACAGCTCGGCCGGCTGGATGACAAACGGCCCGTAGCCGAGCCAGCGGGTCGACCCGTTGCGGGTGATCCCGACGCCGGGGATCAGCAGCACCACGAGCAGCACGAAACACAACACCATCAGCGGACCGGCGATCCGGCGGAGATGCCGGTAGTCGAGCCGGCTGGTGACGACGAAGGCGACGGCGCCGATGGCAGCCCACACGGCCTGGCGCTTGAACTGGTAGAACGGAGACTCGCCGAACTGGTGCACGCTGGGAACCGACGACGCCGACAGCACCATGACCAGACCGAACAGGGTGAGGCCGACGAAGGCCGCGAGCAGGTAGGCGGCGTAGCGCTCACCGACCTCGGTCACGGCGAGGGCCGGCCGACGGGAGCGCCTCGTGGTCGACTGCCCCCCGGAACGCGAGCGGTTGGCCCGGGTGCTCGTGACACCGGGGCGCCCGTAGGCCTGCGTCCCGGTCCGGGAGCTGGCCCTCGATCGCGTCGTCGACGTCCTCGTCGTCTTCTTCTTCCGCGCCGTCGTCGACGCCGTCTTCTTCCGCGCCGTGGTCGATGCGGTCTTCTTGCGCGCCGTGGTCGACGCCGTCTTCTTCCGCGCCGTCGGCGACGCCGTCTTCTTGCGGGCCGTCGTCGATGCGGTCTTCTTGCGCGCCGTGGTCGACGCCGTCTTCTTCCGCGCCGTCGTCGACGCCGTCTTCTTCCGCGCCGTCGTCGACGCCGTCTTCTTCTGCGCCGTCGTCGACGCGGTCTTCTTGCGGGCCGTGGTCGATGCGGTCTTCTTCCGGGTCGTCGTCGACGACGATGGCTTCCGCTTGGCCGTCGTTCGTGACCCCGAGCCGGTTGCCCGTGTCGTGGTCGACCGGCGCGACGGAGCCCGGCTCGACCCTCCGGCCGACCGGCGGCTCGACGAA
>JBCCVL010000139.1:0-16714 GCA_039195375.1 Actinomycetota bacterium
CGGCCATCAGGGCGATCACGCCGAACAACAGGATCGGCATGAACATCGAGTCGGCCCGGGATCGCTCGACGGCCGAGAGCTTCTGGTGGATCCCACGATCGGGCTCCCTGGCGGCCACGGCCACCGCAGCGGCACCTGCCGCCCCGGTCGGCACCGACTGCTCGATCCGACGCTTGATCTCGTCGATGGCGCCGTCGGCTCCGCCGGGTGGAAGTCGGAGGATACCGACCCCGAGGTCGGAGCTCAGCCCGGCAACCGAGTCCTCGACCAGGAGCACCACCCGGTCCATGCCCAGCTGGCCCTGCATGATCCCGACATCGCGGGCGACCCGTTGGAAGGGGCGGACCGGCCCGATGGCACTCACGTCATCGGCATCTCGCACCGCCAGGAACGCCATGTCGACCCCGTCGAGCACGCCGGACGCATCGGCCGAGGAGCTGTGGGCCCCGATTGGCGACGTCGGCTGCTCGCTGACCCGGTACCCCTCGGCCCGCAAGGCCTCGGCCAGCCGCCGATACGACGGATCGCCGCCGGTGCGGCCGAGGAGGATGTTGGCGGTCGCCCTGGTGGTGGAAGCCATGACCACAATCGACAGCCTAGTCACTCCACCGCCCCCGCTCGTGTACCGACGGGTCGAGGTGCCAGCGTGGGACGAACCCGTCGTCGGTCGCTCCCGGGACCGGCATCGACAACGGGGCCGGTCGATGAGCACGAGTGCCGCTGCCGGTGAATAATGGGGCGATGTCGTCGGCAGAGACCAGGTTGGTCCGGATCGCCATCATCCTGTCCGTCGTACTCGTCGCTGCCCTGGCGGTGCTGGCCGTCTACAGCGTCATCGGCCAGGACGGCGATGACGAGGTCGCCGACCCCGACCAGGACGACTCGACCAGCGAGGCCTCGGGCGAGCTCGGGCGGGCCTACCCGGGCCCGGCCGTCGACATCGACGACTCCCGCTACCCGCTGACGATCGGCTGCGTGCCCGCCACCGACCCGGGTAGCGATTTCTCGGTGCTGATCACCAACCGGGCCGAGACCACCGTCGACTACGTCGTCTCGCTCCGGCTCACCGTCGACGATCGCACGGTCCTGACCTCGACCGAGATCCGTGACCTGCGCCCCGACGAGGCCAGGGAGGTGATCGTCGGCCCAGGCGGATCGGCCGCACCCGTCAGTGAGTGCTCCGTCGCCGCCATCCAGGCCGACCGCCGCATCATCCTCGGCGAGACCTGACCTGCGGGTTCCAGGACTCCGATCCAAGGACCCCGACGGCCGGTGGCGCCACCGACGCCCGATCGGGGCCTACCATGACGGCCCATGGACTTCGCTGACCAGTGGCCGCTCCTGCTCGCGGCCCTCGCCGTCTTCATCATCATCACCGGCCTCCTGCGGAGGGTGGCCAAGCTGGCGTTCGTCGGGGTCGCCATCGGCGCCGTCGCCCTCGTCCTGTTCCCGATGGTCTCCGACTCGCTCTGAGTCGAAACCTGCGGACCGGGTTTGTTGCCTGGGGCGGCGTCGGATCCGCCCGTCGGCGAAGCACCGACCCGACCGGGCTGCCCCGGCGATCGATGCGGTCGCATGCCCTGAGGCGACCGCCGGCGCCAGACGCCCGGGGCAACGCGAGCCGACCTCGGTGACGCCGCCACCCGCGTCGGGTCGGCTCAAGGAGCGCACGCCGATGGCCGATCCCCTGGCATGGCCGAGCGGCGGACGAGGAGGACGGGCCGCTCACGGCTGCGCCCACTGCTGCCGTTGGCCGCGGTCTGGTCCGTCGGGTTCGCCGTCCTGATCGGGCTGGCCCTCCAGCGCCAGGTCCCCTACGACGAGCTCCTCCTCGACCCGAACAACGTCGCCGGGGTGCCCTGGTACACCGGACTCGTCTCCAACCTCGGAATCCTCGGCTGGACGACGGCGACCGCAACCGGCTTCTTCGGCGCCTGGATCGCCCACTACGGCGGCCGGGGGGCGGCCGCCCGGATGCTGCTCGAGGGGGCACTCCTCTCCGGCCTGCTCCTGTTCGACGACCTGCTGCAGCTCCACGTGATCGTCGAACCGTTGTTCGGCATCCCGAAGATCGCGGCCTACGGGCTCTACGCCACCGTCGCCCTCCACTGGGCGGTCACCCAGCACCGGGAGCTGCGACGGACACCGATCGCCCTGCTCGTCGCCGCCGGAGGAGCCTTCGCCCTGTCGGTCGGACTCGATCAGGTCCCCGGGCTGACCTCGCTGCTCGACGCCGATCGCCAGCTCCTGGCCGAGGACGCGGCGAAGTTCCTCGGCGTGCTCGCCTGGGCCGAGTTCTTCGTGCTCACCTCCGGGGCGATCGTCACCTCGATCGTCACCGAGCTCCGGCTCGCCGGCACCCCGTCGCCGCAGCCGACACCATCCCCGACGGATCGACCGCCGGGCCCCGCCGACCCGGGCGGCGGCGCCGACCATCCGTCCTTGGTCGAGGCGGAGCTGCGACGCTGACTCCGCCGGGCCCCGGCCGACAACGGCCCGGGTGGCACCGGCGGGAGATCAGGCGACAATGAACGCCCATGGCGACGCCACTCCCCCCTCCCCCGACCGGGGGCACACCACCGGGCTGGTACGCCGATCCGTGGCACACCGCCACCTGGCGTTGGTGGGACGGGGGCGGATGGACGCCACACGTCCACGAGGGCGGTGAGTCGAAGCCCCGACTGCCCAACTGGCTCAGTGTTCCCGTGCTGCTCGGGGCGATCGCCACCGGCCTGTCGATGGTCGCCCTGTTCGCCTACCGGACCGAGGCCACGCTGATCGGGTCCGCGCTCGGACTCGTGCCCCTCGTCATCGTCCTGCCGGTCCTGGCCTGGCTCGACCGGGTCGAGCCCGAGCCCTGGTCGTCCCGCATCCATGCCGTGTTGTGGGGTGGTGTGGTCGCCGCCTTCCTGTCCGGGATCGTCAACACCGTCGTCGCCCTGAACGCCGGCGAAGCGTGGGCCGCCGTCGTGTCCGCCCCGATCATCGAGGAGATCACCAAGGGCCTCGGCATCTACTGGGCCCTCCGTCGCCGTGAGGTCGACGGTGTGATGGACGGCATCGTCTACGCCGGCTGGGTCGCCCTCGGCTTCGCCGTGGTCGAGGACATCCTGTACTTCGCCGACGCCTTCGAGGCCGACATCCTGGCCCAGGTGTTCGTGCTCCGTGCGCTGCTGACTCCGTTCGCCCACCCGCTGTTCACCGCCTGGACCGGGCTCGCCATCGGCCTCGCCGTCGCCAGACGCCAGTCGGTTGCCGCCAATGCGGTGTGGGGACTCGGCCTGGCCATCGCCAGCCACGGCGCATGGAACGGCTCGCTCACCTACGCCGGCGAGACCGGCAACGACGGCGCGATCGTCATCGCCGCCGCCTGCTTCGTTGCGCTGTTCTTCGCCGCCGTCGTCACCGTGATCGTCATCCGACGGCGGGAGCAACGCCGCTTCGTCGAGCTGGTGCCGCTGCTGGCGCAACGCCACGGCCTGACCGCCGAGGAGGTCGGGATATTCGGCGACTGGCAGCGCATGCTGGCGACCCGGCGTGGCCTCGACCGCAACAGGCGTCACGCCTTCGATCAGGTCCACGCAGCGCTGGCCCGGCTGGCGATGTTCTACCGGCGGCCAGGCCAGCCGGACCCGGCCACCGAGCAGCTCCTGGCCGGGCAACTCCAGCGGGCCCGAGCCGCCCAGCTGGCCGGCACGAACCGGGTCTGAGCGGGTTCCCGATCGGCGGCGACACGCCGCTGGCAAAGGGTCAGGGTCGGCCCCCAATCGTCCGATGACTATCGGCATGGCCCTGGGACCCGACGACTTCGCCCTCCTCCGTGCCCCGAACCGGGTTGCCGACCTTGGCCTGCCGACGGGGCTCGTCGAAGACCTGTTCATGCGTCGAGTGCTCACCGAGCGGGTCACGACGATCAGCGAGGCATCGGCCGCCCTGTCGGTCTCCCATCCCGTCGGCGGCGAGCTGGCCGAATCCCTCCGCCAGAAGAACCTGCTCGAGTACCACGGTGCCGAGGGTCGCGACTACCGGATCAGCCTGACCGACCTCGGCCAGCGCATGACCGCCGACCGCATGGCCGCCGGCCGTCACGTCGCCTCGATGCCGGTCCCCCTCGCCGACTACCAGCAACTGGCGAAGCTGCAGCGGGCCGAGGTGACGATCACCCGGGAGCGGGCGAAGTCGGCGTTCTCGGACATGGTGCTCGAAGACGGCCTGCTCGATCAGATCGGTCCCGCGTTCCTCAGCGACGGGGCCATCTTCTTCTACGGCCCGCCCGGCACCGGCAAGACGAGCCTCGCCGAGCGCATGAGCCGCTTCTACGAGGACCAGATCCTGATCCCCCGGGTGGTCGAGGTCGACGGGCAGCTGATTGCGGTGTTCGATCCGTCCCTCCACACCGAGTACCCGCACCCGCCGCCCGGTCTCGACCCCCGCTACGTGCTCTGCCACCGGCCCCTGGTGATGGTCGGCGGCGAACTGACCCTCGACATGATGGACCTCCAGTACGACGCGGTGTCGGGCCTCAACACGGCGCCAATCCAGCTGCTGGCCAACAACGGGATCCTCGTCGTCGACGACTTCGGCCGTCAGACCGCCAGCCCGGACGAGATCCTCAACCGATGGATCATCCCCCTCTCCCGGGGCATCGACTACCTGCGGCCGAACACCGGAACGAAGTTCACCGTGCCCTTCGAGCTCAAGCTGGTCATCTCGACCAACATCGACCCCCACGCCCTCGGCGACGACGCCTTCCTCCGTCGACTCCGCAACAAGGTGTTCGTCGGTCCGTGCACCGAGGCCGCCTTCCACTGGATCCTGGCCCGGGCGGCGCAACGGACCGGCCTCGAGGTCAACGCCGAGTCGGCCGCCCACCTGACGGCGATCACCCGTGGGGCCCTCGGCGAACTCCGGCCCTATGTCGCCGTCGACTTCTGCGATCTGGCGATCGGCATCGGCCACTATCACGGCGCGGCGCCTGCGCTCGATCGGTCGATGATCGAACGGGTGGCGGCCGTCTACTTCGTCCGTCGCCACGACATCGAGCCGGCGCCGCTCCCCCAGCCGGCATCATCCCGTCCGGCCGACGCCTCGCCGGTGAGGACCGGACTCGATCGGGCCGACGGGGTCGGGCCGACCGTCGCCGGCTGACGGACGTCTCGCCGCAGGGTCGGCCATTCGCCGGGCGGCGGGGCCGGGGCGTAAGTTGGCAGCCATGAAGACCAAGATCTGCGAGATGCTGGACATCGAGTTCCCGATCCTCGCCTTCACCCACTGCCGCGACGTCGTCGCCGCGGTCACCAGGGCCGGCGGCTACGGCGTGCTCGGGGCGGCCGCCCACACGCCGGAACAGCTCGACATCGATCTGGCGTGGATAGCCGATGAGGTCGGCGACCGGCCCTTCGGGGTCGACATCATCGTGCCGGCCCGCTACGAGGGCAAGGACGAGGGTGGCCTGTCGGTCGGCTCGCTGGTCGACATGATCCCTCCGGGCCACCGCCAATTCCTCGACGACATGATGGACCGCTACGACGTCCCGCCGCTGCCGCCCCGGGAGGAGGGTGAGGGCCGTCGGGCCGGCGAGTCCGAAGCTCCCATGACCTACGAGCAGGCCGTTCCGTTGATGGACGTTGCGTTCTCCCACCCGATCTCGTTGATCGTCAACGCCCTCGGCCCGCCACCGCCCGACATGATCGAGCGGGCCCACGCCAACGGCGTCAAGGTCGGGGCGCTGGCCGGCAAGAAGTCACACGCCGTCCGCCACGTCGCCGCCGGGGTCGACGTCATCATCGCCCAGGGACACGAGGCCGGCGGTCACACCGGCGAGATCGGCACGATGGTGCTCGTCCCCGAAATCGTCGACGCCGTCGCCCCGGTTCCCGTGCTGGCCGCCGGCGGCATCGGCACCGGCCGTCAGATGGCGGCGTCGCTCGCCCTCGGCGCCGACGGGGTCTGGTGCGGCTCGGTGTGGTTGACCACCCAGGAGGCCGAGACCCATCCGACGGTGAAGGACAAGTTCCTGGCCGCCACGTCGTCGGACACGCTGCGGTCTCGATCCCGCACCGGCAAGCCGGCCCGCCAGCTCCGCTCGGCGTGGACCGACGAGTGGGAGAGCCCGGAGTCACCCGGCACCCTCGGCATGCCGTTGCAACCGATGTTGATCGCCGAGGCCAGCCGGCGGATCGACCGGGCGGCCATGAATCTCGAGAACGAGGGAGCGGTCAAGCTGGCCAACTACTTCGTCGGACAGATCGTCGGCTCGATGAACGAATCGAAACACGCCGACCGGGTGGTGCTCGACATGGTCGACGAGTTCATCGACGCCGTGCAGCGGGTGAATTCGATGATGGAGTGATCATCAGGAAGCTACGATGCGCGGCAGATGGTCTCGTTCCTGCTCGACGCCGGTGGCCTCGTCGCCCTGTTCCTCGCCTTCAGCGTGCCCGCCGTCATCGCCGCCCGGCGGAACCGTCGCCGCTATCCGGACGCCGAGCGCAAGTTCGTCCTCGGTGCCATCGGCTGCGGACTGGTGTGCGCCGTGCTGCTCGCCATCTCCGATCGCCTGGTCGACCAGTGCCTGGCCGAGGGCAACACCCAGTGCGACGACGCCGGAGGGATCGGCCCCATCGTGATGATCGGCGTCGGCTTCCTCGCCGTCTCGCTGTTCCGGACCTACCTGATGGTCGTCGACTGACCGAGCCGCGGTCCCTCAGAGCGCCCCGTCGTCCCGCAGGGCGATGATGTCGTCCCAGTCGTAGCCGACCTCCAACAACACCTCTTCGGTGTGCTGGCCGAGCTCGGGCGCCACCGTGCCCCACCGGGTCGGGGTGTCCGACAGGGTGATCGGGCAGCCGATCACCCGGGTCGGCCCCCACTCGGGATGCTCGACGTCGGCGAGGTAGTCGTTGGCCAGCGTCTGCGGGTCGGCCGCCAATTCGGCATGGTTGCGGACCGGGGCGAAGCGCTGGTCCTCGGCCGCCAGCCGCTCGGTCCATTCCGCGGTACTCCTCGTCGCGAAGATCTCGCCGAAGACCTCCCGCAGCTCGGCCCGGATCTCCGCCGTCGCGAAGTAGGAACCGAACCGGGGGTTGTCGTGCAGTTCCGGCCGCTCGACCGCCCGGACCATTCCCGGCCAGAGGTGCTCGGGACAGCCGGCGATGGCGACGTAGCCGTCGGAGGTGGCGAAGATCCCGTAGAGCGCGTTGACCAGCGGGTGACCGCCGTTGGCCCGTCCGGCTAGTTCACCGGCGAGGAGGTAGTGCGTGATCTCGCTGGCCTGGGCCCAGATCTGCCCACCGAGCAGTGACACGTCGACCCGCTGGCCTCGCCCGGTGCGCTCCCTGGCATAGAGGGCGGCGAGGATGCCGTTCGACAGATTCTGCGAACCGCAGTGATCGGCGATGAGCGCACCGACCGGCGACAGTTCGCCATCGTCGGAGCCGGTGGCGGAGATGATCCCCCCGTAGGCCTGGCCGACCATGTCGGCCCCCTCCCGGTCGGCCTCGTCGCCCCGAGGCCCGAGGAACGAGCCGGCGGCCCAGATCAGGCGAGGGTTGATGGCCGACAACTGCTCCCAGCCGAGTCCCCATTCCTCCAGCGTGCCCGGCTTGAAGTTCGACAGCATGACATCGGTCCGTTCGACCAACCGCTCCAGCACCCCCTTGCCACCCGGCGTCCTGAGGTCGACCGTGATCGAGCGCTTGCCCCGGTTGTTGGCGACGAAGACCGCCGACTGGCCCCGCTCGGGGATCGCCTCGACGTGCCTGGCGACGTCGCCGACCTCGGGCAGCTCGACCTTGATGACCTCAGCCCCGAGATCGTGCAGCAGGGCGCCGGCCTGGGGTCCCTGGACCAGCGTCGACAGGTCGAGCACCCGAACGCCCGCGAGTGCGCCGTCTGGCTGCGCCACATCGTCTCCTGCCATCTCGAAACCTCCCGTGCTCACCCGGATGCCGCTTCGTCCCCCTCGGACGACGGCCCGACCCTAGTGGTCCGGCCTGCCGGCGGGAAGTTGTACGGCGGGTGAGCCCGTGGGCTACGTTGTGGCATCCCGTCGAACCAAGGAGGAGCGCGGTGCCAATCAAGCCAGGCGAGAAGGTCCCGTTCGAGGACCTCGGTATCGAGATCATCGTCACCAAGGGCGGCGAAGGTGACATCACCGCCCAGGCCGGCGGCGACGGCCTGATGGTCGGCAAGCGCTACGAGTGCGAGGACACCGGCATCCAGGTGCTCGTGACCAAGAAGGGCGATGCCACCCTGATGTGCAACGGTGCCCCGATGACGCTGCAGGAGCCGAAGAAGACCAAGTCGGCCGACTGATGGTCGCCGCCCCGTCGGCGGCCACCACATCGACGACCGGACCGGAGCGTCCGTGTTACTGAACGACGTCGAGCTCGTCCGGACTGCGCAGGACCGGATCGCCGAACTGCGCCTGCCCGGCGGCGACCTTGGGGCCACGGCGGCGGCCGAGCTGGCCGCTGCCGCCACGGAGCTGATCGAGGATCGGTCGATCCGGGTCGTGGTCGTCGTCGCCCGCGGCGACGACTTCTGCACCGGCCAGGCGGGAGACCTCGACGTGTTCGCGTTGCGGCCAGACCCGGCCTCGGCGCTGGCATCGCTGCGACCGCCGGTGATCGCCGTCCTCGGCGGCGCCTGCCGGGGGGTCGGACTGGAGATCGCCCTGGCCGCCGACCTGCGGATCGGCGCCCCCGACACCGTCGTTGCCCTCGACCACGTCCGGCGCGGCCGGGTTCCCGCCTGGGGTGGATCCCAGCGACTGCCACGGGCCGTCCGGCCCGGTCCGGCGGTCGGGCTCGCCCTGCTCGGCCGTGACGTCGACGCCGACGAGGCGCTCCGGCTCGGCCTGTTGCACGACGTGGCCGACGACCCGACCGCTCTGGCCGACGAGCTGGCGGCCACGCTGATCACCCGTGGTCCGCTGGCGCTCGAGTTCACCAAGGAGGCCGTGCACCGGGGCAGCGAGCTGCCGCTCCGGGACGGGCTGCGACTCGAGGGCGACCTCAACCATCAGCTGGCCGCCACCGAGGACCGGGCCGAAGGCCTGCTCGCGTTCTTCGAGAAGCGACCGCCGGACTTCGGCGGGCGATGACAGGCGGCCAACGGTCCCGGCCCGGCCCGACCGGGACGGCGCACGCCACCTCCGGGCCGGCGCCATCCGCAGGCACCGGACCGGCCACAGCACCGCGCCTCGACACTGCGGGTCGGGCCGGGTTGCCGGCGGGGCTGCCAGACGGTCTGCTGGCGCTGGCCGCCGAGCGGTGGCGGGCGGCGGAGGCCTGGTCGCAGGCCGACGGCGTGTCCGGCTGCGGCCTGACCGTGCCGCCGCTCGACGACGGCGACCTCGAAGCCATGCTGGTCGACGAGCTCACCGCTCCGCTCCGGCTCGAGGCATGGCCTCCGCCGACCGCACCGACCCCGATCGGCAACGGCTGGATCCACGACGAGGTCGTCGACGACGACCGGGAGGTGCTGGAGGCCGTGCTCGGCGACCGGACCGGGCGTGGCCCCGAGGCCGTCGCCGCTGCGGCCCAGGAGCTGCGCCTCCCCGTCACCCCGTACCGCCGCCTCGACGAGTTCGCCAGCACCAACGACGACCGTCACGACCGGCCTGCGGACCGCCACCCGACTCCTCCGACCGGGTCGTCGCCGACTCCGGAGCCGCACGCCGAGCGTCGGGGCGCCACCTCGCGGCCCGTCATCGTCGACCTCACCAGCCACTGGGCCGGGCCCCTGGCCACGGCGCTCCTGGCCCGCAGCGGCGCCACCGTGGTCAAGCTCGACCCGGCGTGCCGCCCAGACGGCTTCCGGGACCGGCCCCGGCTCTACGCCCACCTCAACGGCGAGAAGGAGATCGTCGACCTCGACCTCCGGGTCGACGACGACCGGCGGCGGTTCGAGCACCTGCTCGGCCGCGCCGACCTGCTGGTCGAGTCGTTCTCCCGTCGGGTCCTGCCCAACCTCGGCTACGACCGGTCCCGCCTGGCCGCGCTGCGGCCCGAACTCGGGCTGGTCCGGATCCGTGCCTTCGCCGCCGACACGCCCGAGCGGGACTGGTTGGCCTACGGACCCGGGGTGCACGCCGCCAGCGGGCTGGCCTTCGCCGCCGATCCCGGCGGGCCGCCCCGACCGGCCCCGGTCGCCTACGCCGACGTCGTGGCCGCCGTCACGGCGTTCGCCGCCGCCGCCGAGCTGCTGGCCGATCGGCAGGGACCGCCCGACCCGACCGAGCCGCGGCGACCGCCCCGCACGACCGAGGTCAGCCTCGCACGCTCGATCGCTCCGCTGGCCGCCAACGCCAGCCGGGCGATCGCCGACTGCGGGCTCGATCCAGCCGAGGCGGTCCGCCGTGGCTGACCGGGTCCGCCTGGAGCTCGACGGCCCCGTTGCCCGGGTGGTGCTCGACCATCCCCCGCTCAACATCTTCGACCTGGCCATGCGCGACGCCCTCATCGAGGCCATCCTGGCCGTTCGCGACATCGCCGAGGTCCGGGCCATGGTGCTCGCCGCCGATGGTCGTCACTTCAGCGCCGGCGCCGACCTGTCCGAGTTCGGCTCGGCCGACTCGATCGTCGAGGCCCGCCGGATCCGCTGGGATCGGGACCCGTGGGCCCTCCTGGCCGACCTGCCGGTGCCGACGATCGCCGCGCTGCATGGCGTCGCCCTCGGCAGCGGCCTGGAGATGTCGTTGCTCTGCGATCTCCGCATCGCATCGCCGAGCGCACGACTCGGCCTGCCCGAGACCAAGCTCGGCATGCTCCCGGCGGCCGGCGGCACCCAGTCGCTGACCAAGGTCGTCGGTCCGGATGCGGCGATGCCGATCGTCGCGCTGGCCGACGAGATCGAGCCGGAGCGGGCGCTCGCCGTCGGGCTGGTCACCGAGCTGGCCGACGACCCCGACCGGGTGGCGCTCGAGCGGGCGGCCGAGCTGGCGGCGCTCGACCCGGCCGCCGTCCGGGCCATCAAGCGATGTCTGCGAACCGCAGCCGACCTGCCGCTCGACGCCGGTCTCGCCGTCGAGCGTCGGCTGGCCCGAACCGTCGACCATCGCTGAGCCACCACCCGTCGCCGGCGGCACAGGACAACGGCCGACGCTCGACCAGACGCGACTACTCGATGTCGAGCGCCTCGGAGACCAGTGCGGCGATGGCGCTGCGCTCGCTGCGATTGAGGGTCACGTGGGCGAACAACTCGTGGCCACGGAGGCTGGCGACCACCGAGGCGATGCCGTCACGGCGACCGACCCGCAGGTTGTCACGCTGAGCGACGTCGTGGGTCAGGATGACCCGGGAGCCAACGCCGAGGCGGCTCAGCGCCGTGAGCAGCACGCTGCGCTCCAGGTTCTGGGCCTCGTCGATGATGACAAACACGTCGGTCAGGGTGCGACCGCGGATGTAGGTCAGCGGCAGGACCTCGATGAGCTCCTGGCGCTTGATCTCCTCGCGAGCGGTCTCGTTGGTGATCGCCTCGAGGGCGTCGCCGACGGCGTCGGTCCACGGCCGCATCTTCTCGTCTTCGGAGCCGGGCAGGAACCCGAGGTCCTGCCCGCCGACCGAGTACAGCGGCCGGAAGATCATGATCTTGCGGTGGGTCTGGCGTTCGAGCACCGATTCGAGGCCGGCAGCGAGGGCCAAGACCGATTTGCCGGTGCCGGCCGGGCCGCCGATCGACAGGATGCCGACCGACTCGTCGGCCAGGAGATCGAGGGCGATGCGCTGCTCGGCGTTGCGGCCCCGCACGCCGAACATCGAGCGCTCGGAGACGAGGCGAGCCTTCCCGTCGGCCTGCACCCTGGCCAGGGCCGACTGGTTGCCGCCCTCGAGGATCAGGCCGGTGTTGGCCGGCAGGTCCTTGGCGTCGGTGACCTCCACGACGGTGTCCTGGTACAGCCGGTCGATCGTGTCGGCCGTGACCGCGAGCTCGGCGATGCCACGCCACTCGAGGTCGGCGTCCATGTGGTGCACGAACTCCTCGGCGGCCACCCCGACGACGCCGGCCCGGAGCCGGAGCGGCAGGTCCTGGGTGACGAGGACGACCCGATTGCCCTCGGCCTGGAGATTGAGGGCGACGAGCAGGATGCGGTGGTCGTTGCCCCCGCGCATCGCCTGGGGAACGAGCGCATCGGAGCCATGGTTCAGCTCGACCCGGACGGTGCCGCCCCCGTCGTTGATCGGATAGGGCTCGGTCAGTCCCCCGTGCTCCTCCCGCACCCGCTCCAGGCGGCGGAGTGAGCTCCTGGCCGCCCACCCGAGCTCGGGATGGTGCCGCTTGGCTTCCAGCTCCGTGAGGACCACGATCGGCAACACGACGTCGTTGTTACCGAAGGAATCGAGGGCGGCGGGAGCGCTCAGCAGGACCGACGTATCGAGGACGAAGATGGTTCTCTGACTGATGTTGCGCACCGTAAACCAGATCGACTGGCGATGTCAGGTCATGAGGCGAAATATCCTTGTCGTTCCGTGGTGTCGACCAGGGCCGCAGCGACGACGGACCGCAGCCTTTGCGCCGACCCGCCCCGAATGGCACTCTTTCAGGCGTTGCGGCCACCGGAGCCGGTCCGATTCGGGTCGGCGATGGCGGCGATCGACCGACCAAATGGGGGATCCGTGAACCTGGGAAGCCTGCTCGACCTGCCCTCGATGATCGTCCCCGAGTCGGTGGTGCTCATCGACACAACGGGCGACGGCCCGGCCAGGACGGTCACCTACGAGGAGCTGCGGGCTGCGGTCTCCCAGACCGCCGGGCTGCTGACCTCCCTCGGCCTCGGTGACGGCGACCGGGTCGGGATCTTCGCCACCAACTCGACGGCCTTCCTCGAGGCCCTGTTCGCCACCTCGGCCATCGGGGCGACCGTCGTGCCGATGAACTACCGGGCGGCCGACGAGGAGGTCACCCACCTGCTGGCCGACTCGGGCTCCCGGGTGCTGTTCACCGAGACCCGCTACCGGGACCTGATCGAGAGTTGCCGGCCGGACACCCTCGAGCACGTGATCTACCTCGACGACGACTACGTCGGGCGACGCGACGAGGCCGACGAGTGGCCGCTGATGAACGAGGTCGACGACGACGACCTGGCGGCCCTGCTCTACACCTCGGGCACGACCTCGCTGCCGAAGGGGGTCAAGCTGACCCACGGCTCGCTCTCCGGTTACATCATGGGGGCGAACGACGCCGCCGACGGCACCGACCTCGGCCGCATGATCCTCGGCGCCCCGCTCTACCACATCGCCGGGCTCACCTCGCTGCTCAACGCCCTCTATTCGGGCCGGGTCACCGTGGTGATGCAACAGTTCGAGGCCGATCGTTGGCTGGAACTGGTCGACGCCCACCAGGTCAGCCACGCCTTCCTCGTGCCGACGATGCTGGCCCGAGTGCTGGAGTCGGACGAGCTCGGCTCGGCCTCGCTGGCCAGCCTGGAGGCCCTGACCTACGGGGCGGCGCCAATGCCGCCGGCCGTCATCAAGCGGGCCATCGAGTTGTTCCCCGACACCGTCGGCTTCTCCGGGGCCTACGGCCAGACGGAGACCACCTCGACCGTGGCGGTGCTCGGCCCAGACGACCACGTCCTCGACTCCGACGCCAAGCTGGCCCGGCTCAGCTCGGTCGGTCAGGTCCTCGACGACGTCGAGATCCGCATCGTCGACCCCGAGGGCAACGTGCTCGGCCCCGGCGAGCACGGCGAGGTCCAGCTCCGCACGTACCGGGCCATGGACGGTTACTGGGGCTCCGAGGAGAAGACGAGGGTCACGATCGACGACGAGGGTTGGGTCCACACCGGCGACCTCGGGTTCCTCGACGACGAGAACTACCTCTTCCTCAGCGGACGATCGGGCGACATGATCATCCGCGGCGGCGAGAACATCGCACCGGAGGAGGTCGAGGCGGTGCTGTACGAGCACGGCGACGTGCTCGACGCCGCGGTCGTCGGCCTCGCGGACGACACCTGGGGCGAACGGGTGGTCGCCGCCGTCGTGCTGCGCGACGGGGGCTCGCTCGACGCGGTCAACGACCACCTCAAGGAACACCTGGCCGGGTTCAAGCGGCCGGAGACGATCCACGTCGCCGAGGACCTGCCCCGCACGTCGACCGGCAAGTTGCTGCGGCGTCACCTCGTTCCTGTGCTCGAGGAGCTGGGTCTTTGACCGCTCAGGCCCCGCTCGACGGCGTCCGCGTCGTCGAGTTGGCCCAGGGCATCGCCGGGCCCTATGCCGGCAAGCTGCTGGCCGACTACGGGGCCGACGTCATCAAGGTCGAGCCGGGTGGCGGCGACGTGGCCAGGACGCTGGGCCCGTTCCCGGACGGGGCCGACGGCGACCCCGAGCAGAGCGCCACGTTCCTCCATCTCAACACCAACAAGCGGTCGGTCGTGCTCGACGACCGGGACGGCGGCGACCTCCTCGATGGCCTGTTGGCCGGGGCCGACGTCGTCATCCAGTCGAGCCCCGAGCCGAACCCGGGCGAGCTGCGGGCCCGCTTCCCCGGCCTCGTCGTCGCCTCGGTGACCCCGTTCGGCCTCACCGGTCCGCTGGCCGGCTACGCCGGCGAGGAGATCGTGCACTACGCCTTCGGCGGGCCGATGTCGGCCACCGGTTCGGCCGAGCGGGAGCCGATCAAGATGGGTGGCGCCGTCGGGCAGTACCAGTGCGGGTCGGTTGCCGCGGTGTCGATCCTGGCTGCGCTGGCGCTCGCCGAGTCGAGCGGTGATGGCGTCCACATCGACCTGGCCAACGTCGAGACCCAGGTCTGCTCGATCGACCGCCGCATGACCTATGTTCTGTACGCCACCTACCGCGGCAGCGACGTCGAGCGGACCGGTGGCTACCGGGTCTCGCCGCTACCGGGCGGCTGTCGCCCGACCGCAGAGGGCCACATCCAGATCTCGACCCTCATGAACTGGATCCCCCGCATGCTGGCCGTGGTCGACAACCCCGACCTGGCCGAGATCTACACCGACCCGGGGTTCCTGGTCGACGAGGACGTGCCGGACGTCATCGATGCCCACATCCTCGGGTGGACGCTGACCAAGACCAAGCAGGAGGCAATGGAGGAGGCCCAGGCCGGCGGTTGGCCGATCACCGCCGTCAACCGCCCGATCGACCTGCTCGACGACGCCCACTTCGTCGAACGGGGCTTCTTCGTCCCCGTCGAGCACCCGGTGGCCGGTACCGTCCGTCAACCCGGGGCCCCGATCCGGATCGCCGACGGCTGGGCGCTTCGCCGTCCCGCTCCTCTGCTCGGCGAGCACACCGACGAGGTCCGAGCCGACCTGCAGCCGATCCCCGCCGTTGCCTCCGCAGCGGAACCGGCCCCGGACCGGGGCTCGTCTGGTGGCTCCCCTGTGGCCGGTGGACGGACCCTGCCGCTCGCCGGCGTCCGCATCCTCGACATGACCGTGGTCTGGGCCGGGCCGTACGCCACGTGGATCCTGGCCGACCTCGGGGCCGAGATCATCCGGGTCGACAACCCGTGGATCTTCCCGTCGGCCACCCGCGGCGTGCTCCCCCGCCCGACCGCCGACATGGTCGCCGACATCGGAGGCATCTTCGGCGGCTACCCCGACGCCGAACCCGGGCTCCGACCGTGGAATCGGATCGCGTTGTTCAACGCCCACGCCCGTGGCAAGCGCAGCATCACGCTCGACCTGCGAAAGGACGCCGGCCGGGAGACCCTGCTGCGGCTGGCCGAGCAGTGCGACCTGATGATCGAGAACAACTCGGTCGACCTGGTCGACAAGCTCGGCATCGGCTGGGAGGCGCTCCACGAGCGCAACCCGGAGCTGAGCCTGATCCGGATGCCGTCGGTCGGCCTCACCGGCCCCTACCGCGACTACCTCGGGTTCGGCGTGAACTTCGAGGGGCTCTGCGGGCTCACGTCGCTGCGGGGCTACCGCGACGACGACCTGAGCGAGTCCGAGACCGTGTTCCACATGGACGCCGCCTCCGGATCGGCCGGGGCACTGGCTGCGCTGATGGCGCTCCGGCGGACCGAGCGGACCGGCGTCGGGGAGATGATCGAGCTCTCCCAGTCCGAGAACATGATGAACCACATCGGCGAGCTGTTCATCGACGCCGACCGCACGGGGCGGGAGCACGTCCCGCTCGGCAACCGCCATCACCTGCACGCCCCCCAGGGCTGCTACCCGTGCCGCGACGAGCACGGCGACGACGACGCCTGGGCGGTCGTTTCCGTTGTCGACGACGACCGCTGGCGAGTGTTGGCCGGCGTGATGGGGCGACCGGAGCTGGCCGACGACCCCCGGTTCGCCACGGCGGCCGATCGCCGAGCCAACCACGACGAGCTCGACGAGCTCCTCGCCGGCTGGACCAGGGGCCTGACAGCGAACGAGGTCTTCCACGCCTGCCAGGGCGCCGGCGTGGCCGCCGCCCCCGTCCTGCGGGAGCTGGAGGCGCTGGCCGACCCGCACCTGCAGGCCAGGAACATGTTCGCCGAGACCGGCAGCGACGAGACCGGCCGTCACCTCCACCCGACCCACCTCTGGCACTGGGACGGACCCGACCTGGCGTGGGGACCGCTACCGGTGCTCGGCGGCGACAACGAGTCGGTGCTCAAGGGGATCGCCGGCTTGAGCGACGACGAGTACACCGCACTGGCGGCAGACGGCCACCTGAGCCTCGACTACCTCGACCAGGACGGCAACCCGCTGTAGGTCACGGCCGGGGCGATCCCGGCCTTGGGGCGA
>JBCCVL010000140.1:0-16713 GCA_039195375.1 Actinomycetota bacterium
CCGACGGTGCGGCCACCCTCACGGATGGCAAACCGCAGGCCCTCGTCCATGGCGATCGGGTTGATCAGCTCAACCGTCATCTCCGTGTTGTCACCCGGCATGCACATCTCGGTCCCCTCGGGAAGGGTGACGGCGCCGGTGATGTCGGTGGTCCGGAAATAGAACTGCGGACGGTAGTTGGCGAAGAACGGCTTGTGGCGGCCGCCCTCCTCCTTGGTCAGCACGTAGACCTGGGCCTGGAAGTCGGTGTGGGGGGTGATCGAGCCGGGCTTGGCCAGCACCTGGCCGCGCTGGACCTCGTCCTTCTCGATGCCACGCAACAGGGCGCCGATGTTGTCACCGGCCTGACCCTGATCGAGGAGCTTGCGGAACATCTCCACACCCGTGCAGGTGGTCTTCTGGGTGTCCTTGATGCCCACGATCTCCAGCTCGTCGCCGGTGTTGACGACACCCTGCTCGACCTTGCCGGTCACCACCGTGCCACGGCCGGTGATCGAGAACACGTCCTCGATCGGCATCAGGAACGGCTTGTCCAGGTCACGCTCGGGCTCGGGGATGTACTCATCCACCGCTGCCATCAGCTCCATGATCTTGTCACCGGCGTCGCTGTCACCCTCGAGGGCCTTCAGCGCCGAGACGTGCACGACCGGGCAGTCGTCACCCGGGAACTCGTACTCGCTGAGGAGCTCACGGGCCTCCATCTCGACCAGCTCGAGGAGCTCCTCGTCGTCGACCATGTCCGCCTTGTTCAACGCAACCACGATGGCGGGCACGCCGACCTGACGAGCCAACAACACGTGCTCACGGGTCTGGGGCATCGGACCATCAGCGGCGCTGACGACCAGGATCGCACCGTCAACCTGGGCCGCACCGGTGATCATGTTCTTGATGTAATCGGCGTGACCCGGCATGTCGACATGCGCGTAGTGCCGATTGTCGGTCTCGTACTCGACGTGGGCCACGTTGATCGTGATCCCACGCTCCCGCTCCTCGGGAGCCTTGTCGATGTCTTCGAACGCCGTGGCGTTCGACCCGTCGACCCGCTCCGACAGCACCTTGGTGATGGCGGCGGTCAACGTGGTCTTGCCGTGGTCGATGTGGCCCATCGTGCCGACATTGACGTGGGGCTTGTTGCGCTCGAACTTCTCCTTGGCCATGACGGCGCGTCCTTTCAGTGTGCTGGAACTGGCCTCCGAGGCCAGCCTTCCTCGATCCGGAACGAGCTGTTACCGGGTGTCTGCTTCTGTCACTCGCCCCGGATGCGCTGGACGATCTCTTCCTGCACGTTGCCCGGAGTCTGCTGGTAGTTGTGGAATTGCATGGTGTAGGTGGCCCGGCCCTGCGTCTTGGACCGGAGATCGTTCGAGTAGGCGAACATCTCCGACAGCGGCACCTCGGCCGACACCACCTGGTTGAGGCCACGGGCCTCCATCTGACCGACCTTCCCCCGACGGGAGTTGAGGTCGCCGATCACGTCACCCATGTAGTCCTCGGGGGTGACCACCTCGACGGCCATGACCGGCT
This sequence comes from Actinomycetota bacterium, assembly GCA_039195375.1. Taxonomy (GTDB): domain Bacteria; phylum Actinomycetota; class Acidimicrobiia; order Acidimicrobiales; family SZUA-35; genus JAHELU01. The sequence goes on from JBCCVL010000140.1 coordinate 1,525, forward strand.
CGAGCAGCACGGGCTTCGCCTTGCGAGCCGCCTGCTTGAAGGCCATGTTGCCGGCGATCTTGAACGCCATCTCGGACGAGTCGACGTCGTGGTACTTGCCGTCGAGGAGTTCGACCTTGATGTCGACCGTGGGGAAGCCGGCCAACACGCCGGTGGTCATGGCCTCCTCGATGCCGTGGCTCACCGACGGGATGTACTCCCGTGGGATGCGGCCGCCGGTGATCGAGTCGATGAACTCGTACCCGCCGCCGGCCTCGTTCGGCTCCATCTTGATGGTGACCTCGGCGAACTGGCCGGAACCACCGGTCTGCTTCTTGTGGGTGTAGGTGTCCTTCTCGACGATCGACGTGATCGTCTCCCGGTAGGCGACCTGCGGCTTGCCCACGGTGGCGTCGACCTTGAACTCGCGCAGCATCCGGTCGACCAGCACCTCGAGGTGCAGCTCGCCCATGCCGGCGATGATGGTCTGGCCGGTCTCCTCGTCGGTGTGGACGGTGAAGGTGGGGTCCTCCTCCGACAGCGCCATGAGGGCCTTGGCCATCTTGTCCTGGTCGGCCTTGGTCTTCGGCTCGACGGCGACGTGGATCACCGGGTCCGGGAAGTCGAGCGACTCGAGCACGATGGCGTCGGACTGGTCGGTGAGCGTGTCGCCCGTTCGCACGTCCTTGACGCCGATGGCGGCCATGATGTCGCCGGTGGCGGCGAAGTCACGGTCCTCCTGCTTGTTGGCGTGCATCTCGAGCAGGCGACCCATCCGCTCCCGGTTACCGGTTCGGGTGTTGAGGACCTGGCCGCCCTTCTCCATCTTCCCGGAGTAGACCCGGAAGTAGGTGAGCTTGCCGACGTTCGGAGCGGTCATGATCTTGAAGGCCAGGGCCGAGAACGGCTCGGCGTCGTCGGCCTTGCGCTCGGCGTCGTCGCCGCCCTTGAGCATGGTGCCCTTGACCGGCGGGAGGTCGAGCGGGTTCGGGAGGAAGTCGATCACCGCGTCGAGCAGGGGCTGGACGCCCTTGTTCTTGAAGGCGGTGCCGCACAGGATCGGCACGAGGTCACCGGCGATGGTGGCCTTGCGCAGACCAGCCTTGAGCTCGTCGTAGGAGATCTCCTCGTCCTCGAGGTACTTCTCCATCAGGCTGTCGTCGGCGCTGGCGATGGCCTCGACCAGCTCGGCCCGGTACTCCTCGGCCTGTTCCTGCATGTCGGCCGGGATGTCCTCCTCGGCGTACTCGGCGCCGAGGTTCTTCTCGTCGACGTTGCGCCAGGTGATGGCCTTCATCTTGAGCAGGTCGACGACGCCGAGGAAGTCGGCCTCGATGCCGATCGGCAGCTGGATGACGGCGACGTCGGTGGTCAGCCGGTCCTTGATCGAGTCGAGGCAGAAGTAGAAGTCGGCCCCGGTGCGGTCGAGCTTGTTGACGAAGCACATGCGGGGAACGCCGTAGCGGTCGGCCTGGCGCCACACGGTCTCGGTCTGGGGCTCGACGCCGGCAACGCCGTCGAACACGGCGACCGCGCCGTCCAGGACGCGGAGCGACCGCTCGACCTCGACGGTGAAGTCGACGTGGCCGGGGGTGTCGATGATGTTGATCCGGTGGTCGTTCCAGAAGCAGGTGGTGGCGGCGGAGGTGATCGTGATGCCACGCTCCTGCTCCTGCTCCATCCAGTCCATCGTGGCCCCGCCGTCGTGGACCTCACCGATCTTGTAGTTCTTGCCGGTGTAGTAGAGGATCCGCTCGGTCGTGGTGGTCTTGCCGGCATCGATGTGGGCCATGATGCCGATGTTGCGATAGCGCTCGAGGGGTGTCGGTCGATCAGACATTTCAGCGATTCCTGATTGGGGCGAAGTTCCGTTACGTAGGCGAGTTTCGGCCCGCCGAAACTCGGTGACTGAGGCCGCAGGCCGACCGGCGGCTACCAGCGATAGTGGGCGAAGGCCTTGTTCGACTCGGCCATCTTGTGGACGTCCTCGCGACGCTTCGCGGCGGCACCGATGCCGTTCGATGCATCGAGGATCTCGTTGGCCAGGCGCTCCGCCATCGTGCGCTCGCGGCGGTCACGGGCGTAGCCGACCAGCCACCGGATGGCGAGGGTGGTGGCCCGGCGGGGCCGGACCTCGACCGGGACCTGGTAGGTGGCACCACCGACCCGGCGGCTCTTGACCTCGAGCTGCGGGCGGACGTTGTCGACCGCGCGCTTGAAGGCGGCGACGGGATCGCCGCCGGTCTTCTCGGCCACGATGTCGAACGCGCCGTAGACGATCCGCTCGGCGGTGGTCTTCTTGCCCGACAGCAGGACCTTGTTGATCAGCTGGGTGACCAGGACCGATCGGTAGACCGGATCCGGCTCGAGCTCACGGCGGGGTGCTGGTCCCTTACGAGGCATGCTTACGATTCCTTCTTGACGCCGTAGCGGCTGCGGGCCTGCTTGCGGTCGCGGACACCGGCGGTGTCGAGGGTGCCGCGGACGATCTTGTAGCGGACACCGGGGAGATCCTTCACCCGGCCGCCGCGGACGAGCACGATCGAGTGCTCCTGGAGGTTGTGGCCCTCGCCGGGGATGTAGGCGGTGACCTCGATCCCGGTGGTCAGGCGGACACGGGCCACCTTGCGGAGCGCCGAGTTCGGCTTCTTCGGGGTGGCGGTGTACACGCGGGTGCAGACACCACGACGCTGGGGCGATCCCTGCAGCGCCGGGGTGGTGCCCTTCTTGAACTTGGTTTGACGGCCCTTGCGGACGAGCTGTTGTATCGTGGGCACTTGCTGCTACCTCGGTTCGGGCACTCCGGTCGGAACGTTCTTGCGGGGGTGTGGCTCGCTACCGGCCGGGTCAGCGCTCACGTCTCCGAGAGAGACGAAGCGCTCAACGAGCCGGGGCGTGCGTTGGCTGGCGAGTGAGACGCCAGCTCTCAAGACTACGGCCGCACGGGTGGAATTCCACGGGGGTGGCGGCCAGAAACCGAGGTCGCCGATCCCCCGACTGATCAGATGGTCCGGTCGAACACGGCGACGTCGCCGACGGTCCGCCGGTAGAGCTGTGCGGGGCGGTGGGCGCCGGTCCGCAACTCGCCGGCGACGGGCTCGACGGCACCGACGTCGAGGATCTTCTTGCGGAATCCGGCGAGGTCGAGCCGGTCGATGCCGAGCACCAACTGGTAGACGTCGCGCAGCTCGGCGATCGTGAACGGCGACGGGACCAGGAAGGTCGGCAGCGTCGAGTAGACCGACTTGGATCGCAGACGGTCGACGGCGGCGGCCACGATCGCACCGTGGTCGAACGGGAGCGCCCGGCCGACGGCGGACGACGTCGGCGAGACCAGGTGCAGGTTGGGGGCACCGACCAGCTCGGCCACGGGCACGACGGCAAGGTAGGCCGCGCTCAGCGACCAGCCCCGTGGATCCCGCTCGACCCCGGAGAACGTCGCCAGCTGTTCGAGGTGGCCCCAACGCAGATCGGCCTTGTCCCGCAGCACCCTGCGGGCGGTGGCGTCGAGGTCGGCGTCGGCATCGACGTGCACGTAGCCACCCGGGAGGGCGAGGGTGCCCGCAAACGGCTCGTTCTGTCGCTCGTGGAGGGCGACCCGGAGCTCCCCGTCGTCGAGCGTGAACACGACGACGTCGACCGTGGCGATCGGGCGCTCGAAGCCGTCCCGGATCCCCCTTCCCCGTGTCGCTGGCATGGGTGCACCCTAACCTTCCCCTCGCCACCTTCCATGTTAGTTGTAATTTGCTTTTATCGAGAAAGAGGCGTACGTTCGAAGCACGAACCCGACTCGGGCCGTCGACCCGAGCCAACGACGAGGAGCACCCCATGGGCTACGCACGCTGGGATCCGAACGCCTGGACCGACTACCTGCGCTCGACCGAGGGACGCTCGCGCCACGAGCTGTTCACCAGTCGGGGGATGCGGGACCACCTCAACCCTCGGTTCATCGGGCGCCGGGAGTCGCGCGACAGCGACCTCAATCCCCGGTCGACCCCGATCATCGTCGCCGTCGACGTGACCGGGTCGATGGGCATGCTGGCCGAGAACCTCGTCCGCCACGGCCTGCGACCGCTGTTCGAGGAGATCATCGAACGACAGCCGGTGCCCGATCCCCACGTGATGGCCATGGCCGTCGGCGACGCCTGGTGCGACCGGGCACCGTTGCAGGTCACCCAGTTCGAGGCCGACCTCCGCATCGCCGAGCAGATCCAGGGTCTGTGGATCGAGGGAGGCGGTGGCGGCAACCAGCATGAGAGCTACCACCTGCCGTGGTACTTCGCCGCCACCAGGACCTCGGTCGACAGCTGGGAGAAGCGGGGCGAGAAGGGCTACCTGTTCACCGTCGGCGACGAACCGGCCCCGCCGGGGCTGGCGGCCCGCCACCTGCGGGACATCTTCGGCGACGGTGACCACGCCGACCTCACCACCGGCCAGGTCCTGGCCATGGCCGAGCGGTCGTGGGAGGTGTTCCACCTGATGGTGGAGGAGGGTCACTACCACCGCCGGGATCCGGACGGCGTGCGGAGCAGCTGGCGGCTCGTCCTCGGCCAGCGGGCGCTGCCGCTCACCGACCACACGAGGTTGGCCGAGGTCATCGTGTCGACGATCGAGGTGAACGAGGGCCTTGACCCGGCGACGGTGGCCGGGAGCTGGTCGGCCGACACCGCCGGCGTCGTCGACGACGCCATCCGCGACCTCCGCCGCCGCGACCCGGGCGACACCGACCCCGGTGACACCGGTCGAGGACCGGAGCGGGACCGGTGATCGATCGACAGGCGACGGCGACAACGGGACACCCTGCACCGACCCGCGACACGACGCCGGCCGCCGGCACGGCGCCGGCCGACCGGGCCGCGGTGGCCGACGTGGTCATCGGCGCCAACTACGGTGACGAGGGCAAGGGGCTGGTCACCGACCACCTCGCCGCCACCGGGCCACACGCCGTCGTGATCCGGTCCAACTCGAGCGCCCAGGCCGGTCACACCGTGCAGACCCCGGACGGCCGGCGCCACGTCTTCCACCACATCGGCGCCGGCGCCCTGGCCGGCGCCGACACGCTGCTCGGTCCCCGCTTCGTCGCCCACCCGATGCTGCTCGGTCGAGAGCTCGCGGACCTCGCCGGGCTCGGTGTCCGACCGCGGGTCCTCGTCGACCCCCGATCCCCGGTCGCCGTACCCCACGACGTGGTGCTCAACCAGCTGGCCGAGCAGGCCAGGGGCGGCGCCCGCCACGGGTCGTGCGGGATCGGCTTCGGCGAGGCGATCGAGCGCCACCTGCGACCGCGCTTCGCCCTGACCGCAGCCGACCTCGGCGACCGCAACCTCGTCGTCGAGCGCCTGCGTGACATCCGCGACGTCTGGGTCGAGCAGCGAGCGGCCGTGCTCGGCCTGACCATCCCGGCCGATCGTCGCCGGCTCCTCGACGGTGACGACCTGATCGAACGGTGGCTTGCCGATGTCGACGGCTTCCTGGCCGCGATCGAGCCGGCCGAGATCGGGCGGCTGCCAGCCGGCCGACCGGTCGTCGAGACCGCCCAGGGGCTCCTGCTCGACGAGGTCCGCGGCGCCTTCCCCAATGTCACCCGGTCACGCACCGGCCTGACCAACGCGGTCCGGCTGGCCCAGGAGACCGGCCTCGCCGAGCTCCGGGTCACCTACGTCACCCGGTGCTACCTCAACCGGCACGGGGCCGGCCCGCTCCCCCGCGAGCTGGCGGCGGCACCGCCAGGCGTCGTCGACCCGACCAACCGGCCGAACGACTTCCAGGGTCACGTCCGCTACGCCTGGCTCGACCTGGACGAGCTGGCCGAGCGGATCGACGCCGACCTCGACATCCGGGCCGACGGCATCACCGCGACCGCCCGCCTCGCCGTCACCTGCCTCGACCAGCTCGACCCGATCCCCTACCGGGTCGGTGGGCGCGAGCGGCGGGCCGACGCCGACCGGTTCCTCGACGATGTCGAGCGGGCGACCGGGCTGCCCGTCGCGCTCGTCGCCGACGGCCCATCGCGCTCAGACGTCGCCACCCGCGGCCCCACCGGGTCGTCGGCGTCCCGACCGCAACACGAGGTGCTGGTCGGCGGCTGACCGGGACCTTGTCCTCTGGCCATCGGCGGCCCGTTTTTCTTGACTGGATCTGTCGGTGGACCCATCGACACGAGTGGAGGATGGAGGAGGGCCGTCGACATGAGCGACACCCTGGTCACCACGACGAACGCAGCCGACGAGGCGGGCGCAGGAGGCGCCGGGCTCATCGAACGGGCCGGGCCGCCGGGCATGTGGGCCTGGACGCTCCTGCGATTGCTCCTCGGCTGGTCGTTCCTGTGGGCGTTCCTCGACAAGTTCTTCGGCCTCGGGTTCGCCACCTGCCGAGCGGCCGACTCCCCCAGCATCGACTTCGGGTGCGACGCGGCCATGATCAACGGTGGTTCGCCGACCTACGGGTACCTCAACTTCGCCACCGAGGGAAGCCACACCGGGTTCCTCTTCGACTGGATGGCGCCGTCGGCGCCCGATGCGATCAACCTGGCCGACGTGCTGTTCATGGCCGTGCTCCTGCTCGGTGGGCTGGCCCTGATGCTCGGCGTTGCCGTCCGCACGGCTGCGGTCGGCGGTGCGGTGCTGATGGCGTTCATGTTCCTGGCCGGCGACGTCTGGCCGGAGAACAACCCGGTCAATTCGAGCCACGTGATCGAGATGGTGGCGTTCCTCGGGATCGCAACCGTCGGGGCCGGCCCCGTCAGCCTCCAGAACTGGCTCGGCGACCGCCTCCCGGTCCTCGCCCGGATTCCCTAGCCGATCGGACCTACCCGAAGTCGGGGGTGCGCTTCTCCTGGATGGCGGCGAGGCCCTCGTGCACGTCGGTGCCGGCGAAGCCGAGCATCTCGAGCGCAACCGACGCATCGAAGGCCGGCCCGGCCATCCGGAGCCAGTTGTTGAGCGACAGCTTGGTCCACTGGATCGCCTGCTGGGATCCGGCGTTGAGCTTGCGGGCCACCTCGAAGGCGGTGTCGATCACCCGGTCGTCGTCGACCGCCATCGACACCAGTCCGATCCGCTCGGCCTCCTCACCGGTGAGCGTGTCGCAGGTCAGCAGGTAGTACTTGGCCTTGGCCATGCCACAGAGCAGCGGCCAGATGATGGCGGCGTGATCGCCGGCGGCGACGCCGAGCTTGGTGTGACCATCGATGATGCGGACGTTGCGGCCACAGACCGACACGTCGGCCATCAGCGCGGTGGCCAGGCCGGCCCCGACCGCCACCTTCTCGATGCCGGACACGATCGGCTTCGAGCAGTTGATCATGTTGTAGACGAGGTCGCGGGCCTCCCGGAACGTCTCGGCCCGATAGTCGGGGTCGGCGACGATCTGCTCGATCATCGCCATGTCGCCGCCGGCCGAGAATGCCCCGCCCTCGCCGTGGACCACGACGACACGGGTGTCGGGATCCCGGTTCACGACGGTCCAGACGTCGGCCAGGTTGGCGTGCTTGGTCTGGTCGACCGCGTTGAGCTTGCCGGGGGTGTCGAGCACGATCCGCAGGATCCCGGGCTCGGGCCGATCGATCGTCAGCCCGGTGAAGGGCTCGTAGCGGGAGAGGTCGTCGCTCATGGGGGCTGAACCTACCGCCCCGGGGTCGGCGGGCTCCACTCGCCGCGGCCAGGGGTGGTCGGCACCGCTCAGCCGAGCTCGCCGAAGACCTCGAGCGCCCCGATCACGCCGACGCCGTTGATCAGGATGTGGGCGACGATGGCGGCGGCCAGCCGCTCGGTCCTCACGGTCACCACGGCGAGCACCAGCCCAAGGGCGGCGATCGTGGCCCACAGCACGATCTGGCCGTCGGTGATGGCGAAGCGGCCGTCGACGAACACCCCACCGTCGGCGAAGTGGATCGGCACGAACGTGAGCAGCGAGCCGATCACGCCGGCGACGACCCCCCAGCGCTTGGCCACCGCCCGCAGCACGAGGCCACGGAACAGGACCTCCTCGGCGAACGGTGCCCCGATCACGACCATGAAGATCACCCCCCAGAGCCAAGGCGAGCCCTCGAGATCGGTCAGCAGCGCCGTGTTCTCGGCCGCCTCGTCGTCCTCCAGGTCGACGAGGGCGGCGGTGCCGGTGCCGACGGCGCCGGCTGCGAACAGCCCGATCAGCGCCGTGCCGAACCCGATGCCGATGTCGGCCGGCTTGAACGCCCAGCCCCAGTCGGCGGCCGGGCCGAGACCCTTCCAGCGGGAGACGACGAAGGGCCAGCCGAACCAGGCCGCCTGCTGGATCAGGGTCGGGATGACCAGCATCGACCCCGGGAGCGGTGCGTCGTCGGCCAGGTCGTCGAGGCTGATCCCCTCGATCGAGGCCAGCACCGCGAGCACGACGAAGCCGACCAGCAGCACCACGATCGTGAGCGGGACGGCGAGCAGCACGTCGCCCATCCCCCACCACGGGCGCACCCGGCCGCGATCAGCGCCAGCGGGCGGCGGGGGCGGCGCGTTGGACGGGTTGGAGCCCGCCGTCGACGCCGGCGGTGCAGCCGCTGGCGTCCAGGCGGACGGCGGCGCCGGGGGCGGTGGGCTGGCCACCGGCGGCGAGGTCGGCGCCGGCCAGTTCGGCGGGTCGGTCTCCGGCGGTCCGGGGGTCATCGGGCGCCGACCTCGGTTCCGGCCAGGATCGTGGCCAGCTGCTCGAGCGATCGGTACGAGTGGCCCTCGATGAAGCGGTCGACGTGGGGCAGCGCAGCCGCCATGCCGGCCGCGAGCGGGGCGTAGCCCGGCGTGGCCTTGAGCGGGTTGACCCACACCAGCTCGCGGGTGACCCGGTGCAGGCGCTGCATCTCCTCGCCGAGCACCGCCGGGTCGCCCCGGTCCCAACCGTCACTCAGGATGACGACGATGGCACCCCTGGCCATCCCCCGGATGGCCCACCGGTTGTTGAACTCCTGGATCCCGAGCCCGAGCCGGGTTCCGCCGGCCCAGTCCTTGACCTGGGGCAGGGCCGTCCGGATCGCAGCGTCGGGATCGCGGCTGGTGAGGTGCCGGGTGAGGCGGGTCAGCCGGGTGCCGAGCACGAAGACCTCGACCCGGCTGCGGGCGACGACGGCGGCATGGGCGAACCGGATCAGCGCCCTGGCGTAGCTCTCCATCGAGCCGGACACGTCGAGCACGAGCACGAGGCGCCGTGGCCTGGTGGCCGGCGACACGAACGCCCGCCGCAGCGGCTCGCCCTGGTGGCGGAGAGCCAGGCGGATCGTTCGCCGCAGGTCGGGACGGTCGCCGGCACCCTTCACCGGGGTCAGGCGGCGGCTGAGCCGGTGGTGGGTGGTGAAGCGGAGCCGAGCCATCAACCGGGTCAGCTCCTCCAGCTCCTCGTCGTTGCAGTCGGCGAAGTCCTTGTCGGTCAGGACCTCGGTCGAGGAGTACCGGACCTCCTGCACATCACCGGACGGGTCGTCGCCGTCGCCCTCGTCGTCGCCGTCGTCGTTCTCGATGTCGAGGGCAAGGGTGACCGGCGGTGGGTCGCCCTCGACCAGCATCGACGCCGGGCCTCGTTGCTGCCAGTAGGCGCCGAACACCCGGTCGTAGAGTTCGAGATCCTCCGGGCGGTGGACGAGGGTGGCCCGCCCGGCCCAGTAGACGCCGGCCCGGTCGGTCACCCCGACGAGGGCGAGCGATTCGGCGAAGGAGATCGTGGCGCTCGGCGGGACCCGCAGCCCCACGCCCCGAAGGACCCGGGAGAATCCGACGGCCAGGCGCTCGCCGTCACCCCCGCCGGCGATGCCGGCCAGCGGTTCGGTCGCGCCGGTTGCTGCCGGCCCGGCGGGTGCCGCCACCGGGGGTCCGGCGTCGGTCAAGCCGCGCCGCCCCGCAACACGGCGTTGCGGACCAGTTCGCCGATGCCCTGTTCGGTCACCCGCTGCTGGTCTTCGCGGTACTTGAGGACGGTCCCGAGTGTCGCCTCGACCGACCCCTGGTCGATGTCGTCCCGGCCGAGGGCGGCGAGCGACATGGCCCAGTCGATGCTCTCGGCCACACCGGGCGGCTTGTAGAGCCCGTAGCCCCGCATGGCCTCGGTGGCCGCCGCCACCTGGCGGGCCAGCGGCGCCCCGACCCCGGGGGCCCGCAGCTTGACGATCTCGACCTCGCGCTCGAAGTCGGGGTGCTCGACCCAGTGGTAGAGGCAGCGGCGCTTGAGGGCGTCGTGCACGTCGCGGGTCCGGTTCGAGGTGAGGATCACGAACGGCGGGTGCTCGGCCCGGATCGTGCCGAGCTCGGGCACCGTGATCGTGTAGTCCGACAGCGCCTCCAGGAGGAAGGCCTCGAACTCGTCGTCGGCCCGGTCGACCTCGTCGATCAGCAGCACCGGGGGCGGGCCCTCGGTCGGGCTCAGCGCCTCCAGCAGCGGTCGGCGGATCAGGAACCGGGGGTCGTAGAGCTCCGACTCGAGCTTCTCGGCGTCGGCCCCGGCCGCCGAGCCGGTCGCCTCGGCGGTGCGCAGGTGGAGCAGCTGGCGGGCGTAGTCCCACTCGTAGACCGCCTGGGCCGAGTCGATGCCCTCGTAGCACTGGAGGCGGATGAGCCGACCGCCGAGCCAACGCGACAGCACCTTCGCCACCTCGGTCTTGCCGACACCGGCCTCGCCCTCGAGGAACAGCGGCCGCCGGAGCTGGATGGCGAGGAAGATGGCGGTGGCCAGGCCCTCGTCGGCCAGGTAGTCGTGTTCACCGAGGGCACCGAGGACGGCCTCGACGGACTCCGGCTGTCGAAGCGGTTCGTTGTCGTTCCCGGCAGCAGCGCTCACGAAGAGCAGGGTACCCGTGGGCCTCGTCGCCACCCCAAGCCGGACGGCCCGCCGCCGGGCGGGTCTCGTGCCCGCTCAGGCGGCGAGACGGAGGCGGAGGCGGGTGCCGCGACCGTCGGCGACCGGCGACTCGACCTCGACCCCGCCACCGTGGGCAACCGCGACCTGGCGCACGATGGCGAGGCCGAGCCCGACCCCGTCGGCACCCGCTGGCTCGTCCGGCTCGGGATCGTCGCCCCGCCAGTAGCGCTCGAAGACGGCGGGCTGGTCGCCGGGAGCGATCCCCGGACCGGCGTCGGTGACCGAGATCTCGACCTGCGCGGGCGACGACCCGGTGACGGGACCGACCGACGTGACGACGACCGAGCCGGGCGGAGCGTGGCGGATGCCGTTGGCCACGAGGTTGGTGATCGCCCGCTCCACGCTCGGCCCGTCGGCCCGGGCCCGGACGGGGCCGTCGGCCACGACGTCGAGCTCGACGCCGGCCTCGGCCGCGATGGGGCGCAGATCGTCGACTGCGGATCGGGCGAGCCGGGCCAGGTCGGTCGGGCGGCGGTCGATCACCCGGGCCCGACCCCTGGCGTCGACGAGCAGCGACTCGATCGCCCGCCGCATCCGCTCGGCCACCTCGGCCGACCGCTCCAGGCCACGCCGGTAGCCGTCGAGCGTCGGCTCGGGGTCGGCGAGCAGCACCTCGGCGTTGGTCGTCAGGATCGACAGCGGGGTTCGCAGCTCGTGGCTGGTCTCCTCGATCAGGTGCTGCTGGAGGGTCATCGATCGGGCGACCGGACGGACGACCCGCCCGGACCACCACCACGACATGGCGGCGGCGACGGGGGCCAGGGCGGCGGCGGTGAGCAGGATCGCCGGGTCGGTCTCCAACCCGCCGGTCTCCTCGATCGTCTCGATCGTCGGGGTCGGCTCGTCTCCGGTCGTGGTGGTCGCGACCTGGTCGATCTGTTCCTCGGAGGTCAGGACGACGGCGAGGAGGATCAGCACCATCCCGTAGGCGGCGACGAAGCCGGATGCCGCGAGCCGCAACCGGAGCGACCGGAGCTCCCGGTCGACGGACCGCGGCCCGGTCGCCTCAGCCATCGGTCGGCCCCGAACGGTCGGCCAGGCGGTAGCCGGCGCCGGTGACGGTCTCGATGACCGCCGGCTGGCCGAGCTTGCGCCGGAGGCGGCTGAGCAGGACCCGAGGTGAGCTGGTGAACGGGTCGGCGTTGCGGTCCCATACGTGCTCGATCAGCTCCTCGGCCGACACCACCCGGTTCGGGTGGCGGAGGAAGTGGCGGAGGAGGGAGAACTCGCGGGCGGTGAGGTCGACGGTCCGCCCGCTGCGGGTCACCGTCATCGCCGCGGTGTCGGCCTCGATGTCGAGCCAGGTCAGCACGACGTCGACCTGATCGTCGCGCCGACTGACCGCCCGGACCCGGGCCAGCAGCTCGGCGAAGGCGAACGGTTTGACCAGGTAGTCGTCTGCTCCGGCGTCGAGGCCGGCCACCCGCTGCTCGACGGCGTCACGGGCGGTGAGGACCACGATGCGGCCGGGCCGCCGGTGCCGCGCCGGCTCCCGACCGAGCGAACGGATCAGGTCGAGGCCGTCGCCGTCCGGCAGACCGAGGTCGACACAGGCGATGTCGTAGGTGGCGGCCGCCAGCAGGTCCTCGGCCTCGGCCCGGGTGGCCGCATGGTCGACGGCGTAGGCGGCCTGACGCAGCCCGAGGGCCACCAGCTCGGCCAGGTCGGCGTCGTCCTCGATCAGCAGGATCCGCATGGTTGCTCGTGGTGACGGCTCGTCCGGCGCTCATCCGGCGGCCCGCTCGAGCGTCACCGTCCCCTCCGGTCCCTCGATCGTGAGGCGTTCGCCCTCCGGTCCCGACCCCACCGTCAGCGTAACCGAGGGGGTCCCCGCCGCGGGCTCGAACGGCACGTAGACGGTCCCGTCGCCCGTGCCGGTCCCGCCACCGCCGACGAGCCAGACCGAGGGCGGTCGGGTGTCGACGGCGGCCCCCTCGACCCCGCCGAACCCGTTCAGGGCAAGGGCGACACGGATCGGCCGCTCGCCACCGTCGTCCGGGTCGTCGACGAACACGAGCAGGTGGGTGACCAGCTCGCCCTCGAAGACGGTCCCGTCGACCTCGATGCGCCGGATCGGCCCGAACCCGGCCTCGAACGCGGCCCGCTCCTCCCGCCCCTCAGCGGTCTCACCCCTGGCGAAGGCGACGGCCAGGTCCTCGTTGACCGCGGCCTCGCCAACGAGGTCGGTCGGTACCGGCAACAGCGCAGCGATCGCCGGCCCCTCGGCCGAGGCGAGGAGTCCGTCGCCGTCGGCGTCGACGACAACCCGGCCGCCGCCGGCCGCCACCCAGGTGCCGGTTGCGGCCTCGAGCTCGGCCGGGGCGAGGCTCGGCACCGGCGTCGGGCCGGGGATGCCGGTGCCGGCGACGAGAGCAGGGACCACGTGGTCGAGCAGCCGGGCGCTGCGGACCGAGCGCCGGTTGACGGCGAGCACCAGCACCCGTCCCGACTCGGGCAGCCAGGCCACGTCGACCGAGTGGCCGATCGAGCCGCCCCCGCCGGATGCCCCGATGACCACCTCACCGAGGACCTCCCGGTCCAGGCGGACCCAGCCGGGCAACTCGACGTCGGGTCCGAGATGGGTGGTGGTCGAGGTCAGCCAACCGGTGGCCCGCGCCGAGAGGATCCCGCCGGTGAACAACGCTCGGGTCCAGCGGGCGAGCTGTTCGGCGGTCATGGCCACCCCGCCGTTGCCGTCGAGGGCCCAGTGGGGGCCGCCGAAGTCGCCGTCGTGGCCCGGTCGCTCCCCGTCGGGAAACCCGACCGCCCGCGGCCCGGTCGGCGCCGGCTCCCCGTCCCAGAACCCGCCGAGCGGTCGACCCTCGCCGTCGACCAGGATCCGGTCGGTGACGTAGCGGCGGAACCCGACGTCGGACACCGCCTCGACGACGAGGGCGAGCAGGCTGTAGCCGGCGTTGCTGTACAGGTACTGCCGGCCGGCGGGGAAGGCGAGGTCGAGCCCGGCGATCGCTGCGACCGCGGCCGTCTCGTCGAGGGGCTCGTGGTCGCGACCGTGCAGGCCGACCAGACCGCTGGTGTGCAGGAGCAGCTGGCGCATCGTCAGCTCGCCGACGGGACCGTCGAGGTCGGGCCGGTGCCGTCGGACGGGGTCGTCGAAATCGACGAGACCGCGGTCGATCAGGTCGAGCACGGCCGCGGCGGTGACCGCCTTGGTCACCGATCCGATGCTGAACACGGTGTCGGTGGTGTTCGGCCGATCGGCGGCCGGGTCGGCCTGGCCGTAGGCGGCGATGCAGGGACGGTCGCCCCCGAGGACGGCGATCGATCCGGCGAACCCGACGTCGGCCCACGTACCCAGGGCGGCGTCGAGTCCCTGGTCGCAACCGGGCACCGGTGCCGCCCCGTCGTTCGCAGCCGCGTCGGACGCGGTGAGCGGGGGGACGTCGGTCGTCGACTCGTCGGCCTCCAGACCGGGGACGGCGCAGGCGCTCGCGGTCAGGGCCAGCACCAGCAGAGTCGGGAGCAGGCTCCACCGACCACCACCGGTGCCGGCGCCACCGGTTCGGGCACCGGCACGGGTGGCCCCGAACCAACCGATGGCGGCGGCGACGATCGGCAGGGCGGCGACCAGGGCCAGGGCCGACCACGGCACGACCGCCGGGAGATCGACGCCGGGGATCGCCAGCAGGGCAACCAGGGCCAGGTAGCCCGTCGGCAGGGCGAGCAGGGCGCCGGTACCGGCGAGGAGGGCGGCCCCGGAGGCGGCCAGGCTCCGGGCCACCGCCGGGGAGGCGCCGATCGCGCCGAGGAGCCGGCGATCGGCCGCCCCCTCGGCCACCTCGAGGGTGACGGCCGCGCCGACCACGGCCAGTGCGGTGATCCCCCCGACGATGATGGCGAGGAGCCGCAGCGACGTCTGGGGCGCTGGCTCGATGCGGGTCTCGATCGCCAGGGCCGCCCCGGCCGCCGCCCGGAGCTCGTCGGCGCGGCCGGCGAGGTCGCCACCGGCCTCGTCGGCCAGGAGCCACCCGACGGTGCGGGTCTCCCAGCCACGGTCGGCCACGGTCTCGGGCCACAGCAGCACCGGCGCCACCCGATCGGCGGCCGGAAGGTCGGCGGAGGCGGCCAGGCCCGTCGCTCCGCTGGCCAGCCGTTCGTCGACCAGGCGGGCGTCGGCGATCCGGCTGAGCCCGAGCACTGCGTCGTCGCGGTCGGCCCCGGTCGTGGCGACCCCGATGGCGCCGAGCAGCTCGGGCGTCGCCACCCAGACCTCGTGGCCGGTGAAGAGGATCTCGTCGCCGGACTCGTCGATGTCGCCGAACGCGAACTCGTCACACGTGAGACACGGGTCGACGATCGGGGTCACGGCGAAGG
>JBCCVL010000141.1:0-16683 GCA_039195375.1 Actinomycetota bacterium
CTCGACCTGGCCGACGGGGCGAGGGTCATCGTCCGCCCGAGCGGCACCGAGCCGAAGGTCAAGGCCTATCTCGAGGTCGTCGTCGACGACGTTCCGGCCGGGGGGATCGGGGCGACCCGAGCGGCGGCGGACGGTCGTCTGGCCGAGCTGGCGACGGCGATCGAGGCCACCCTGCGAGGCTGAGCCGGATCGGCCGTGGACCGCGGCACCAGGCCCCGATCCTGGTAGCGGTCGGGATCAGCGGCGGAGCAGGCGCTCGAGCCCGTCGACCGCCCGCTCGACCGCCTCCTCGAGCGGCAGCCACCGCCCGGCCTCGAACTCGCGCCGGAACCCGGCCTCGTCGTCGGTGGCCAACCGGGCCCGGAGTCGGGCCGCCATCCGCTCGGTGGTGGCGGCCTGATGGTCGGCGGCGTGGCGGACCCCGAGGATCCGGGCCGCGGCGGCCGGCTCGCCCCGGTCGGCCAGGATCTGGGCGGCGACCGCAAGATCGCTCAGGGCGACGGCCATCGAGCCGGTGAGCAGGGCGTCGCCAAGGGCGGCGACGAGCCGCTCGACCGCCCGGTCGTCGTCGCCGAGGTTGGCCACGACGATGGACCGGTACGAGGCGAGGCCGGTGGCGACGAGGCTCAGCCGGCTGGTACGGGCCTCCTCGACGCCCAGGTCGAAGACCTCCAGCGCCCGGTCGTAGCGCTCGTTCCACAGATGATCGACGGCGTCGGCCATCAGCTCGAAGGGTCGCCCGGTGTCCCCGCTGCGGACGGCCAGGGCGCGAAGCTCGGCGGTGACCGCAGCGTCGGGCCGCTCGGCGAAGGCCCGCTCGGAGACCCGGAGGGCCCGCATCCCCAGCTCGGTCAGTCCGCCGGTGTGGCGCACGAGGTCTTCGACCTGGCGGAGCTGGTGATCGAGACCGGCGAGGTCCCCTCGCGACCACGCCTGCCAGACCCGGGTCTGGCTGACGTGGATCGAGGCCGGCCACGGCTCCAGGGCTGCGAGCAGGGGGTCGGCGAGGTCGCGCCGACCGCGGTGGAGGAGGAGGCGGGCGGCGACGGCGACGAGGTCGGCCTGGTCGGGGTCGTCGAGCGACGGCGGTTCGGCTCCGGCCATGGCGACGCCGGGCACGATCCCGGCCGTGGACAGGGGCCGGATCTCGGCTGCGGCCAGTGCCCAGTCGATCACCTCGGTCAGCAGTTTGGCCTCGGCCACCGCCGCCGCGTCCAGGACGATGGTCGTGGCCGCAGCGCGGTCGTCGAGGTCGAGGGCGAACCGGATCGCCACCCTGGTGCTGGCCCAGATCCGCCGGAATCGGTCGATGCCCTCGTCCAGCTCGGGCGACTCGACCCGTCGTGCGGCCGCCGTGGTCCTCGCTGCGACGTGGTGGACGAAGCGAGCCGGCACCTCGGGCTCCCGGAACCGGCGGACGACGAGGCGGACCGGTTCGAGCACCCGGAAGCGGCTGGCGTCCTCCGTGCGCTGGGGGACGACGAGCGAGCGCTCGACGAGCCGGAGCACGACGTCGAGTGCGTCGTGGCCGATCACCGCGGAGGCGTCGTCCAGATCGAACGAACCGCGCAGGATCGACAGCGCAGCCAGCGCCACCCGATCGTCTGGGTCGAGCGAGCGCAGCGACCACTCGAGTGCCCGCTGCATGTCGGCGTGTCGCTCCGGGCTGTCGATGGGCACGGCGTCGCTCCGGAGGTGCTCACCCAACCGGACCAGGATCTCCGAGACCGACAGGGCCGGGGTCCTGGCCGCAGCGAGACGGATCGCCAGCGGGATCCCGTCGAGCCGCCGGCACAGCGCTCGCAGCGACGGGTCGGTGGGATCGAGGTGGGCTGCGTTGGCCGCAGCGCGGTGGACGAACAGGCGGACGGCGTCGTCGAGATCGAGCGGCCCGACGGGGACGAGTCGCTCGCCGTCGATGCCGAGGCGCTCCCGGCTGGTGACCACGATGCGGACCTCGGGTGCCGACGCCAGCACTGCGGCCAGCAGGTTGGCGGCGTCGTCGCGGACGTGTTCGGCGTTGTCGATCGCCAGCAGCATGCGCTGACTGCGCAGGTGGTGGACGATCGCCTCGTCGGTTGTCGCATCAGCCAGCCGCGGTGCGGCGACGGCGGCGGCCACGTTCGGACCGATCGCTGCGCCGTCCGGCACGCTCGACAGGTCGACGAGCCGGGCCCAACCGTCGACTCCGGTGGCCAGACCGGCGATACCGTGCCGCAGCAGGTGGGTCTTGCCGATGCCGCCGGGGCCGACCAGCGTCACCAGTCGATGGTCGGTCAGGGCTGCGGCCAGGTCGGCGAGTTCCGCCTCCCGACCGATCAGGGGCTCGACCGGGGGTGGGGGCGGCGCCTCGCCCGGGTCCGGACCGGTGGTCGTCGCCTCGCCCGGGGCCCGGATCGGCTCGACGGGGGCCACGAAGCGGAAGCCGACGCCGTGGATCGTACGGATAAGACGCTGCTGGCGGCCGTCGTCACCGACGGCACGCCTGGCGCTCTTGATCCGGCTCGACAGCGCCGAGTCGGAGACGAACCGATCGCCCCACACCTCGTCGAGCAGCTCCAGCTTGGGGACCACCCGGTCGCAGTTGACCACGAGGTGGGCCAGCACGTCGAAGACCTGGGGCTCGAGGACGGTGGGGCCGTCCGGCCCGCGCAGCTCACGGGTGGCGACGTCGAGCTCGTGGTCGCCGAAGCGGAACGTCCCGGCCGTCGGAGGCATCGCTCGGGGTCTCTCTTGGCGTCAACGGGCACGACGGGCCCGGTCGGCCGATCCGGCCTCGGGCGGTGGCGGCGGTGCGCCGGACCCCGGCGCCTTTTCGGTCCTCTCGGTCCGCCCTGCCGGGCTGGTCGTGGCCGTCAGTTCCGGCCGACGGTGGGCTTGCGCCCGTGGTTGGCCTTCTTGCGGCGGGCCAGGAGCCGCTTCTTGCGCCTACGCTTCGACATGAGGGTCAAGCCTATCGGGATGGAGCGCCGGTCGCTGCCGGCCCGGCTGGCCGCCGACTCGACGCCGATCGTCCCGACACCGACCGGCCCGACGCCGACCGGACTCAGCCGGCCACCAGGTCGAGCAGGTCGTCGGCCGAGCGGGTGTTGATCACGCGATCCGGTTCGACCCCGAGCCGTTCGGCCCGTTCACAGCCGTAGGCCACCCACTCCAGCTGGCCGGGGGCGTGGGCGTCGGAGTCGATGCTGAGCCGGCAGTCCCACTCCATCGCCAGCTCGATGAGCTCGTCGGGAGGATCCTGTCGCTCGGGCCGGCAGTTGATCTCGACGGCCGTGCCGAACTGGGCACAGGCTGCGAACACATAGTCGGCGTCGAACTCCGACGGCTTCCGGCCCCTCCCACCCCGCCGGTCGCCGACGGCCACCTTGCGGTTGGTGCAGTGGCCGAGGATGTCGACGTGGGGGCTGGCCACCGCCGTCACCAGGCGCTTCGTCATCTCGGCCGCCGGCTGGTGGATCTCGTGGTGGACCGAGGCAACGACGACGTCGAGCCGGGCCAGGAACTCGTCGGGCAGGTCGAGGCTGCCGTCGGTGAGGATATCGACCTCCATGCCGGTCAGGATCCGGAACGGGGCCAGCTCGACGTTGAGCGCCTCGATCTCCTCGATCTGGCGAGCCAGCCGTTCCGGCGACAGGCCCTTGGCCACCGTCAGTCTGGCCGAGTGGTCCGTGGCCGCCAGGTAGTCGTGTCCGAGGGCGGCGGCCGCCGCGGCCATGGCCGTCAGCTCAGCCCCGCCGTCCGACCACGTGGAATGGGAGTGGCAGTCACCCCGCAGCGCCGCCCGCAGCCGGGCGCCGCCCTCGACGTCGAGCGCAGTCGACGCCTCCAGGCCGTCGAGGTAATCGGTCGGTCCGAGCCCGTAGGCGCCCCGGACCACCGCATCGGTCGACGGACCGATCCCGTCGATCGCCTGGAGCTTGCCGGCCCGGACCAGCGCCTCGACCTGGTCCGGCTCCAGGTGGCCGAGCAGCTGGCGAGCCTTGACGAAGGCCCGCACCTTCTGGACCGGGGCGAGGTCACGGTCGAGCAGGTAGATCACCCGATCGATCGCCGTCCGCCACGGCGGCTGCTCGCTTCCCATGCCTCCAGACTACTCGGCCGCCCCGACGGTGATCCCCGCTCGGGCCCGACCAGGTGCCGACCGTTCCGCGTCGACCGCAGCACGGCGTCGCAGCTCGATCAGGGTCATCACCATGAAGCCCATGGCGATCGGGGCCAGCAGGAACGGGATCATGGCGATCGGGTACCGGTTGGTGGCGTGGACGGCGTCGAGTGAGAACACCTGGATCGGCGTCTCGAAGCTGAGCACACCGATGGCGTAGGCCCAGGCGAAGTCGGCCAGCCCGAACAGGATCGTGGCGTGGACCGCCCGCCGCGGCATCCGGCCAGTCGTCCAGAACACGATCAGGACGGCGCTGGCGGCGACACCGGTGACGACGTCGCCGATGCCGGCCAAGGTGGCGAACTCGGGGCCGACGTTGCCGCGCCAGTGCTCGAACAGATACAGGCCGCCGATGATCCGGAACGCCTGCACGCCGACCAGCCACGACAGGCCGATCCCCGGCGGCACGAACACGTCCGGCCAGCGGAGGACGAGCAGCGGGGGCACCGCCAGGCTGGCCACCATCACCGCCGGCACGACGTACGGTCCGTCGAACGAGAACTGCCAGTCGACGACGAAGGCGGTGGTGACGGCGGTGTACGCCAGCACACCGACGGTCAGCACCCCGGCCCGGCGCCACCCGGCGCTGGCGAACCAGTACGTGGCGAAGAGGTAGACCGGCACGATGGCCATCGCCCCGACGATGACGACGGTCGTCAACGGCGAGAACTCGACCGTGGTCAACGCTCCGCTCACGACAGGTCGTCGAGCAGTCCGGCCAGCTCGACTGCGGCGCTCACGTAGGGGGCGTGTCCCGTGTCGAGCACCAGGATCTCGTCGACCGGGGTACGGGTCACCATCGACGCCTGCAGCTGCGTTCCGACGACGGTGTCCCTGGCCGTCATGATGTAGGTCTTCGGTACCGCTCCGAAGTTGTCCCCCGTCAGCGACACGGGTTGGGCCAGCGGCGCGGCGGGCTCGGCGACCGCCGATGCGGCCACGGCGTCGAGATCGGCATCGACACAGTCGGGGCAGAAGATGCCAGCGAACCGCTCGGGCGGGACGGTGGCAACCGTGAAGTCGTCGGAGAAGTTCAGGTTGCCCTCTTCGGGCAACACGCTGAGGTGGTCCTGCTCGGCCAGTGTCTGCAGGCTGTCGCCGTCGGCGGGGAGATAGGCGGCCACGTAGGCGAGCGACGCCACCTGGTCGGGTATGGCCTCGGCCACCGCCGAGATCGTCATGCCGCCGAAGCTGTGCCCGACGAGGATCACCGGCTCGTCGAACGCTTCCACCTCGGCGATGACCGCGTCCCGATAGCCCTCGATGGTCTGGAGACCGGCGTCGGCGCCGTCTCGGCCCGGCAGGGTGATCGCCGAGACGGTTCGGCCGCTCGACTCCAGCTCCTCCTGGACCTGGGCCCAGCTCGAGCCGTCCTGCCAGGCGCCGTGCACGAGGACGATCGGGCTGGTCTCATTGCCGCTGGCATCATCGTCCGAGCCGCAGGCGGTCAGCAACAGGGCGCCGACCACGAGGGCGGCCAGCAGCCGGGCCGGCGTTGGGAGGGGACGGGTTCGGGTCGGCATGGTGTGCTC
Organism: Actinomycetota bacterium; assembly: GCA_039195375.1. Classification (GTDB taxonomy): domain Bacteria; phylum Actinomycetota; class Acidimicrobiia; order Acidimicrobiales; family SZUA-35; genus JAHELU01. Next base: position 5,698 of record JBCCVL010000141.1, read on the forward strand.
CTTCCGGCAAGCGGACCGTCGGTCGTGCTCGCCGTCGAGGGTGGTGACATGGGGTACCGGTATCGTCCGTCGACCGCCGCCAGGCGACCATGTCGGCAGCGGACAACGACGTGGCCGAGTCGGACAACCGACCGACCCGGGGTCCGATCGGGGTCGTCCCGGGCCAGCACGGTCGGGATCCACGGATAGATTCGGTTCGGTATGGAGAAGTTCGGATTCGTCGGGTTGCCCAACGCCGGGAAGTCGTCGCTCTACAACGCCCTGACCGGCGGTGGCGCACTCGCTGCGCCCTACGCGTTTGCCACCACCGACCCCAACATCGGGGTGGCCAAGGTGTTCGACCATCGGCTCGACGCCCTGGCCGAGATGAGTGGGTCGAAGAGCGTGGTGCCGGCCAGCGTGCAGTTCACCGACATCGGCGGGCTGGTCGAGGGCGCCCGCGACGGCGAGGGCCTCGGCAACCGCTTCCTGGCCAACATCCGCGAGGTCGACGCCATCGTGTTCGTGCTGCGGGCGTTCCGCGACGACGACGTCCCCGGTCCCCAGGACCCGCTCGAGCACCTCCGGGTGGTCGAGCTCGAGCTGACCTATGCCGACCTGGAGACCGTCGAGAAACAGCTGGACAAGAAACGCAAGGCGGCCAAGGGTGATCCGGCCGTCCGGGTCGAGGTCGAAGCCGCCGAGGCGGCGCTGGCGAAGCTCGAGGCCGGCACCCCGCTGTATCGAAGCGACCTGGCGAGCGACCACCTGGAGACCCTCAGGCCCTGGTTCCTGCTGACGAACAAGCCGGTGCTGGCCGTGGTCAACCTCGACGAGGAGCAGCTCGGTGACGTCGACACCGTCATCGAGCCGGTTCGAGGCGAGCTCGGTGAGCTGGCGCCCGTCTTCGGGGCCTGCGTGCAGCTGGAGGCCGAGGCGGCCCAGCTCGACCCCGAGGACCGGGCCGAGATGCTCGATGCCTTCGGTCTCGGCGAGGGGGCATTGGTCCGCTTCATCCAGGCCGCCTACCACACCCTCGGGCTCCGCACGTTCCTGACGACCGGGGAGAAGGAGAGCCGGGCCTGGACCTTCCGCGTCGGGTCGACCGCCCCCCAGTGCGCCGGGCTCATCCACACCGACCTGCAACAGGGCTTCATCCGGGCCGAGACGATCCGCTGGGACGAGCTGCTCGACATCGGATCGATGGCCAAGGCCCGCGAGATCGGCAAGGTCCGCCAGGAGGGCAAGGACTACATTGTCGAGGATGGCGATGTGCTGGAGATCCGGTTCAACGTCTAGACGACCGCCCGGTCGACCGACGCCAGACCGGCCCCGCACACCGCCACGAGGATGCGGCCGGGCCGTCGCCCGGTGTCCGCGGTGAGGCGTGGTCGGGCGGCCACGGCCCCGTCTGACGAGCCCGTCAGCGGCTGGCTCGTCCGAGACGGCCAGGTCTTGGCGTCGCTCGAGGTCGCCGTCGGGCGGGTGGCCAAGGCCCGAGGCCTGCTCGGCCGCGACCACCTCGACGGCGCCCTGGTCATCCCCGGGCGTCGATCGGTCCACAGTTTCTCGATGGGCTTCGAGCTCGACGTCGCCTTCCTCGACGCCGATGGGGTCGTCATCCGCACGCTCCGGCTGCGGCGGCGGCGGGTGACGCTGCCAGTGTGGCCGGCGAGGTACATCGTCGAGGCCGAGGCCGGTGCCTTCGGCGAGTGGGAGCTGAAGGTCGGCGACGTCCTGGAGATCCGCCTCGCCGGCGACGAGGCCGACGCGCCCGAGGTGGCTGATACCGGCGGCGACGGTGGTCTGCCCTGCGACGGTCCCGGCCGTGGAGCGGCCAACGGTGACGGGAGCGGGCCCGGTGGCGCCTGACCCGACGGCCGGCACCGGGCGGCTCTCGGTCGTCGGCACGCCGATCGGCAACCTCGGCGACCTGAGCCAGCGGGCGGCCGAGGTCCTGGCCACGGTCGACGCCGTCGTCTGCGAGGACACGAGGCGGACGGGTAAACTGCTCGCCCACCTCGGCGCACGGCGGGACGGCAAGCCGGCGCTGCTGGTGGCCAACGAGCACACCGAGGTGCCCCGCCTCGGCGAGATCCTGGACCGTCTCGCCGCCGGCGAGCACCTGGCCCTTGTCACCGATGCCGGCATGCCGACCGTGTCGGACCCCGGGCGTCATGTGGTCGCAGCCGCGGTCGAGCACGGTCACGTCGTCGACGTCGTCCCCGGCCCGACTGCGGTCTCGGCCGCCCTGGCGCTGAGCGGGCTGCCGGTCGACCGCTACGTGTTCGAGGGCTTCCTGCCCCGCAAGGGTCGGGAGCGGACCGACCGGCTGCGGGCGCTGGCGGGGGAGGAGCGGGCGGTCGTCGTCTACGAGTCACCTCGTCGAGTGGCCGTCACCCTCGCCGATCTCGCTTCGGTCTGCGGCGGCGACCGTCGGGTCGCGGTCGGGCGTGAGCTGACGAAGCTGCACGAGGAGGTCGTTCGCACCACCCTGGCCGAGGCGGCCGAGCGGCTCGCACGCCAGGAGCCCCGCGGCGAATTCGTGCTGGTGGTCGATGGTCGGGTGGCCGGCGGTGAGCCCCCGGGAGACGACCAGGTCATCGAGGCCCTGCGGCGCTGTCTCGGTGACGGGCTGAGCAAGCGCGACGCCGTTGCCGAGGTGGCCAGACGGACCGGCGAGCCCCGCCGACGGATCTATGAGCTCTCGATCACCCTCTGAGCCCGGCGCCGGCGTCTCTGGAGGGGCCAAGCCGGTCCGGGTCGACAAGTGGCTGTGGGCGGTCCGGGTGTTCAAGACCCGCACGTCGGCGACGGCGGCCTGCACCGCCGGTCGGGTCAGGATCGGCGACGAGGTGGCCAAGCCCGCCACCAAGGTCGACCTTGGCGACGTCGTCGAGGCCAGGCGGGGTGACCACACGATCGTCTATCGGGTCGTCGGGCTGGTCGACAAGCGGGTCGGGGCCAAGCTCGTCCCCGACCTGGTCGAGGACCTGTCGCCGCCCCCGACCCGTCGCCCGTCGCCTCTCGAGGCGCCGCCCGGCGGAGCCAGGGACCGGGGTCAGGGGCGACCGACGAAGAAGGAACGGCGCGACATCGACCGTCTCCGGGGTCGGCGATGACCGACATCGACCACGACACGCCACCGCGACCAGACGGCCATCCCCGGTCGCCACGCAACGGCACGATCGTCGGCTCGTGCCCCCTCGACTGTCCAGACGGCTGCTCGTGGCAGGTGACGGTGGAGGACGGTCGAGCGGTGCGCCTCCGGGGCAACCCCGACCACCCGTTCACCAACGGCGGGCTTTGCCGCAAGGTCAACCCGTGGCTGACGATGGCCGCCGACCCGAGCCGGCTGCTCCAGCCGCTGCGGCGGGTGGCCCCGAAGGGCTCTGGTCTCCCCGTGGCCGAGGCGTTCGAGGCGATCACCTGGGACGAGGCGCTCGACGAGATCGCCGGTCGGTTCAACGACATCATCGACCGCACCGGCCCCGCCGCCATCTGGCCATTCGCCGGGACCGGCAACGTCGGCTTCCTCCAGGGCGGGGCCGGGCCGGCCGGGGCCCGACTCTGGAACCACCTCGGCGTCTCGGGCCACCAGATCTCGATCTGCTCGGTCAGTGGCCACGTCGGCATGTCGTACACCACCGGCTCGGCCGCCGGCATGGACCCCGAAGACATCGCCGGCGCCGGCACGATCGTCATCTGGGGCTCCAACACCCTCGTCACCAACCGGCATCTCTGGCCCTTCGTCGAGCGGGCCAGGGCCGCTGGCGCACCCCTGATCGTGATCGATCCGCTCACGACCAGGACCGCGGCCAGGGCCGACATCCACATCCAACCCCGGGTCGGGACCGACGGGGCCCTCGCGCTCGGCCTGGCCAGGGCGATGATCGACGCCGGCGTGGTCGACACGACCTTCATCGGCGAGCGAACCACCGGCTACGGCGAGTTCGATGCGGCGCTGCGGCCGTGGACCCCGGAGCGGACCGCCGAGGTCTGCGGCATCCACCCGGCGATCGTGGCCAGCCTGGCCAGGACGCTGGCCGGTCGGGCACCGTTGGCCATCAAGCTCGGTCAGGGCATGCAGCGTCACGCCGGGGGCGGGCAGACGGCGAGGATCGTCTCGTGTCTCCCGGCGCTCACCGGTGACTACGGCCGGCGGGGCGGCGGACTCGTCTACTCGACGGCCGACCGCTACCGGTTCGACCTCGAGGCCGCCGGAGGAGGAGGCGACGAGGCCAGGCCACGGCACCTGGCCATGACCAACCTCGTCGCCAACCTGACCACCCTCGACGATCCGCCGGTCGAGGCGCTGCTCGTCCACGGGGCCAACCCGGTCGTCTCGAACCCCGACACCGAGGGTGTCCGGGCCGCGCTGAACCGTCCCGACCTGTTCACCGCGGTCATCGAGGTGTTCCCGACCGAGACGGTCGACTACGCCGACGTCGTGCTCCCATCGACCCTGCAGCACGAGCAGTACGAGATCAACGACTCGTTCAGTCATCTCTACGTGAGCCTGAACCGCCCGGCGGTCGACCCACCCGGCGCCTGCCTGCCCCACACCGAGATCTTCCGACGGCTGGCGGTGGCCATGGGGCTCGACGAGCCGTCGCTCCAGGCGTCGGACCGGGAGCTGGCGGCGGCGTTGCTCGACACCGAGGAGTACCGGGCGGCCGGGGTCACCGTCGAGGCGCTCGAGGAGCGGGGGTGGGCCCGCCTGCCGTCGAGTCCGGCCCCGTGGCTGCCGTTCGCCGACGGGTTCCCGACCCCCTCCGGCCGGTTCGAATTCGCCTCCGACCGGGCGGAGCGCGATGGCCATGGCCGGGTCCCGATCTACCGCCCACCCGGTGAAGCCGGTGTGGCCGGTGAGGCCGTGGCGAGCGCCGCCGTCGGAACGGGCGCCGTCGACCGACCGCGCTACGACCTGGTTGCCGCCGCCAGCGACCATCACGTCAATTCGGTCTTCGCCGGCACCGAGGTCGTGCGGTCGCGGGCATCCGCCCCACCGCTACGGCTCAACCCGGGCGACGCCGATCGTCATGGCCTGGTCGACGGCGACCCGGTCGACGTCGCCAACGACCGGGGTCGGTTCCGGGCCGTCGTCCGACTCGACGCCGGCGTCGGTCCCGGCACGGTCGCCACCGACAAGGGCTGGTGGGGGATGGGGGTCAACGCCACCGTTCGGGAGGTCGACTCCGACATGGGGCGCGGCGCCGTGTTCCACGACAACCGCGTCTGGCTGGAGCGGGTGCCCACCTCCTGAGCCCGATCGGCCCCATCCCCGACCCGCGATCGGGCAGGGGCTATGGTCGGCGTCGCCGAACTGGCAACCGCTCCGATGCGCCGAGTGGGGCAAACACGGGCAAGGAGCGAACCAGCCGCCGCCGTCTGGTTCGTCGCGTCTGAAGTGGTGTTGAGCCATCCATGAAAGGTGGATCGCACGATGCCGACCCTGCTCGACAAGTTGATCGCGCGACTCGATGAGGCCGACGTCTCCTCGACCCTGGCCGCCCGCATCGGCGGTGACGCCGCCGCGGTCGATGCTGCGCTCGGACCGGCCATGGCCCGGGTCATCGACGGCCTGGCCAGACTGGCGGCCGATCGCCACGGCGCTCTCGTGGTCGGCAGCCTGGTCGACCAGCATCCCGACCGGCCCCATCCGACGTCGAGCGCAGCGTTGGTCCGGCTGGCCGAAACGGGTGACCCCGGTCCCGGCAACGTGATTCTCGACCGCGTGTTCGGGGCCGAGCGGGGCCTGGTCGTGATCGGTCTCGCCTCCAGCCTCGGGCTCGCACCGTCGCTCGTCGGCCGACTCCTGCCGTTGGTGGCGCCGATGGTCACGGCCGAATTGGCCAACCGGCGTCGGGTCGGGTCGCTCGACGACGGTCGGGTCGCCGACCTTCTGGCGGTCGACCGTGCCAGGATCGCCGCCGCCGGCATCCTGGCCGGGACGAGCTTCGCCGACAGCGGCCTCGGGGTCGCCCGACCGCAGGCCGAACGACCTGCCGGTCGACGGCGCACCGTCCGCAAGGGCGGCGACCCGACCACGGCGAGCCTGGCGACCATCGCCGTCACACAGCCACTCCCGGTGGTCGTGTCGACCGACCGCCATGACGATCCTCCGCCGGCGCCGGCCGACCGCACGGCCGACCCCGATCGGGCTGATGAGGCGCCTCCAGACGAGGCGCCGATCGACGAGGCGCCGCTCGACGAGGCGTCGTTCGACGGGTCGCCGGTCGACGCCGCATCGCTTGATGCGCCCACGGCCGAGACCGCCACGATCGACCGCGCAACGCCTGACACGGTGTTGGTCGATCCTGGCTCGCTCGACGCCGCAACGCTCGATCCCGGCTCCCTCGACGCTGCGACGCTCGACGCCGCAACGCCCGACACCGCAACGGTCGATCGTGGCTCGCTCGACGCTGCGACGCTCGATCCCGGCTCTCTCGACGCTGCGACGCTCGATGTCGCAATGCCCGACACGACGACGGTTGATCTCGCAACGCCCGAGACCGCGTCGGTTGATCGTGGCTCCGTCGACACCGCCACGATCGATGTCGCTACGCCCGACCCCGCAACGCTCGACAGGGCAACGGTCGACACCGAGCTCGTCGAGACGGCATCGGATGAGTCGCCGGTCGCAGCCGCTCGTTCGGCCGAGCCGATCGAGACGGAGCACACGCCCGAAGCCGGTGACGTCGCCGGGTCGCTCCTCGACGGGATCGAGGTCTCGTCCGGCCCAGATGCGCTCGCTCGGGCCACATCCGCTCCGGCCGTGGTCGCTCGGGCCACATCCGCTCCGGCCGTGGTCGCTCGGGCCACGTCCGATCCTGCTGCGGCCCGGTTCGCCGAGGTGGCGCCGATCGATGCGCCGCCGGCGACGGTCACGACGGTCGAGCCGGCACCGGCGTCCCATCCGGTCGACGCCAGGGGAACGGCCTTGGCCTGGCTCGGTTGGGCCGTCGGCTCGGTCGTGCTCGTCCTGCTCCTGGCGCTGCTCCTGTCGACCTGCGCCGGTGGCCGGGTCGAGCCGGGTGAGGCGCCCGCCGTGGTCGGGCTCGGCCCGGCCGCCGGCGAGTCCGCCGCCGGCCCCGATGCGGTCGATCCGGCCGGACCGACGACGACGGCCGGCGTCGAGTCGTCGGTGTCGGCAGCCGGCGACCTCGCCCCGGTCCCCGATGTGGCCGCCTCGGTTGCCGCGACGCTCATCGGCACCGGGATCGAGGGTCTGGCCGACGGAGGCCACGTCGTGCTGACCGGCAGCGTGGCCGACGAGGAGGCCAGGGCCGACTTGGAGGACCGCATCGGCACCCTCCTCGGCGTCGAGTCGATCGACAACCAGATCGCCGTCGTCCCGCCGGTGGTCGATCCGTCGACCGACGGGCTGATCGCCCCCGGCCCCGGTCCCGATCCGGTCAGCACCCCCGATCTCCCCGCCGGCTCGACCCTCAACGATGCGCTCGACCTCGCCCCCATCGCCTTTGCGTCCAAGTCGGCGGAGCTGACCGACGAGGGTCGGGCCATCGTCGACCGGGTGGCCCGCTACCTGCACCGGCATCCCGAGCTGTCGATCTCGATCGACGGCCACACCGATGCCGATGGCGAAGCCGAGGCCAACCTCGAGTTGAGCCAGCAGCGGGCCGACGCCGTCCTGGCCCGGTTGCTCGAGTTGTCGGTCGAGCCCGAGCGGGTGGTCGCCGTCGGTCACGGTGAGGCGTTCCCGGCCCACCCGAACGACAGCCTCGACAACAAGGCGGCGAACCGCCGCATCGAGTTCACGGTCCGCTGAGGGTCGCTCGATCCGCGGGGTCGGAAACCCCGCTGATCGAGCGGTCTCGGCCGATCCGCCCGACGAGTGTCACACCCCGTCTCTACGGTCGGGAGCCATGGACGCCGCAACCCTTGTCATCCTGTTGATCATTCTCGCCGTGTTGGCGGTGGCCGGAGGCGCACTCGTCGGCTGGCTCGTCGGCGGCCGTGGCGCGGCCGCTGCCGCCTCCCGGGCGGCCGAGGAGGCGTCGGCCCGCACGATCGAGACGCTCCGGGCCGAACAACACGACAACCTACGGGCGGCGGTCGACACGGTCACCTCCGTCGCCTCGAACAAGCTGGGCGATCAGCTGGCCGCCGGGAAGATGGTGATCGACCGCGAACGGGAGTCGGTGGCCCACCAGGTCAGCTCGGTGTCGACCGAGCTGCGCCGCGTGTCCGACCTGGTTGCCAGCCTGCAGCGATCGCAGGCCGAACAGACGGGGCAGCTGTCGTCCGGCCTGGAGCAGGCGGTCCGGGTCAGCTCGGCGCTGGCCGACACCACCCAGTCCCTCCAGCGGGCACTGGCCTCACCCAACTCGCGCGGGCAGTGGGGCGAGCGGATGGCCGAGGACGTGCTGCGCGCCGCCGGCTTCCTGGAGGGCACCAGTTACCACCGCCAGACGAAGCTGGCCACCGGTGGCGTTCCCGACTACACGTTCCCGCTCCCGACCGGCCACGTCGTCAACATGGACGTGAAGTTCCCGATCGACAACTACCTCCGCTGGCTCGACGCCGAGACCGACGACGAGCGCCGGCGGCACGCCTCGGCCTTCCAACGCGACGTCCGGGACCGGATCAAGGAGCTGACCGGACGGTCGTACATCGATCCGGCCGTCACCGTCGACTACCTGCTGCTCTTCGTGCCGAACGAGAGCGTGTACGGGTTCCTGCACGAGCACGACAGCGAGCTGATCGACTATGCGCTGTCCCACCGGGTGGTCCTGTGTTCGCCGACCACCCTGTTCGCAGTCCTGGCCGTGATCCGACACGCCGTCGACAACTTCATGGTCGAGCAGCGCAGCGAGGACATCCTGGGCGCGCTCGGTGAGCTGCGGGTCCAGTGGGAGCGGTGGGAGGAGCCGATCGAGAAGATGAAGCGTGGCCTCGACTCGGCCCAGCGGGCCTACGACGACCTGGCCGGGCCCCGCAAGCGGGCGTTCGAGCGTCAGCTGGAGAAACTGGAGGCGTTCCGGGACGACGGGCTGCCGGACGGTCGGCGAGGTCAGGGATTGCGGCAGGTGATCTGACCCCATCGTCGTCGCCGCGGTCCTCGGGTCGAACCGCTCGGCCAGTACGCTGGCCGGAGACCGAGACCGATCGGAGGCCCGGCGACCGTGTGGTTCGACAATCACTGCCATCTCACCACCCTGTCCCGCGGTGACGGCGAGCCGATGGCCGACGAGGCCGTTGCCGAGGCCAGGGCGGCTGGCGTCACCCGCCTGCTGACCGTCGGCTGCACGGTGCCCGACTCGCTCCAGGCGGCAGCCGTCGCCGAGCGCTTCGACGACGTCTGGTCGACGGCCGGGGTGCACCCGCACGACGCCTCCGAGGGGATCGACGGTCTCGAGGCCCTGTTCGAGCACCCGTCGGTGGTGGCGGTTGGGGAGTGCGGCCTCGACTTCCACTACGACCACTCGCCCCGCGACGTGCAGGCCGACGTGTTCCTCCGCCAGGTCGAGCTGGCCAACCGCAACGACCTGGCGCTCGTGATCCACACCCGAGACGCCTGGGAGGAGACCTTCGACCTGCTCGACCGGGCGGGGCAGCCGGAGCGCACCGTCTTCCACTGCTTCACCGGCGGCCCCGACGAGGCCAGCGCGGCGATCGAGCGAGGCGGCTGGCTGTCGTTCAGCGGCATCGTCACCTTCAAGAACGCCGAGGAGGTGCGGGAGGCCGCCCGGCTGACGCCGTCGGACAAGATGCTCGTCGAGACCGACTCGCCCTATCTGGCGCCGGTGCCGCTGCGAGGGAAGCCCAACCGTCCGGCCAACGTCGCCATCGTCGGCGAGTTCCTGGCCGACCTGCTCGGTCGCCCGGTCGAGGAGGTCGCCGCCACCACCACCGCCAACGCCAACACCCTGTTCGGCCTCGACGGTTGAGCATCGGCCGCGCCGCGACCTCCTGCCAACCGACCCCGTGACGTTGAGCCGAACCCAGGTCACCGACCTGCTCGACCGTCACGGCCTGGCCCCCTCCCGGGCCCTCGGCCAGAACTTCCTGGTCGATCGGGGCACGATCGACAAGATCGTCCGCCTCGCCGGCGTGGGTCCCGGCGACGCCGTCGTCGAGATCGGACCGGGCCTCGGTTCGCTGACCACCGGGTTGCTCGGCGCCGGGGCCGACGTCGTCGCGGTCGAGGTCGACCGCTATCTCGTCCCCGCCTTCGAGGAGGTCACCGCTCCGTGGTCGGACCAGCCGGGCACCCGGCTCGATCGCCGACTGCGGCTCGTGGTCGGCGATGCCAGGGAGGTCGCCTGGGCCGACGTGCTCGACGATGAGCCGTGGACGGTGGTCGCCAACCTCCCCTACAACATCGCCACCCCGTTGATCCTCGATCTGCTGGCCGAGGAGCCCCGGCTCACCCGTTGGCTGGTCATGGTCCAGCGCGAAGCGGGCGAGCGACTGTGCGCCGGGCCGGGCTCCAGGACGTACGGCATCCCGTCGGTCCTGGTCGCCTACTGGGGCACGGCCCGCCTCGTCGGCTCGATCCGGCCGGACGTCTTCCTGCCCCGCCCTCGCGTCGACTCGGTCCTCGTCGCCATCGAGCGCGGGTCCGAGCCCCGGGTCCAGGCCGACTTCGGCCGGCTGAGCGAGTTGGTGCGTGCGGCGTTCGGGCAGCGGCGCAAGATGCTGCGGCGCAGCCTGGCCGCCCACGTGCCCGAACGGGCGATGCTCGACGCCGGGGTCGAGCCGACGGCCCGCCCCGAGCAGCTGTCGGTCGATGACTGGGGCCGGCTGGCTACGGTTGCTTCGTGACCGATCGCCTCTCGCCCGTCGTGCTCGTCGCTCCGGCCAAGCTCACCCTGTCGCTCCGGGTGACCGGGCTCCGACCGGACGGACTCCACCTGATCGACGCCGAGATGGTGACGCTCGACCTCGTCGACACCCTCGAACTGATCGAGGGGTCGTCCGGCCTCACGATCGTCGACCCGGCCGGTCAGCCCGTCGCTGGCATCCCGCTCGGGGCCGACA
>JBCCVL010000142.1:0-16607 GCA_039195375.1 Actinomycetota bacterium
GAGGGCGACATCGTCACCGGCATCGTCCAGCAGACCGACTCCCGCTACACCCTCCTCGACCTCGGTCGGGTCGAGGCGCTGCTGCCCCAGGCCGAGCAGGTGGCCATGGGCCCCCGGTCCGAGGGCGGCAACCGGGTCAAGGCCTACATCGTCGAGGTCAGGCGAACGGCCAAGGGCCCCCAGATCGTGGTCAGCCGCACCCACCCCGGTCTGATCAAGCGCCTGTTCGAGCTCGAGGTGCCCGAGATCGCCGACGGCGTCGTCGAGATCCGGGCCTGCGCCCGTGAGCCAGGGCACCGGACCAAGATCGCCGTCTGGTCGAACGACCAGAACGTCGATCCCGTCGGCGCCTGCGTCGGCGCCAGGGGCTCCCGGGTCCGCATGGTCGTCAACGAGCTCAACGGCGAGAAGGTCGACATCATCCCGTTCAGTGAGGACCCCTACGACTTCGTGGCCAAGGCGCTGTCGCCGGCCAAGGTCAAGGAGGTCCGCATCGACTTCGACACGGCGACGGCCGAGGTCATCGTCCCGGACTTCCAGCTGTCGCTCGCCATCGGCAAGGAGGGCCAGAACGCCCGCCTCGCCCACCGGCTGACCGGCTGGCGGATCGACATCAAGAGCGAGACCCAGCTCGAGGAGGAGGCGAAGTACGCCGGCGAGGAGTGGGCCGACGGCGAGTGGATCGTCGACCCCGACACCGGCGAGCAGATGTGGCAGCCGGCCGACGGTAGCCCGGCCATCTCGGCCGCCGAGTGGAGCGCCGCCGCCGACGAGGGGGGCGAGGCCGAGGAGACCGAGGCCGACGCCACCGCCGAGTCCGACGACGACAGCACGGCCGACGGCGACACCGTTGCCGGTGATGACAGCTCGGCCGACGACGACGCCACTGCCGAGTCCGGTGACGACAGCGCGGCCGACGCCGAGGAGGCGCCGGCTGCTGACGAGCCGAGCGACGACGACGCGCCGGCGGCGGACGAGACCGCCACCGAGCCCGTCGTCGATGCCGATGCGGACACCACCGGCGATGCGGAGCCGAGCGAGAACGGCGACGCCGAGGCTCCGTCCGATGACGGCGAGACCGCAGAGGCCGCCGAGGGCGAGCCGGCTCCCGAGGACGAGGCCGTCGGGGGCGGTGTCTGACCGAGGCGTGGCCGGCGGGCCGATCCGGACCTGCATCGGCTGCCGTCGGCGGCGGCCACAGGATCAGCTCGTCCGTCTCCATGTCGACGATGGGGACCGGCTGCGGCTCGACCGCACCGGTCCCGGTCGCGGCGCATGGCTGTGTGCGGCCACGCCGGCGGCCTGCCTGATCGAGGCAAGGGACCGCCGGGCGCTCGACCGGGCGTTCCGGCGGCGGGTCGATCGCGGCTCGGTCGGCGCCCTCGCCGACGAGTTGGGCGGTGCCTCGGTCACGGGCCCGTGACCAGGCACGATCCGATCCTGGTGGTTGGATGGGTCTGCCTACCTGTGCCGGTAGGATGAGCAATCGTCTCGCTGCGCGCCCGCAGCGAGTTTCTTTCCGAGGTGTTTTCGCAAACGTGCCAGCCAAAGTCCGGGTCTACGAACTCGCAAGAGAGTTGGGTCTTTCCAACAAAGAGATCATCGACCTCTGCGGTGCCCTTGGCATCGGGGTCAAGAGCCATTCCTCGAGCATCGTAGAAGCGCAGGCCGACCGCGTTCGACGCAAGGCCGAGCGTGAAGGGCTGGTGCGCGAGCCGGCCGAGGCGGAGCAGGGCGAGGCATCCGAGGATGCCGATGCGGCTCCGGTGGTCTCCAGCAAGAAGCCGCCGCCCCCACCGACGAAGGCGTCGGCACCAGCACCGGCCGCGCCGGCCGAGGAGTCCACTCCGAAGCCGGCACCGAAGCCGGCCACCCCGCCGCCGGCCCGAGTCGTGTCATCAGCCGGCGCCCGGCCGATCCCGCCACCCCCGCCCGCCATTCGCCCGTCTGGGCCGCCGCCCGCACCCGCACCCGCACGTCCGGCTGCGGCCCGACCAGCGGCCGAAGCCCCTCCTGCGTCGCCCCCGCCAGCCCCGGCACCGGCACCGGCACCGGCGCCGGTCGAGCCCCAGCAGGCCCCCGTCCCCGCCCCGGCGGCCGAGGCGCCGGCTCCGGCCCCCGCCGAGGCGCCGCCGGCCCCGCCACCTCGAACCGACGCCGAGCCTGCGGCCGCGGCCACACCGTCGCCCGCCGAGGCCGACGCTGCCCCGACGCCGCCTCGCGGCCGGGCCGGCAAGCCGATTCCTCCACCCCCCGGTCCGCCCCGTAGCCGGGCCGGCAAGCCGATCCCCCCGCCCCCCGGCGGCGGTCGCCCCCGTGGTGGCCCCGGCGGCGGTCCCGGAACCCGCGCAGGTGGCGGTCCGCGTCCTGGCGGTGGCGGCGGTGGCGGTGGCTTCCGCAGCGGCCCTCCCGGTGGCGGCGGTGGCCCTCGTCCCGGTGGCGGTGGCCCTCCCGGACGTGGTGGTCCCCCCGGACGGGGCGGCCCCAACCGTGGTCGCCAGCGTCGGCGGAGCCGGCGGCGTCGCAGCCGCGAAGAGCTCACGCCGATGGACGTCCCCACCTACTCGGCCGAGGACGCCCCCGTTCCCGCCGGCACGGTCGTCATCGAGCGGGCATCGACCGCCCAGGACCTCGGCCCGAAGCTGAACCGTACGGCGGCCGACGTCGTCCGCTTCCTGCTGACCAACGGCGAGATGGTCACGGCGACCCAGTCGCTGTCCGACGAGATGATCGAGATGTTCGCCGAGGACATCGGCGCCGAGATCAAGCTCGTCGACCCAGGCGAGGAGCAGGAGGTCGAGCTCCGCAAGCTGCTCGACTTCGATGACGAGGACGACGACGACATCGTCGACTCCTGGCCGATCCGCCCGCCGGTGATCGCCGTCATGGGCCACGTCGACCACGGCAAGACGCTGCTGCTCGACAAGATCCGATCGGCCAACGTGGTCGACGGTGAGGCCGGCGGCATCACCCAGCACATCGGTGCCTACCAGATCGACCGCGACGGTCGGGTCCTCACCTTCCTCGACACCCCGGGTCATGAGGCGTTCACCGCCATGCGGGCCCGCGGCGCCGACGTGACCGACATCGTCGTCCTGGTCGTCGCCGCCGACGATGGTGTCATGCCCCAGACCCTGGAGGCCCTCGATCACGCCAAGGCGGCGGAGGTGCCGATCATCGTGGCCATCAACAAGATGGACCGCGAGGGCGCAGATGCCGAGAAGGTCATGTCCCAGCTGGCCGAACGGGAGCTGGTGCCCGAGGCCTGGGGCGGCGAGACCGTGATGGTGCCGCTGTCGGCGATGACCGGCGACGGCATCGACGACCTCATCGAGAACCTGTTCCTCATCGCCGAGATCGAGGACCTGCGGGCCACCCCGGACGGTCGGGCCGCTGGCTCGATCCTCGAGGCCCACCTCGACATCGGTCGTGGCCCCGTTGCCACGGTGCTGGTCGAGCGGGGAACGCTCGAGGTCGGCGATCCGCTGGTCAGCGGCGCCGCCTGGGGCCGGGTCCGAGCGCTGCTCAACGATCGGGGCGAACGGGTTCAGTCGGCCGATCCGTCGACGCCGGTCCAGGTGCTCGGGTTGAGCGATGTCGCCGAGGCCGGTGACACGTTTGTCATCGCACCCGATGAGCGGGTGGCCTCGAAGGTGGCCGACACCCGGGAGCACTGGCAGCGCCTGGCCAGCCTCGGCCGTGACGCCTCCGCCACGTCCGGCGGCGCCCGGCTCGAGGACATCTTCAAGCAGATCCAGGCCGGCGAGGCGGCCACCCTCAACCTGATCGTGAAGGCCGACGTCAACGGCTCGCTCGAGGCGGTCTGTGACAGCCTCAAGAAGCGGGAGCGTGACGACGTGAAGCTGTCGTTTGTCCTCCGTGGCGTCGGCGGTATCACCGAGAACGACGTGCAGCTGGCTGCGGCGTCCAACGCCACGATCCTCGGCTTCAACGTCCGACCAGACCGCAAGGCCCGTGAGCTGGCCGAGCAGGAGAAGGTCGAGATCCGCAACTACGAGATCATCTACAAGCTCCTCGAGGACGTCGAGAATGCCATGATCGGCATGCTCGAGCCCGAGTACGAGGAGGTCGTGACCGGCGACGCCGAGGTGCGGGAGATCTTCCGGATCCCCCGGGTCGGTGCGATCGCCGGGTGCATGGTCACCAACGGGGTCATCACCCGGGGCTCCAAGGTCCGCTTCCTCCGGGACGGCACGATCATCTGGAAGGGCGCGATCCAGTCGCTCAAGCGTTTCCAGGACGACGCCCAGGAGGTCGCCGCCGGCTTCGAGTGTGGTATCGGGCTGTCGGACTTCCAGGATCTCAAGGAAGGCGACGTCATCGAGACCTACGAAGAGCGGGAGATCCCGGTCTCATAGCGCTCGTCGGTGTCGTCATCGATGCACGTCCTCGTCGCCGAGATCGAGCTGCACGTCCGCTCGGCTCAGAGCCTGAAAGAGAAGCGTTCGGTGGTCACCTCCATCGTCAGGAACCTCGACCAGCTCCACGGCGTCGCCGCGGCCGAGGTCGAGCACCAGGAGCTGTGGCAGCGGGCCGGGCTCGGGGTCGCCGTGGTCGGCGGTACGCCCGGCGCGGTCGAAGAGGTGATGGACTCGGTCGAGCGGCACGTGTGGTCGCGGACCGAGGTCGACGTGATCGAGTTCACCACCAGCTGGTGGGAGGGAGACGACTGATGGCTCGTTCGTCCGGACGCCGCGGTGGCGGCGGTGATCGTCGTCGTGCGGCTCGACCGCCGACCAACCGGCACTACCCGCGCACGGCCAGGCTCAACAACCTGCTGCAGCGGATCGTGGCCGACTACCTGGAGCGGGTCGATGACGAGCGGCTCGGGTTCCTGACCGTCACCGGCGTCGAGGTCGACAGCGACCTCAACCGGGCCGAGGTGTTCGTCTCGGCACTCGACCGTGCCCCCGATCCCGAGGCCGACGAGGCCTACCTCGAGGTGCTGGCCGAGTACCGCAAGGCGATCCAGTCCGAGATCAACGCCCAGGCCAGGATCCGCAAGACCCCCGAGGTGGTGTTTGCGTTCGACCCCGGCGTCCGGGCCGGGGCCAGGATCGAAGAGATCCTGGCCGGCCTCGACCCCGTGACCGAGCCCGAGACCGAGAACGACGCCGAGGCCGAGCCCGAGACCCCGAGCGACGCCGAGACCGACGCCGAGGCCCAGGGCGATGCCGAGACCGACGTCGACGCGCCGACCGAGGACGCCTGAGCGATGGGGGAGGGCGGCTCGGCCCCGAGGGCGGGTCACCAGGGAGGCGGTCGCCGCCGCGGCGGGAAGCGCCGCCGCCCCGACTCCGGGGTGTCGGGCTGTGTCGTGATCGACAAGCCGACCGGCTGCACGAGCCACGATGTCGTCGACCGGATCCGCAGGGCGCTCGGTACCCGCAAGGTCGGCCACGCCGGCACCCTCGACCCGGACGCGACCGGGGTACTCGTGCTCGGCGTCGGCAGGGGCACCAAGCTGCTCCAGTTCGTCACCGGGGCCGACAAGACCTACCACGGTGAGATCGTCTTCGGCACCGAGACCTCCACGCTCGACGCCGCCGGCGACGTGGTGGCGACCCACGAGATGACCCTGGACGTCCCCGACGTCCTGGCCGCCGCCACGAGCTTCGTCGGCGACATCGAGCAGATCCCGCCGATGGTGTCGGCGGTGAAGGTCGACGGCAAGCGGCTACACGAACTGGCCCGCGAGGGCAAGGAGGTCGAGCGCAAGCCCCGACCCGTCACCGTGCACCGCTTCGACGTGGCGCCGACCGACGACCCGCTCGTGTACCGAGCCGAGGTCGCCTGCTCGTCCGGCACCTACATCCGCACGCTGGCCGCCGACCTCGGCCACGTCCTTGGCGGCGGCGCCCACCTCCGTGGTCTCCGCCGTCTCGCCGTCGGGCCCTTCACCCTCGACGACGCCAGCCCGCTCGACGAGCCGGAGCTGACCCCCGTTGCCGACCTCCTCCGGGGTATGCCCGTGCTCCAGGTCGACGACGACGTCGCCCGCCGCGTCGCCAACGGCCAGAGCCTCGGACCGAGTGCCGGAACCGGCCTCGTCGCCGTCGCCGATCGGGCCGGCGAGCTGCTGGCGGTCTACGAGGTCCGCGACGGGAGCCTGGCCCCGGCCAAGGTCCTGGTCGGCAACGGATGATGCCGATGCCGATGCCGATGCCGATGCCGATGCCGGCGGCCGCGGCGCCGCTCGCCTCCCCGCCCGGGGATCCGGCGAGCGACCGGCGACCGCCGCCGGAGATGAGCAACCAGGCCCGCGGGCGATAGGTTCGGGCCTGGTGCAGATACTCCGCAACACCGAGCAGCTCGAACCGGCGGTCGAGCACGCCGTCACGATCGGGACCTACGACGGGGTGCACATCGGCCATCGCAC
This sequence comes from Actinomycetota bacterium, assembly GCA_039195375.1. GTDB lineage: Bacteria > Actinomycetota > Acidimicrobiia > Acidimicrobiales > SZUA-35 > JAHELU01. The sequence continues at coordinate 6,401 of JBCCVL010000142.1, forward strand.
GGTGATCGACGCCACCCGCCGTCTGGCCGGCGAGCTCGGGTTGCGCACGGCGGTCGTCACGTTCCATCCCCACCCGGCGTCGGTACTGCGGCCGGACTCGGCCCCCCTCATGCTGACCGACCTCGACCAGCGCCTCGACCTCCTGGCCACGGCCGGGGTCGACACCGCCCTGGTCATCCCCTTCGACCTGGAGGCGTCCCAGGAGACGGCCGAGCGGTTCGTCGAGCGGGTGCTCGTCGACTGCATCCGGGCCCGGGTGATCGTCGTCGGCGACGACTTCCACTTCGGCAAGGGTCGGGCCGGCAACGTCGAGGTCCTGACCGAACTCGGCCGGATCCACGGCTTCGAGGTCACGGGGCTCGACCTCCTGCCCCAGCCGGATCGGTCCGAGTCGGTGTCGTCGACCGCCGTCAGGCGGGCTGTGGCCGATGGCGATGTCGCCACCGCCGCCCGCCTGCTCGGCCGCTACCACGAGGTGCGAGGCCCCGTGGTGACCGGCGACCAGCGCGGTCGCACGATCGGCTTCCCCACCGCCAACGTGGCCGTGCCCCGCGATCGGGCCCTGCCGGGTGACGCCGTGTACGCCGGCTGGTACCTCCGCCCGGACGGCAGCCACCACCCGGCCGCGATCAACATCGGCAAGCGGCCGACCTTCTACCAGGACGCCGAGCACTCGCTCATGGAGGCCCACCTCATCGACTTCGACGGTGACCTCTACGGCCAAGAAGCCAGGGTGTGCTTCGTCGAGAAGCTGCGGGGCGAGCAACGCTTCGACGGCATCGATGCCCTGGCCGCACAGCTCCAGGACGACATCGCCGCGGCGCGGGCACTCCTCGCCGAGGCTGCGCCGCCGGACCAGGGCTGAGACGCCGCCGGCGCCGGACGGTCACTCCCCGACGAGGTCAGCCAGCGTTCGCTGCAGCGGGCTGTCCAGCGCCAGCTGGCTCTGGGAACGACGGACGCCCTCGATGCCGACGATCGCCTGGATCAGTTCGTGGAGGTGATCGTTGCTGCGGGCGGCCAGGCGACACAACAGGTCGCCCTCGCCGGTGACCACGTGGACCTCCAACACCTCTCGGCGCACCGCCAGCGCGTCGACCACGGCGTCGTGGGTGCCCTGGGCGATCGACAGGGTCACGAAGGCCAGCACCCCGTGATCGGTGGCCCGGGGGTGGAGATCCGGGCCCCAACCGGTGATCACCCCGGCGTCGACGAGGCGCCGGAGACGGAGCTGCACCGTCCCCCTCGCCATCCCCAACCGACGGGCCAGGTCGGCGTTCGTCAGCCGCCCCCCGCTGCGGAGGGCACCGATCAGTCTGCGGTCGGACTGGTCGATCTCGTAGCGTTCATCGGCCATGTTGACCTCCTGTCTCGAATCTACCGAACAGATCGTCCTGGTCCTTTGTCAGGCGATCGTCGTTGTGGCCATCGTGGTTTCCCAGTCGAACGGAGGTTGCAGCCATGTCCCACCTGAAGCGCGTCGACCACATCACCTACGCCTGTGCCGCCGGCACGATCGAGAAGTGGGCGTGGTTCCACATCGAGGTCGAGGGCGGTCGGTTGATCAACCGCATCGACGACGTGCGGCCGGACGACCCCAACGACAGCATGAAGATCTGGTGCATCGACTACGGCGAGTTCGGCGTCGCCCTGATCGAGGGCATCGACCGGGCCAGGCAGAGCCAGGTCACCGCCTTCGTCGAGCGCCACGGCGATCACGCGGTCCAGCACGTCGCCTACGACACGAACGACCTCGACCGGTTCCTGGCCCACCTCACGGCGATGGGCGGTAGCCCCCGGGGTGAGGTGCTGGTGCGAAACGACGGGTTCGGCGTGCTCAAGCAGATGTTCGCCCGGGGCTACACCGAGGGCTCGGCGGCCGAGACCACGTTCCCCGAGTACGTCGAGCGACCGAACGCCAGCAGCGCCGAGGACGTGAGCATCACGTTCGCCGAGGAGACCGGCAAGGGCTTCTACGACCAGGTGGCCGACGCGGTCGAGGCCGGCGACGATGCCCCGTTCTTCGACTTCTCGAGGATGCCGGACGACTGGGAGGTCCCGGAGGCCCAGCCGCTGGAAGGCGCCCGCTGATTCGACCCCTCAGCAGACGCAGATGACGAGTCGGTTGGGGGCGGTGGCCAGGGCGCTAGCCTGGAGAGCTGCTGTTCCCGCCGTGTGACCGGCCGGAGCGGCTGGGCCAAAGGTCCCGCCTCCAACCAACTCGATCAGGAGTCCCGTCATGAGCAAGCCGGCAGCCAACCTCCCCCCCAAAGCCGACACGATGGCCAAGTTCGCCCGCAGCGAGGGTGACACCGGTTCGCCCGAGGTCCAGATTGCGCTGGCCACCGACCGGATCAACCACCTGACCGAGCACCTGAAGGTCCACAAGAAGGACTACCACAGCCAGCGAGGCCTCCTGGCCCTCGTCGGTCGTCGTCGCCGGATGCTCGACTACCTGGCCGACATCGACATCGAGCGCTACCGGGCCGTCATCGCCGAGCTCGGGCTGCGTCGCTGACACCTTCGATCGAGGATCGTCCGCTACCACCGGCCATCGACGGTCAGCCGTCGGCCGCCGCCCGATAGTCGCGGGGGCTGACGCCCCGACCGGCCCGGAAGGCGCGGGCGAAGTGCTCCGGGCTGCCGTACCCGAGGTCGAGCGCAATCCTGGCGATCGTGTGGTGCCGCCTGGCCGGATCGCGCAAGGCCCGCTCCGCCCTGGCCAGGCGAGCCTCCCGGATCCGCCCCGAGAGCGGCACGTCGTCGTCGGCGAACAGCTTCTGGATCGTCCGCGGTGACACGCCGAGCGACGCCGCGACCCATCCGACCGACAGGTCGGGGTCGTCGAGGTGGCGCTCGACGAACGTCAGCACCCGTTGCCGGTTGTGGGCCCGGACGCTCTCACCCGTCGGTCTCGCCCCCGTCATCGTCGCCAGCGCAGCGGCGCTGACGTCGACCGCCTGCTGGCCCAGCACCGGTCGCTGGACATCCGCGATCTCGCCGTGGTGGTCGGCCAGCGCCCGGACGAACGAAGCCGCGACCGCGCCGACCCCGGCCGTGCCGGAACAGGTGCGGGCCACCGCCGACTCGATGTCGACGTTGCGGGCGGCCAGGGCATGGCGGGGGAACTGGACGACGACCTGGTCGAAGTCCCGGTCGAACGCCAGCTCGTAGGGGGCGGTGGTGTCGTAGAGGGCGAAGTCGCCCGGTCCGAGCGAGGCGGTCCGCCCGAACTGGGAGATCCGGCACGTCCCGCTCAGCTGCAAGCTGATCAGGCAGTCGGCCCGGGTGCTGTCGGGCGAGCGGGTCACGATCTGGCCGCAGGAGGCGACGTGGCTGATCCGGGTGTCGCCCCAGCCGGTCAGGTCGACCGAGCCGGAGAAGTCGTCGCCGCCGACGGCCTCGACATCCAGCTCGACGTAGACCGCGCAGATGACCTCACGCCAGTAGGCCAGCCGGTCGGGTCCGGCCACGGAGCTGGTGGTGAGCCGATCCGGCATCGTGGAGCACCTCTCGCTCCACTCTCCCACAGCGATCCGGGCGCACCAATCCCTGACCAATCGCGCTGCGACGGGTTCGGGTCGTCCGGTCCGCCAGACCCCCCAGGTTCGGTCAGGACTCGCCAGCGGCCAGCTTGGCCCCGTAGTCCTCGATGGTGATGATCCCCTCGTCGGCGCTCCGGTCCTGGTCGTCCTGCGTCAGGGCGTCCTGCAACAGGTCGATCCGCTTCCACGACGGGTGGGGCTGGGCCCCGTCGCCGTCCGGCACGTACGGGCTGGCCGCGACCCGCTCGTGCTCGTGGATGTAGCGGGCGCAGTTGACGAACACGTGGTCGACGGTGGCCCGGACGATCGTGATGGCGCCCGGGTACCGCTCCAGCAGCGGATCGTCGTGCTCGAGCCGGGCGGTGGCCTGCACCCGGACCCGGTTCGGGGTCTCGAAGTCGATGAACAGCAGCCCGATCTTCGCCGTGTCGGCGATGTTGCCGGCCGACAGGAACATGCCGTTGCCGTCGTACATCGGGAAGGCGATCGACGTCTGGTCGACCACGGTGACGATGCCGACGTCGCCGCCCTTGTAGGACACGGTCGGCTCACCGGCCGCGGTCACCGTCGACAGGAAGAAGAAGTCCCGACTCTGGATGAAGGCCTGCTGCATCTCGTCGATCTCGGGGGCGATGATCGCCTGCTCGAGCCGGTCGGCCAGCGGCCGGCTCTCGAACCGGTCCTGCAGCGCCCGCTGGGCGTCGGTGTAGTAGGTCATGGGTTCACAGTTCCACGGTCTCGGCCTCGGCCGCCACCTCCGTGCCGCCCGCCTCCGGCTCGGGGGCGGCGTCGGCCCGCACCACCGGGGTGCGGGGCGCCTGGTTGAGCAGCAGCCGGGTCACGTCGGGACGGCTGTAGTGGCCGGTCGGGTCGGCGGCCGACTTGGCGATGGCCTGCAGCGCCGGGTCGCACTCGGCGTAGAGGATGCCCTCGGTGTGCTCGTCGAGCGGCTCGGCCAGCTCCGAGCCCTCGGGTCCGTAGATCCTGGCGAAGCCGCCGCCCTTCTGCATCATCTGCTGCTTGGCCTCGGTGTCGCAGAACAGCTCGAAGCCGGCGTCGCCGATCACGCCACACGGGGCGAGCACGAAGCAGCCTCCCTCGACGGCATACATCATGCTGGCCGCGTTGTTGACCTCGTGGCCGAGCGCCTGGGCCGCCCCCTTGTAGAGGGAGAACGTCGGCCAGGCGGCGCAGTGGATGTCCTCGTGCTGGGCGTACATGGCGTACTTCGACAGCGGCTGCAGGTGCTCCCAGCAGCACAGCGCACCGACGTTGCCGTAACCGAGATCCGACACGACGAGATCGCTGCCGTCGCCCTCGCCGAACACCGAGCGCTCGACGTGGGTCGGCTTGAGCTTGCGTCGGTCGACGACGGTCGACCCGGTTGCGTCGATCAGCTTCTGGCCCATGTAGACCGAGCCACCGTCGCGCTCGCTGTAGCCGAGACTCACGGCGATGCCGAGCCGACCGGCGGCCTCGGCGATCCGGGTCATCTCGGGTCCGTCTGCGGTGGGGGAGTTGGCCCAGTAGGCGGGCACGTGGGCCATTCCGGCGGCCGGGGCGTCGAGCCAGATCCACCACGGGTAGCCGGGAACGAAGGTCTCGGGGAAGGCGATCAGCTCCGCCCCGTTGCCGGCCGCCTCCGACATCAGGTCGATGACCTTGTCGGTGGTTTTGGCCATGTCCAGCCACACCGGTTCGGCCTGGACCGCTGCCACCTTGACCGCTCTGCTCAGCACGGGGTTCCTCCGTCTCTCGACCGCCTCGGATCGGCTACCGTGCCGAACGGGTTCGCCGACGGTCTGCTTCCAACGTGTAGCCCGGATCGGCGCCGCCGTCCTGACCGAACGCGAAGCGACCCTTGAGGAACTGCGAACCGCGGCGGCGAACGGTCATCGGCGGCCCGTTTCCGCCGAAAAGAGACATGAGTCGCTAGCATGGCGACGACGGGACGCGGCCACCCGCAGCCCCGTCCGGGCCATCACCGAGCCAGACGCTCCGGTGAGCCCGCAAGAGAGCAGGCCAGCTGCCAGTTTCCGGCTCCTCGGGCCTCCCGCCCCCCGCCCGTCCGCTGCTCGGGTGGTCGAAATCTGGGATCTGGTCTCCTCGAGGCCACGCGAAGGTCGCGTCGGCCGACACAACTGAAGACAGAGGAGTAATCCCATGACGGACGCTGTTTCCGTTTCCGGGTCGGTCACCGGTGGTGACGGTCCCGAGATGTCCCTCGAGACGGGCAAGCTGGCCGGCCTGGCCAGCGGGTCGGTCCGGGCCCAGATGGGCGACACCAGCATCCTGGTCGCCGCAACCGGGGCCAAGCACGTGCGAGACGGCATCGACTTCTTCCCCCTGACGGTCGACGTCGAGGAGCGGTCGTACGCGGCCGGCAAGATCCCCGGCTCGTTCTTCCGCCGGGAGGGCCGGGCCGCCGACACGGCCACCCTGACCTGCCGCCTGATCGATCGGCCGCTGCGGCCGTCGTTCCCGGAGGGCTACCGCAACGAGACCCATGTCGTGGTCACCGTGCTGTCGGCCGACCAGATCAACCCACACGACGTCCTGGCCATCAACGGTGCCTCGGCCGCCCTGATGGTGTCCGACGTGCCGTTCAACGGCCCGATCGGCGCCGTCCGTCTGGCCTTCTCGACCGACGGCGAGTGGCTGCCTCACCCGACCTTCCAGGAGGGTGACGAGTCCTCGTTCGAGATCGTGGTCGCCGGGCGTCAGCTCGACGACGGCGACGTCGCGGTGATGATGGTCGAGGCCGGCGGCACCGAGAGCTCGTGGAACAACTACGAGAACGGTGCCCCCAAGGTCGACGAGGCGGCCCTGGCCCAGGGCCTCGAGGAGTCGAAGCAGTACATCAAGGAGGCGATCGCCCTCCAGTTGCAGCTCGTCGAGGCCGCCGGTGGCCCGAAGCCGACGATGGACTACCCGGTCCAGGTCGACTACTCCGACGAGCAGTACGCCGCCGTGGCCGAGCTGGCCGAGGCCCGCATGGCCGAGGTCATGGGCATCGCCGACAAGGCCGAGCGTGGCGCCGCGGAGGACGAGCTCAAGGGCGAGACGGTTGCGGCGCTCCTGCCGCGATTCGCCGGCGAAGCCGGCGACGAGAGCGCGGCCGAGAAGCACCTCAAGTCGGCGTTCCGGTCGCTGTCGAAGAACGTGGTCCGGCGCCGGATCGTCGAGGACGGCTTCCGGATCGACGGGCGTGGCCCGGCCGACCTCCGGCCGCTGTCGTCGGAGGTCGGGGTGGTCCCTCGGGTCCATGGCTCCGGCCTGTTCCAGCGGGGTGAGACCCAGGTCCTCAACATCACCACGCTCGGCATGAAGCGCATGGACCAGATGATCGACGGCATCGACCCCGTCGACCGCAAGCGCTACATGCACCACTACAACTTCCCGCCGTTCTCCACCGGTGAGACCGGCTTCATGCGTGGCCCGAAGCGCCGCGAGATCGGCCACGGCCTGCTGGCCGAGCGGGCGCTCGTCCCCGTCGTGCCCGACCTCGAGGAGTGGCCGTACACGCTGCGCCTGGTGTCGGAGGTGCTGTCCTCGAACGGCTCGACCTCGATGGCCTCGGTGTGCGGCTCCAGCCTCTCGCTGATGGACGCCGGCGTGCCGATCAAGGCCCCGGTCGCCGGTATCGCCATGGGTCTGGTCTACGCCGAGGGCAAGTACACGACGCTGACCGACATCCTCGGCGCCGAGGACGCCTTCGGTGACATGGACTTCAAGGTCGCCGGTACGTCGGAGTTCGTGACCGCCCTGCAGCTCGACACCAAGATCGACGGTATCCCCGCCGACGTGCTGGCCCAGGCCCTCAACCAGGCCAAGGAGGCCCGGCTCCAGATCCTCGAGGTCATGGCCGGCGCCATCGCCGCCCCGCGCGACGACGTGCGCGAGGGTGCGCCGAAGATCGTCAGCTTCGAGATCCCGGTCGACAAGATCGGCGAGGTGATCGGCCCGAAGGGCAAGGTCATCAACGCCATCCAGACCGAGACCGGGGCCGACATCTCGGTCGACGACGACGGCGTCGTCGGCACCGTGGCCATCGCCGCGACCGACAAGGACATCGTCGACGAGGCCGAGCGACAGATCCGCCTGATCCTCGACCCGCCGACGGCCGACGTCGGCGAGAACTACGCCGGCCGGGTGGTCAACATCACCAAGTTCGGTGCGTTCGTCAACATCCTCCCGGGCCGTGACGGTCTGCTCCACATCTCCAAGATCGGGCAGGGCAAGCGGATCGATCGGGTCGAGGACGTGCTCGAGCTCGGCCAGGAGGTCGAGGTAACCGTCGAGGACATCGATCCGAACGGCAAGATCTCGCTGAAGATCGCCGGCGACGAGAACGACTACACCAACGGTGGCGGCCGTCGCAACGGCGAACGCGACCGTGACCGGGGTGGTCGTGGCCGTGGCCGCGATCGTGACCGCGATCGTGGTGGCTCGGCCACGGCGACCAAGGAGCGGACGGAGACCGAGGACTCGGCCGGCATGTCGTTCGAGGACAACTTCGCAGCCGATGGCTTCGGCGATCTCGGCCCCGAGGGTGCCCCCGTGGTGCCCGAGGAGGACCGGGGCGGCCGTGGTCGAGGCCGTGGCCGTGGCCGCGGTCGGGGCCGTGGACGCGACTAGGACCGCAGTCCTCCGGGACTGAGGACGTCGCAGTCGTGACGATCAAGGTCGGCGTGTTCGGCGCTGGCGGACGGATGGGCACCGAGGTGGCCAACGCCGTCAGCGCCGAGCCCGACCTGGAGTTGGTGGCCGCCATCGACCCCTCCTACGAGGGGATCGGGGTCGAAGAGGTGACCGGGGTCAACGGCCCCTCGTTTGCCGTGGTCTCGGATCCGGCGGCCGCCCTGGCCGCCGGGGTCGAGGTCATGGTCGACTTCACCCACCTCGACGCCGCCCGATCCAACCTCGAGTTCTGTGCCGACAACGGCATCAACGCCGTCGTCGGTACCTCGGGCTTCACCGAGGACGAGCACGCCGACATCGCGGCGCGCTTCACCTCGTCGAACTGCCTCATCGCCCCGAACTTCGCCATCGGGGCCGTGCTGATGATGCGCTTCGCTGAGCTGGCCGCGCCGCACTTCGAGACGGCGGAGATCATCGAGCTCCACCACGACGGCAAGATCGACTCGCCGAGCGGGACCGCCATCGGGACCGCCGAGCGGATGGCCAGGGCAAGCGAGACGTGGGGCCCCGATCCCGTCACCGCCCAGACGATCCCCGGGGCCAGGGGGGCCAAGGGCGCGGCCGGGATCCCGATCCACTCGGTGCGCATGCGAGGCATGACCGCCCACCAGGAGATCATCCTCGGCACCGCCGGCCAGACGCTGGTGATCCGTCACGACTCCTTCGACCGGTCGTCCTTCATGCCCGGCGTCGTGCTGGCGGTCCGCCGGATCGCCGAGCTCCCCGGCCTGACCGTCGGTCTCGACGCACTGCTCGACTGAGGTCCCGATCGTTCCGGCGGTCGTCGCGCCCCGAACCGAGCACGGCGAATGACCGACGTCGGGTCAGAGGGGCACGGGGGTCGTCGGCACCACGGCGGTGAGGCGCTCCCGATGGGGGAACGTGCCGTAGATCCCGCCGGTGTGGAGGAAGACGACGTCGCCGGCGCCGGCGGTGTCGAAGCGGCCGCTCGCGACCTCCCGCAGCAGGGCGTCGAACGCCTTGCCCGTGTAGACCGGGTCGAGCACGATCCCCTCCAACCGGGCCACCCGGCGGATCGTCTCGTAGACCTCGGGTCCCGCCCGGCCATACCCGGGGCCGATGTAGCCATCCAGGATCTCGCTGCCGTCGCGGTCGATGTCGGCCGGCTGGCCGTAGCGGTGCCGCCATCGGTCGGCCAGGTCGTCGATGCGCTCATCGAGCTCCGCGTTGGTCCTGGCCACGCTGATCCCGAGGACCCGGGCCTCCAGCCCGTACCGGGCGGCCCCGATCCGCAGCCCGGCATGGGTGCCGACCGAGCCGACGGCGGCGACCACGTGGCTGGCCCGGAGGTCGAGCCGGGCGAGATCATCGGCCAGCTCGCCCGCCGCTTCGACGTACCCCCAGGCCCCGATCTCGTCGCTCGCCCCGACCGGGATGGCAAACGGGGTCAGGCCGTCCGCCCGGTAGGGCGCGGCCGCCGCCTCGAACGTGGCCGGCAGCTCGTCGAACGCCGCCTCGTCGACCCAGGTGACGGCGGCGCCAAACAGCGCGTCGAGCAGGAGGTTCCCGTCTGGCGGACCCTCGGGAGGTGGGCCGCGGAGCACCAGGTGGCAGCGGAGCCCGAGTCTGGCGGCGGCGAATGCCGTCTGGCGGCAGTGGTTCGACTGGGCGGCGCCGGCCGTCAGGACCACGTCCGCTCCCTCGGCGACCGCCTGGCCCATCGAGAACTCCAGCTTCCGGAGCTTGTTGCCGCCCGCAGGACCCTCGGTCAGATCGTCACGTTTGATCCAGAGGCGGGGACCGCGGAGCTCCGCCGACAGGTTGTCGAGCGGATGCAGTGGGGTCGGCAGCTGGGCCAGGCGTATCCGCGGCGGGCCGGCGGTCGACGACGTCACGGCCTCAGGCTCGCACCGGCGACCGTGTCGCTGCCACTCGACCGCGGCGGTGCGACCGTTCGCCGGCGCCTCGGACCGGTTCCTGAACGTGCTGCCGACAACCGC
>JBCCVL010000143.1:0-16533 GCA_039195375.1 Actinomycetota bacterium
CTGGAGACGCTGGCGGCGCTCGCCGGCTCCGGGCTCGATGCGGATCGCCTGCGGCGGCTGGTGCTCGACGGCCTCGACGCTGTCGTGGTCACCGGGCGCGATGGGCCGAACCGGCTCGTCCAGGAGATCGCACGGGTCGGCGAGCACGGACTCACGCCGATCTGGCCCCGTGGGGGCTCGGCCACGGTGACGGCCCTACCGGACGGGTCGGGACCGGTGCTGGCGCAACGTCGCCGGGAGGTGGCGTGATGACGGCCCGGCTGGTGTCGGCGCTCGTCCTGGCCGGGCCGGCCGTCGTCGGCTCGAGGATCGAGAGTCCGCTGGTGACGATCGTCGGACCACTCCTGGCCCTGATCGCCATCGGTGAGGCCCGGCGGCGCCGACGCCGGCGACGAGCGATCGCCGAGGCCGACGCCTTGCCCGTGCTCGTCGAGCGGCTGATCCAACAGCTCCGGTCCGGGGCCTCGTTGCTCCAGGCCTGCCGGCAGGCCGACGAACCGCTGCTGATGACCGGCCGCAGCCGGTCGGTGACGGCGAACGGGCCGGGGTCGGCCGGGCCACTCGGGTCCCTGATCGACGCCATCGACGGCGGGGAGACGTTGGCCGAGGCGAGCCGCCACCTTGGATCGACCGCCGATCCCTCGTTGCGCCTCCTGGCCATGACCCTGGAGGTGTTGGCCGACAACGGGGGGCCGGCGGTGCCCGCACTCCAACGCCTGCGACACACCCTGGTCGGGCGGGCCCATCGCCGTCACCGGGCCGAGGCGCAGGCCGCCGGCGCCGTTGCGTCGGCCGCGCTGCTCGCACTCGCCCCGGCCCTGTTCGCCCTGGTACTCGCCGGCCTCGAGCCCGACCTGGCCAACTACTACCTGCACGAGACCGGTGGGCTGGCGTGTGCCGCCGTCTCGATTGGGCTGTCGTCGGCCGGCTGGTGGTGGATGCAGCGGTCGCTCGACCACCACGTCGCGGTCGAATGATGACCCCGGCGCACGTCCCGCTCGTCTTCCTCGGCGCCGTCGCCCTCGCGGTCGTCGCCGCCGTTGGCCGTCGCCGCCGACGCCGCCACCGGAGGCAGTTGGCCATCGACGGATCGCTCGCACTCACCATCGACGTGGTGTCCGTGGTCGTCGGGTCCGGCGGGACGGTCCGCCAAGCCGTCACGGCCGTCGCCACCGGCGGCCCCGAACCGGTTCGCCCGGCGTTCGCCAACCTCCTCGACCATGTCCGCGGCGGTCACCGCCTCGGCGATGCGCTCGGCGAGGCGTCGGTGACCCTCGGGCCGACGTTCCACCCACTGATCGGTGCCCTCCTGGCTGCCGAGGTCGACGGGGCCCCACTGGCTTCGGTGCTGTCCCGACTCGGCGACGACATCGAACAGCGGGATCGCTGGCGGGCCGAGACCTCCGCGGGCCGGGTCCCGGTCGCCTTGTTGCCGCCGCTGGTCGTGTGCCTGTTGCCGGCCGTCGTGGTCGGCGCCGTCGTCCCGCTGGCCGTCGTCGCCCTGCGCCAGCTCGGCTGACGACCGGATCTCCTCGGAGCAGCGGCTCCCGTCCAGAACGATCCCGAGCTCCGAGGAGCACCCATGACCAACCCGTCCACCACCACCGACCTCCCGACCCGTGGCACTCGCCGGCTCGCTCGACTCGGCACCCCGGTCCGATCCGATCGCGGGCAGGCCACGGCCGAATACGCCCTCGTCCTGCTGGCTGCGGCCGCACTCGCCGGCCTGCTGCTGGCATGGGCGACCAGTAGCGACGGCATCGCCAGGCTCATGGACGCCGTGCTCGATCAGCTGATCGGCGATGTCACCTCGTGATCGGCCGCCGACCGGGGATCGACCCGTTGGTCGAGCGGCGGCCTACCAGTCCAGGAGTGGCACGGCCGGTCAGAGCACGGTCGAGCTGGCGTTGGTGCTCCCGGTGCTGGCCATCGCTGCGCTGGCGGTTGTCCAGGTCGCCCGGGTCGCCGCCGATCGGGTGGCGATCGAGCACGCCGCCGGGGCCGCCGCCCGTCAGGCGGCCGTCACCCCCGACCCGTCGGCGGTGGTGGCCCACACCGCTCGCGCCGCGCCCGACCTCGACCCCGCCCGACTCGTCGTCGAGCTCGGTCCCGAGCGCGTCAGGGGCAGCCTGGTCGAGGTCCGGGTCCGCTACCGCTCACCGACCGACGTCCCGCTCGTTGGGCGGCTGGTCGGCGACGTCGAGCTCGTCACCACGGCCGTCGTCCGGATCGAATAGGGGGCGATCCGGGGCTCGCTCCGGTCGCCGGTCGATCAGAACGGTTCCTCGGCCCCGAGCGTGGTCCGCAGCAGGGCGAGCGCCGCCATCTTGTCCAACGGCTCGTTGCCGTTGCCGCACTTGGGCGACTGCACACACGACGGGCAACCGGTGACGCATTCGCAATCGTCGAGCACCTGCGCCGTTGCGGCCAGATGTCGATCGGCGGCCGAGAACGCCAGTTCGGCGATGCCGGCGCCGCCCGGGTAGCCGTCGTAGATGAAGACCGATGGCAGCCCGGTCCCTGGGGCCTCGGCGGTCGAGACGCCGCCGACGTCCCACCGGTCACAGATCGTGAACAGCGGCAGGATCCCGATGGCCGCATGCTCGGCCGCGTGCAGGGCGCCTGGCAGCACGAACGGGCGGATCCCGGCCGAGCGGATCACGTCTGGCGTCCACTCGTACCAGATCGAGGTGGTGACCAGTTCCTGGGGTGGCAGATCGAGGTCCTCGGTCGCCAGCACGGTTCGCGTCCCCAGCTCCTTCAGCTGGTAGCCGACCACCTGGGTGGTGACCCGCACCTGCCCGAGGTGCAGCGTGGATCGGCCGACCTCCTTGGCCTCGGCCGTGTCGAGCACCTCGATGTCGATCTTGGAGCGGGCCTGGGTCCAGGTGCGGCCGTCGTCCGGCTCGACGATCGCCTCCCGTCTGTCCAGGTCGAGGTCGAGCACCCGCCAGGGTTGGCCCCGGTGCAGGTAGATCGCACCGGGATGCACGAGGTTGGCGGCACGGGCCAGCTCGACGGTACCGATCAGCTGGCCGGCGAACGGATCGTCGCTGCCGTCGTCGTCCCGCACGATCCGCACCTCGCCGCCAGACGCCGATCGGAGGCTGATGTGGTGGAACGGCATCCCCCGCCCGTCCCACACCGCTCGGGGGAGCCGCATGCCGTCCGGCCGGATCCGGAGCCGGTCGCCGAGCACGTTGCGGTGAACAGCGTCGTCGAGCGACGGCCACCACAGCTCGTCGATCCGCTCGAGCGGGCGCTCGTAGGCCGCGCAGCCGAGGTGGGGGTCGAGGATGTTTGGGTTCTCGACATTGACCACGACCGGCTCGGGCGGTCGCTCGAACAGGTCACGGGGATGGTTGACGAACCACTGGTCGAGCTGGTCCTCGCCGGCCACCAACACCGAGACCGACGCCTGCTGGGAGCGACCGGCCCGCCCGATCTGCTGCCACATCGAGGCGATCGTGCCGGGGAACCCACACAGCACCGTGGCGTCGAGCCCGCCGATGTCGACGCCGAGCTCCAGCGCACTCGTGGTCACCACCGCCCGCAGGGCGCCCGAGACCAGCTCAGCCTCGATCTCCCGCCGCTCGGCCGCCAGATACCCGCTGCGGTAGGGGCGGACGGTGTCGGACAGCTCGGACGGCAGGGACCGGGCCACACCGGCCGCCACCCGCTCGGTCAGCGCTCGGCTCCCGCAGAAGGCGATCACCCGATGACCGCTCAGCACGAGGTCGGTCACCGCCCGGATGGTCTCGGTGGCCGGCGACTGGCGGATGCCCCGGTCCTCATCGACCAGCGCCGGCTGGACGACGGCGACGTGCCGCGGCCCGCTTGGCGACCCGTCCTCGGTCACCGCGGTCACCGGTTTCCCACACAGCTCCGCCGCCAGCTCCTCGGGCTGGCCGATGGTGGCCGAGCAGAACACGAACGTCGGGTCGCTGCCGTAGCGGGCGCACAGCCGGCGCAACCGTCGGATCAGGTGCGACACGTGGGTGCCGAAGATCCCCCGGAGCACGTGCAGCTCGTCGACCACCACGTAGTCGAGGCGCTTGAGGAACGTGGCCCACTTGCCGTGGTGGGGCAGCACGCCGTTGTGCAGCATCTCCGGGTTGGTCAACAGCACGTTGGCGTGCGATCGGGCCCACGCCCGCTGCTCCTTCGAGGCGTCGCCGTCGTAGGTGACCGCCTTGAGATCGGGCACGTCGAGGTCGCCGAAGGCCCGGAGCTGGTCCTGGGCCAGGGCCTTGGTCGGGTAGAGGAGGAGCGACGTGCCGGCCCGCAGCCCGGTCACCACCGACTCGGCGATCGGGATCTGGAAGCAGAGCGACTTGCCCGAGGCGGTTCCGGTGGCCACCACAACGGAGTTGCGATCGCGGATCAGGTCGATGGCCCTGGCCTGGTGCGAGTAGATCCGGTCCGGCAGGCAGTGTGCGATCTTGTCCGGCAGCGGGCGAGCCAGCTCCTCGAACACCGCAGGGCGCTCGGGCAGCTCTTCGAGGTGGACCAGGCGCCCGTCGCGCTGGAACCCCTCGACGGCGGCGTCGATCGGCGACGCGTCGCAACGGTCCGCCGGGGCCCCGCCGGTCTGATCCGGGACGGTGCCAGCCCGGCCGATCGGCCCGAGCTGCTCGGCGCCAGCCACGACACTCACCTGCATCAGCCTACTCGTCCGGGCCGACGGGCCCGCCATCCAACCAGAACGTTCGTACGATCCGGCTGGTCTGGTTCGCCCGACGCCGAACGCCGTCGCGCTGCAGGGCCGGGCGGAACGTCCGGTCCCCAACCGTCCGCCTGGATCAGCCGAACCACGCAGTCGAATCGGCGTGGCGGCCTCGCCCGCCCGGTCGTCGGCAGTCTTCCGGTGTCGTCGGCAGTCGTCCGGTGCCGTCGGTTAGAGCGCGCCCAGCGTCGGGTAGAGCGGGTTGGCGGCCAGCAGCTCGGCGGCCCTGGCCCGGTTCCGGTCCCGGACGTCGGCGGCCAGGGTGAACTTCGCCTTCGACGGATCACCGGACGAGGTGGTCGTCGGCTCGGTTGCCGTCAGCACCCCGCAGATGATGTCGGCCACCTCGTCCATCTCGGCGGTGCCCATGCCAACCGTGGTCAGCGCCGGGGTGCCTAGTCGTACACCCGACGTGTACCAAGCGCCGTTCTCGTCATACGGGATCGAGTTGCGGTTCACGATCACCCCGGCGTCCTCCAACGCCGACTCGGCCTGGCGGCCGGTCAGCCCGAAGGGCCGCACGTCGACCAGCACCAGGTGGTTGTCGGTCCCGCCGGTGACGATCCGGCCGCCCCGGCGGCCGATGCCATCGGCCAGGGCACCGGCGTTCTCCGCCACGTCGGCGGCGTAGTCCTGGAAGTCGGGCTTGCTTGCCTCGGCGAAGGCGACGGCCTTGGCCGCCATCACGTTCGACAGCGGACCGCCGAGCACCATCGGGCAGCCCTTGTCGATGAACTCGACCAGCTCCGATTCGTTCGTCAAGACGATCCCACCCCGTGGGCCGCGCAACGACTTGTGGGTCGTGGACGTGACGATGTGGGCGTTGGCAACCGGGTCGAAGTCGCCGGTGAAGACCTTGCCGGCGACGAGCCCGGCGAAGTGGGCCATGTCGACCATCAGTGTTGCCCCGACCTCGTCGGCGATCTCCCGCATGGTGGCGAAGTTGACCTTGCGGGGATAGGCCGAATACCCGGCCACCATCACTAGCGGCTTGAACTCACGGGCCAGCGCCGCCACCTGGTCGTAGTCGAGCATCTCGGTTTCACGATCGACCCCGTAGGACCGCTGGTCGAACAGCTTGCCCGAGATGTTGGGCCGGAACCCGTGGGTCAGGTGGCCGCCGGCATCGAGGGCCATGCCGATCATCCGCTGGTTGCCGAGCGAACGCCGCAGCTGCTCCCAGTCGGCGTCGGACAGGTCGTTGACGTGACGGACGCCGTGGTCGACCAGGTACGGCGCCTCCACCCGGTGGGCCAGCATCGCCCAGAACGCCACCAGGTTGGCGTCGATCCCCGAGTGCGGCTGGACGTAGGCGTGGCCGGCCCCGAACAGGGCCTTGGCATGGTCGGCGGCCAGCGTCTCGACCTTGTCGACGAACTCGCAGCCGGCGTAGAAGCGGTGGCCCGGCACGCCCTCGGCGTACTTGTCGCTGAACCAGTTGCCCATGGCCAGCAGCACGGCGGGGCTGGCGTAGTTCTCCGAGGCGATCAGTTTGAGCTGGCTCCGCTGGCTGCCGAGCTCACCCCGGATGTGGCTGGCGACGTCGGGCTCGACGGCACCGATCACCTCGAGCGCGGCCCGGTAGGCGTCGGCCTCCGGCGACTCGACGCGATCGGTGGCGGCGGGGTCAGACGAGGGGACGGCTTGGTCCTGGATCACCATGAGGCCGATGCTACCGTCGGGGCCGCCATGCCCCCCGTTGCAGCCGCCGCCACGGCCAACCGTCACCCGCCCCTGCCCGTACCGGAGGCGGGCCCAGACGACGCCCGCCGTTGGGTGGTCGAGCACCTGACCGGCCTGTTCGCCGAGGACCCGGCCGAGGCCATGCCGTCGCCCCGCTACCGGGGTGGTCAGGCTGCGGCCGATGCCGCCCTGGCCGCCTTCGGCGTCGCCGGCTACGCCTCGAGACGCAACGAGGCCTACCCCGTTCCCCGTCGGGGGGCGTCCGGGCTCTCACCTTATATACGGCACGGTCTGCTGACCCTGCCCGAGGTCTGGGCTGCGGTGGCCGGCGGGCCGGCCAAGGACGTCAAGAAGTTCCGCGACGAGCTGCTGTGGCAGGAATACGCACGCCACTGGTACGCCCGCCTCGGCCGGGCAACGGGTGCCCCCGTGCGGCACCGACTCGACGATCTCCCCGGCCCGCCGGGCGAGCCGCTCGCCGGCAGCTTGAGTGGCGAGACCGACCTCGCCTGCCTCGAGTTGACGGTCGGCGAGCTGGAGGAGGACGGTTGGCTCGTCAACCAGACCCGCATGTGGCTGGCCAGCCACTGGACGATCCGGCTCGGTCGGCCATGGACCGAGGGCGAGGACTGGTTCTTCCGGCATCTGCTCGACGGTTCCCGGGCCGCCAACCGTCTCGGCTGGCAGTGGGTCACCGCCCACGGGTCGAGTCGGCCCTATGGGTTCTCCCGCTGGCAGGTCGAGCGGCGGGCGCCCGGACTGTGCGCCTCGTGTGAGCTCGGCCACGCCTGCCCGATCGACACCTGGCCGGACGACCCGACCCTCGTCTCGATCGTCACCGACCCTCGCCTGGCCCGTGACGACGACCCTCGGGCAACGGCCGGCCCGGCCGAGGTCGAGCGCTCGCCCGGAGGGGCGGTGGCCGGCACCGGCGGACCCGATCGCCCCGAGGCGGTCTGGCTCACCGCCGAGTCGCTCGCCAGCTCGGACCCAGCCCTGGCCGCCAACCCCGACCTGCCGGCGGTCTTCGTCTTCGACCGGACCCTGCTGGCCCGCCTCCAGCTGTCGGCCAAGCGCCTCGTCTTCCTCGTCGAGACCCTCAGCGAGCTGGCCGGCGAGCGTCCGGTCGAGCTCCACCTCGGTGACCCGGTCGAGGTGCTGGCCGGTCGAACGTTGGCCGCCACCTTCGCCCCGGTTCCGGGCTGGCGACGGCGGGCGGCGCACCTCGATGTGGTCGAGACCCATCCGTGGCCATGGCTCCGCCGCCCCGGTGCCGGTCCGGTCGGCTCGTTCTCGGCCTGGCGGAAGGGGCTCCGGACGCCGGAGCGCCCGGAATAGGCCCGGGGGCTCTGGGTGCTCGTCCCGCGCGCAAGGTAACGTACAGGGTAAGTGACAGGTGACGAAGCACCGCTCGGAGGGCCAGCCGCAAGGCCCGGAACGGGGTCGGACGACGACCTCTCGACCGAGCACGGCATCGATGCCATGGACCCGGCGGACCACGGCATGATCGAGATCGACATCCCGTCCCGGGTCGACCTGGTCGCCGTGGTCCGCATGGTCGTGGCGGCCGCAACCAACGCCGTCGGCGCCCTCCAGGGCGACCGGCTCGACGATCTCCGTTGGGTGACCTCCGAGGCCACCACCAACGCCATCCAGGCCAATCTGTCGACCAACGAACGGGGCGAGGGGCGGGTGGCCATCACCTGCGAGGTCGACGAGGGCGTCGTCCGGCTGTCGGTGAAGGACGAGGGACCCGGCATGCCCGAGCACTACGAGGTGCCCGACATCACCCACCCAGACCGGCTCCTCATCGAGGGGGCGTTCGGGATCCCGCTGATGGAGCGGCTCGCCTCGGCCTGCCAGTTCGTCTCGGCCGCCACGGGCACGACGGTCAACATGGAGCTCTACCAGTAACGTCGACCGGGCCGGTGCCGCACCGGCCCGCCATCGTCGTCCGGGCCCCGGGAAGCTCTGCCGGTAGCCGGCCTCGGTCTGGTGTCGTAGCCTGCCATCGGTGTCGAGTGAGCCCTCCATCCAGGTGCGCCCGGAAGCGTGGAGCGGGAGCGACGGTCGGCTGGCCCGATCGGTGGCTCGGCCGATGGTCCGCTTCCTGGCCCAGGAGACCACCTCGGGCATCCTGCTGCTGATCGCCACTGCGGCGGCGCTGATCTGGGCCAACCTGCCGGGCGAGCTCGGCGAGAGCTATCACCGCTTCTGGGAGATGCACGTCGACATCGCCATCGGCGACTGGCACATCTTCGACGAGAGCCTGGAGCACTTCGTCAACGATGCCCTCATGGCGCTGTTCTTCTTCGTCGTCGGCATGGAGATCAAGTCCGAATTGATGACCGGCGACCTGGCCGACCCCAGGGTCGCCGCCCTCCCGGCGATCGGTGCCCTCGGCGGCATGTTGCTCCCGGCTGCGATCTATGCGGTGCTCACCGCCGGAACCGACGGGTTCTCCGGCTGGGGCGTGCCGATGGCGACCGACATCGCCTTCGCCGTCGGCGTGCTGGCCCTCCTCGGTCCGAGCGTGCCCCAACGGCTCAAGCTGTTCCTCCTCACGTTGGCCATCGTCGACGACATCGGCGCCATCCTCGTCATCGCCGTCTTCTACACCACCTCGATCGAGCTGATCTGGCTCGCGGTGGCGATCGGGCTCGTCGCCCTCGTCGGCCTGATGACCAGGTACCGGATCTGGTACACCCCGGTCTACGCCCTCGTCGGTTTCGTCGTGTGGTACGCCACGTTCCGATCGGGGGTGCACGCCACGATCGCCGGCGTCGCCCTCGGGCTGATGGCCCCCGCTCGCCCGCTGCTCGAGGACCGGGCGTTCGAGAACGTCGAGGACATCCTGTCCGGCGACCGGGTCGACCCGACGATGATCATGGACGCCAACTGGAAGATGAAGGAGAAGATCGGGGTGACGACCCGATTGACCCAGCTGCTCAGCCCGTGGACCAGCTTCGTCATCATCCCCATCTTCGCCCTGGCCAACGCCGGCATCCCGCTCTCGGGCGACGCGCTCGGTGCCGCCGCCTCCTCACGGGTGACGCTCGGGGTCGTGCTCGGGCTGGTCGTCGGCAAGACCCTCGGGGTCAGCCTGTTCAGCTACCTGGCGGTCCGGTTCAACCTGGCCAGCCTTCCCCGTGGGGTCAGCTTCGCCCACATCGTCGGGGGCGGGGCGGTGGCCGGGATCGGCTTCACGGTGGCGCTGTTCATCGCCCGGCTCGCCTTCGCCGAGGACGAGGGGGCCGAGGGGGCCTCCGCCAGCCTGGCCGAGGAGGCGATCATGGGGGTGCTGGTGGCCTCGTTGTTGGCCACGCTGCTCGGCTTCATCCTGCTCCGGCTGGCCGGTTCCCGGGCTCGACCGAGGGTCTCGCCGCCGCTCACCCGGACGGCGGGCTGACCGGCCCCCGGGCTTCGCCCGACGATGCTGGTGACCGTTGACCGTCAAGAAATTTCACCGTCAACGTTGGCAAAACGTCTTCGGGCCTTCGTAACCTCCGAAACGTGCCCCAACCACTGGTCATCGTCGAGTCGCCGGCCAAGGCGAAAACCATCGCGGGCTATCTCGGCGACGAGTACATGGTCGAATCGTCGATCGGGCACATCCGCGACCTCCCATCCAAGGCGGCCGAGATCCCGGCCGCCTACAAGCGGGAGAAGTGGGCCACGATGGGGATTGACGTCGACAATGGCTTCAAGCCCCTGTACGTGGTCTCGGACCGCAAGTCCGACCACGTCAAGAAGCTCAAGACCCTCCTGAAGGACGCCAGCGAGCTGGTACTCGCCACCGATGAGGATCGCGAGGGGGAGGCCATCGCCTGGCACCTGCTCGAGGTGCTGAACCCCCAGGTCCCGGTGAAGCGGATGGTGTTCCACGAGATCACCCCCGAGGCGATCCGCCGGGCGATCGACAACCCGCGAGACATCGACCGTCGCCTCGTCGACGCCCAGGAGGCCAGGCGCCTGCTCGACCGGCTCTACGGCTACGAGGTCTCCCCGGTTCTCTGGAAGAAGGTCCGGCCCCGCCTGTCGGCCGGCCGGGTCCAGAGCGTGGCCACCCGCATCGTCGTCGAGCGGGAACGGGAGCGGATGGCCTTCCGCTCGGCCAACTACTGGGACCTGAAGGCCACCTTCCGGGCCACCGACGCCAAGCACGCCGCGGAGCGCCCGTTCGAGGCCACGATGACCGAGCTCGACGGAGCCAGGATCGCCACCGGGCGTGACTTCGCCCAGGACGGCACGATCCAGCGAGACGGCGTCGTCCACCTCGACCAGGCCAGGGCCGGCCAGCTGGCCGGCGAGCTCGACGGTCGCCCGGCCGAGGTCACCAGCCGCGAGGCCAAGCCCTACCGCCGCACGCCGGCTCCGCCGTTCATCACCTCCACCTACCAGCAGGAGGCCAGCCGCAAGCTGCGGTTGTCGTCGAGCCAGGCCATGCGGGTGGCTCAGGGGCTCTACGAGCGGGGCTACATCACCTACATGCGGACCGACTCCACCACCCTGTCGGAGACTGCGGTCAACGCCGCCCGCTCCCAGATCGCCGAGCGGTTCGGGGCCCAGTACGTGCCCGACGGACCGCGCTCCTACCGCACCAAGGCCAAGAACGCCCAGGAGGCCCACGAGGCGATCCGCCCGGCTGGCGACACGTTCCGGACCCCCGAGATGGTGGCCGGCGAGCTGAGCCCGCCCGAGCTGCGGGTCTACCAGCTGATCTGGCAGCGCACCGTGGCCTCGCAGATGACCGATGCCACCGGCGAGACCGTCACCCTCAAGCTCGGCGTCGATTCGACTGCGAGCCAGCGGGCCACGTTCTCGACGTCGGGCACCGTGATCTCCCACCAGGGCTTCCTCAAGGTCTACGTGGAATCGAGCGATGACGACGGCGACGACGGCGACGACGACGACACCGACAAGCGCCTGCCGGCCCTGACCGAGGGCGACAAGGCCGACACGTCGGCCATCGAGACCGCCGGGCACGACACCCAGCCGCCGGCCCGCTACACCGAGGCGTCGTTGGTCAAGAAGCTGGAGGAGCTGGAGGTCGGCCGACCGTCGACCTATGCGTCGATCATGACCACGATCCAGGACCGTGGCTACGTGTGGAAGAAGGGCTCGGCGCTGGTGCCGAGCTTCCTCGCCTTTGCCGTGATCACGCTGCTGGAGCGGCACTTCCCCGATCTGGTCGACTACGCCTTCACCGCCCGCATGGAGGACGATCTCGACAACATCGCCAGTGGCACCGAAGACGTCGTGCCGTGGCTGTCGCAGTTCTATTTCGGTGAAGACGAGGAGCCCGGCCTGCGTGAACTCGTCGCCGATCGCCTGGGCGACATCGACGCCAGGGCCGTGAACTCGATCCCGATCGGGGTCGACGTCGAGGACCTGCCGGTCGTCGCCCGCGTCGGTCAGTACGGGCCCTATCTCGAGCGGGGCCGCCGCGGCGGCCAGCGGCTCGACGGCGGCGACCTCGGCGGTCGCTGGCGGCCGACGGCCTCGTCGGGCCAACGGATGCGCCGCCACCCGGTCGGTGTGTCGACCGGTCGAGAGGTGCTGATCGTCGGCCACCGCGAGACCCCGAGCGGGCCGCTGCTGAGCGAGCCGATCGACGGCGCCGCCTATGACCCGGCGACCGACGCCTGGCGCCCGATCGCCGAAGCCGGCTGGGTCGGGGTGCCTGCGGCCGCGGTCTGGACCGGCGACCAGATGCTCGTCGTCGGCCGAGACGGCGGTGGTGCCGCCTACGACTCGGCCGCCGACACCTGGCGCACGCTTCCGGCCGACGTCACCACCCCGACCGGCTTCCGGGCCGCGGTGTGGGCCGGCGACGCACTCGTCGGCGTCGGCTGGGACACCCAGGGGATCGAGGCGGTCGCCTTCGATCCCGACACGGGCCAGACCACCGCCGCCCCGTCGCTCGAGTCCAAGCTGTCGGATGACGCCATGCTCGTCCACACCGGGTCCGAGGTGCTGGTGTGGGACCGCAACGGCGGCTGGTTCCTCGATCCGGCCAGCGGCACCTGGCGGGAGGCGCCGAAGCTCGGCACGTTCAACGGCAAGAAGCCGACGTGGGCCAAGGTCGCCAGCGCCGGCGGGTCGGTCTACGCCGCCGCCTGGTTCCGCACGGTGTCGGCGATCCGCCTGGCCCGCCTGGAGGGCGACGAGTGGGAGTGGGTGCCGGAGGCCGAGCTCGACGGCGACCTTGCCTCGATCCACGTGGTGGCCAACGGAGGTGATCCCGCCGGTGCGCTGATCATCGTCGACGACGACGTGCCCACCAACGCCAACCGGTTCGATCCGACCACCGGCAAGCCCGAGCGGTTCGAGGAGTTCCCGAGCCGCTCGGTTCGCGACCACGTGGTGGCCTCGGTCGGCGACACGCTGGTGGTGATGGGGAACCTGGTGGAGACGAAGGGCGTTCCCCACGACATCACACCGGACGAGCTCAACGTCGAGCGGGCCATCGAGGTCATGGCCGTCCCCGACGTCATCAAGCTCGGTCACCACCCGGAGAACGGTCTGCCGGTGTTCGTTCGCGACGGGAAGTTCGGGCCGTACGTGCAGCTCGGCGAGATGCCGAAGAAGGTCACCGACGACAACAAGCCGCCGACCAGCTCGCTGTTCGCCGACATGGTGATCGAGGACGTGACGCTCGACCAGGCGCTCGACCTGCTGTCGATCCCGCGGGTGGTCGGTACCGACCCGACCGATGGGCTGGAGATCACCGCTCGCAACGGGCCACATGGGCCGTACCTGACCAAGCCGCCGGTCGAGGAGGGCAAGCGGGGCGACACCCGCAGCTTCGAGGACGAGCACAAGCTCCTGTCGATGACGCTCGACGAGGCGGTGGCGTTGTTCGCCGAGCCGAAGCGGCGCCGCGGTCAGCGCAACACCGGCCCGCTCAAGGAGCTCGGTATCGACCCGACGACCGACCTGCCGGTGGTCGTCCGCAACGGCCAGTTCGGTGAGTACGTGACCGATGGCGAGGTGAACGCCAGCCTGACCGCAACCGACTCGGTCGAGCGGATCGACATCACCCGGGCCTCCGAGCTGCTGGCCGGTCGGCGGGCCAAGATGGCGGCCGAGGGCGGGGCCCCGGCCAAGAAGGCAACGAAGAAGACCACCAAGAAGGCCGCGAAGAAGACCACGAAGAAGGCCGCGGCGAAGAAGACGGCCAAGCGGGCCGCGGCCAAGAAGTAGGGCGGCAGCGTGGCCACCGCCTACATCGCATTCGAGGGCGGCGAGGGGTCGGGGAAGAGCACGCAGGCGGCCAGGGTGGCCGAGCGTCTCGATGCCGTGCTGACCCGGGAGCCCGGGGCCACGCCGCTCGGCGGTGAGCTTCGGCGGTTGCTGCTCGGCTCGGGCGACTGGACCGTCGGGGCCCGGGCCGAGGCCCTGATGATGGCGGCCGACCGGGCCCAGCACCTGGAGGAGATCGTCGTGCCGGCGCTGGCCGCCGGCCGCCACGTCGTGTCGGACCGGACGGCCTACTCGTCGCTGGCCTACCAGGGGGCGTGGCGGGGCCTGGGGATCGACGAGGTCCGGGCAGTGAACGAGTGGGCGATCGACGGTCGCTGGCCCGATCTGGTGGTCTACCTGCGAGTCGACCGCACGGTGGCCACGGGCCGGTTGGACCGGGCGCTCGACCGGCTGGAGCGGGAGGGCGAGGAGTTCCATCGCCTGGTCGGCGAGGCATTCGACGCCATCGCCGCGGCCGAGCCCGACCGGTGGGTGGTGATCGACGGGGCCCGGCCGATCGAGGACGTGGCCGTCGACGTGTGGAGCGCCGTCACCGCCCGGCTGAACCTGCCCGTCGGCTGAGCCTGACGGTCCGGAGGGCCGTCGCGCCGAGTCCCGCCCGCAGCGAAGCGTCGCTGGCTGCGATGGGTCCACTGGAGATCGGTTCGGTCGCATGTCGTGAGTCCTCGCGGCCACCGCCTCCGGATAGGTCAAGGCGCGAGCCGAGAGCGTCGATCTTCGGGGCATGGCCTCGCCGGTGACCCCGGGCGTCGACCTCGTGTCGTTCGCCCACCCCGTCCTGATCAACCTCCCCGAACGCGAGGATCGCCTGGTCGACTCGCTGGCCGAACTGTCGATCGCGGCCGGCCGACCGGTCGCCGTCGGCGACGACGTGCACCTGATCCGACCCGAGCGGTTCAGCGACGCCGCCGGGTTCGCCAACCCGGGGTACCGGAGCAACACCCACGCCCACCTCCAGGCCGCCACGTGGGCCAAGGAGCGCGGGTTGGAGCGGGTGCTCGTCCTCGAAGACGACCTGGCGTTCGGCCCGGCCTGGTCGATGTGGGGTTCACGGTTGGTCGAGGCGCTGGCCACCGGCTCGTGGGATCTGGCCAACCTCGGGTATCTCGACGTGTGGAACGAGGCGCCGACGGTGCCAGACGAGCCGATCATCGGTGGTGGCGGGACCGGGGTCGACCCCGCCGGCTGGGCCCGGTTCGCCGGCAAGGTCAACGGCGCCCACGCCTACCTGCTGGCCGAGTCGATCCTCGACGATTGGATCGCCCACCTCGAAGCGGTACTGGCCGGGAGGCCGGGCGACGACCTGCGAGGTCCGATGGCTTCAGACGGGGCGATCAACACCTTCTTCTGGGTCCACTCCGACCGGGTGCGGTTGCTGGCGGTGCCGAACCTGGTGGGGACCCGACCGACGAGGTCCGACATCGATCCCGGACGGATCGACCGCCTGCCGATGGTCCGTTCGGTGGTCGAGTCGGCCAGGCGGTGGAACCGGCGGCGGGGTCGCCGGGCCATCAACTACCGGTAGTCGAACCTCGGTCGTCGACGGCCCGCGTCGGCTGGCGGCGGTGGCCGGTGATGGGCGATAGGCGTCGGGTCATCGGGAGTGGCCCGACCGGTAGCATCACGGTGATGTCGACGATCGATCTCGGGGGCTCGTGATGGCGGCGACGGCGGTCGATCCGTGGGTCGAGCTGGTCGGCCAGGACGAGGCCAGGGCCCGACTGGAGACGGCGGCCCGGGCGCCCGTGCACGCCTACCTGTTCCTCGGCACCCGAGGGAGCGGTACGTTCCGGGCCGCACTCGGCTTCGCCGGGTTGGTGCTGGCCGATGGCCTGGATGGGCCGGGGGCCGAACGGGCGATCACGCTGGCGGTCGAGGGCAAACACCCCGACGTGCTGGTGGTCGAGCCGCAGGGGGCGTCGCTCCGAGTGGCCGAGGCCGAGGAGATCATCCGAGCCGGGTTGCGGACGCCGGTCGAGGGTGAGCGCAAGGTGATCGTGGTGACCGGTATCGAGGTGCTCGAGGAGGCGGCGATCGGCAAGCTGCTGAAGGTCATCGAGGAGCCGCCACCGTCGACGGTGTTCGTGCTGCTGGCCGAGGAGATCCCGCCGGAGATGGTCACGATCGCCAGCCGCTGCGTGACGGTCGAGTTCGGTCCGTTGTCGGTGATCGAGCTGGAGCGGGCGTTGGTCGACGGGGGAGCCGAGCCCGAGCGGGCCTCGGTCGCTGCGGCCGCCGCTGGCGGCGACCTCGACCGGGCGCGGCTGCTGGCCACCGACGACGACCTGGCCGATCGGGCCGACCGGTGGCGGCGGGTCCCCGAGCGGCTCGACGGTTCGGGCTTCATGGTGGCCGAGCTGGTGTCGGAGTTGCGGGCGGGGATGGATCAGGCCCAGGGGCCGTTGGAGGCGAGGCAGAAGGGCGAGTTGGAGGAGCTGGAGGTCAGGGTCGAGCAGCTGGGGGAGCGGGGCTCGGGTCGGGCCGATCTGGTGGCTCGCCACAAGCGTGAGGTGCGTCGGTTGCGGTCGGACGAGCTGCGGTTCGGGCTGGCCACGCTGGCGCGGGTCTACCGGGATCGTCTCGTCGCCGGCGGTGGCGACGACGATGGATCGCTCGACGCACTGGCCGCGATCCAGGAGTCGGCCGAGAACCTGATCCGCAACCCGAACGAGGCGCTGCTGTTGCAACACCTGTTCCTCCGCTTGGTCCCAGCTCCGTAGGGATTCACCGGCGTTGGGACCCGACCCCGACGCTAAGCTGGGAGGCCTGCCCGAATAGCTCAGCTGGTAGAGCAACGCATTCGTAATGCGTAGGTCAGGGGTTCGACTCCCCTTTCGGGCTCAACGCTCTGACCAGGC
>JBCCVL010000144.1:0-16467 GCA_039195375.1 Actinomycetota bacterium
CCGGCTGTGCTCAGGGGCCGGCAAAGCCGGCTGTGCTCAGGGGCCGGCAAAGCCGGCTGTGCTCAGGGTCTTCCGGACCGCATCGGCGATCCCGGGGTCGAAGGCCGTCCGGGGTTGGAAGGCCGTCACGTCAAGCCAGGATCCCACGGTTTCGCTCGTCAGACCGTAGTGGCCGGACAACTCCTCGATCACACCGCGTCTGGCGTGCAGGGCGACGGCCTCGTCGACCACGGCATCGACCACCCGGCCGACCTCCGCGGTCCTGGCCCGCAACACCTCGGTCCTTGCGGCGACGACAAACGACGGCCACGGCGTCTCCTGGGTGCCGAGCTGGCGGAAGGCGCCACCGTCGACCAGCGGCCTGGTCATGTACTGGTCCCACAGGAACAGATCGGTGTCGCCGGCGGCGAACGACTCGACGGCGCCGTCGAGCCCGCCGACGACGACGAACTGCTCCGGATCGATCGACCAGCCCTGGGCGCGGGCGTGGATGTAGGCCATGAGGTGGGAGCCGGATCCGTTGCGGGAGATGGCGATGCGGGCCCCGGCCAGCTCGCCCTCGGACCCGAAACGGGAGGCGGCGGGCACATAGACCCCCCACCGCAACGGCGACGACACGTAGACCTGCAGGATCGTGACCGGCAGGCCCCGGTCGAGCGCGCTGACCGTGCCCTCGGTGAGGATGCTGACCAGGTCGAGGTCGCCGGACTCCAGCTTGGCCACCATCTCGCCCGTCCCGCCGAACTGGTCCTCCCAGGTCGTCGCCACGTCGGCCAGCGCGTCGGAGGCCCTGGCCAGGTGCCACGGGTAGTTGACATGCTCGGGCACACCGCCCAGCCGCAGGGGCTCCGCTGCCATGGGAGCAGCCTACGTGTCGGCCGACCGGTGCCCGACGCACGAGCCGACCCGGCGTGACCGGTACCCCTGCGGTACCGTCGTCACATGGTTCGGACCGCCAACCCCGACGACCCCGGGGTGGCGATCGCGGCGTCCGTCCGCACGCTCGGCGATGCCTTCGCCGTCTTCCGCCGATTCGCCTCGCCCAAGGTCCTGGCCACCGGCCTCCTCCTGGCGATCACGGTCCGGGGGGTGGCGGCCGTCTCCGGTGCTGCCGGCTTCGGTTGGTGGGACCTCGTCGGCGTCGGCACCGTGGTCGGCCTCGTCCCGTTCGTCGAGTGGTTCGTGCACCGGTTCGTGCTGCACGTCGAGCCCTTCAGCGTCGGCCGGCTCCTCATCGACCCCGGCATCGGCCACCGTGAGCACCACGACAACCCCCGGAGCGTGAACTGGGTGGTCCTGCGGGGCGTCGACGCCGCCCTGTTCCAGGTCGTCAACGCCCTGGTGGCAGCCACCGTCGTCGGTGTGCCGCTGGCGTTGGCCGGCCGGCCGGTCCTCGGACCGTCGCTGACCGCGATCGTCGCCGCCGTGATCGCCCTGAGCCACTACGAGTGGTCACACTTCCTGTTCCACACGGCCTACCGGCCGAAAACCGCCCGCTACCGGCGGCTCAAGGCCAACCACACCCGCCACCACTTCCGCGACGAACGCGCCTGGCTCGGGATCACCTCGAACCTCGGCGACCGGGCCCTGCGCACGCTGCCGACCCGGCACCGCTGACGTGCAGCCGATGCGTGCGGTCGCTGACTTGGCGTCGCTGACCGGTAGCCACCGACGGCGGGGTGTCAGTCCCCGTCGGGGAAGGGCACGTGCTGGAAATCGTTGTGGCTCGGCGGGCCCCAGGTGGCCCAGAAGTCCAGCGTCTTCGGCCGCATGACGGTGGCACCGCTCGTCTCGACGTGGTACGGCTCCCGTGGCACCTGGCAGATCGAGCCCGCCTCCCGGGTCAGCTCCATCAGGTCATCGGCGGTGATGTCCCGGCGGTCGACCAGGCCGCGAGCGGTGTCGAGTCGGCGGACCGAGCCGGCCTGGAGCTCCGGTGGGCGCTCGCCCTCGACCAGGCCGGCGTTGCCGTCGAGGGTGTGATTGGTGTGGGTGAGCGCCTCGTCGGCCAGCTCGGTGACCGGGCGGACGCTCGGCATGGCCTCGACGTTGTAGCCCTCGCCCTGACCGTCGAACACACAGAAGTTGTGGGCGCCGGCCAGGTCGGCCCGCTCGATGGCGACGAGGCCGTCCTTGGCGCTCGACGTCGTCAACACCTCGCGTACCACCGACGGCCAGGTCACGCCGGGCCGCCCGTCGGTTGCGGTCAGATTGTTGATCCCGACGCACACCCCCTCGGCGTTCATCCCGATCTGACCGAGGCAGCCGGTGGTGGTGAACACCAGCGCCGGTGGACCGTCGTCCGGTGTCACCCGGAGCAGGAGCACGTGGTCGGTGGCGGTGTCGTGCATGTCCCAGGTCTGGGCGTAGAAGCCGGCGCCGCCCTCGGCCCGCTGGTCCGGCACGATGACGGCGGTGCAGTCGTCCTCGAGGACAGACGGCGGGTGGGCGCCGCCGACGGCAGCCCGGACGGTGTCGACGAAGTCGGTGAAGCCGCCGACCACCACCGCCTCGGCCGGCGTCAGGCCGGCCCCGGTGGCGATGCCGCACAGCTCGGCGTACAGCTCGGCGCTGTGCCGCTCGTGGGCCGGCAGCGTGGTGGCCGCCAGGTCGAGCACCTCACCCCGGTCGAGCGGGCCGCCACTCCAGAGGCCCGATTCGACCAGCGCGATCCGCTCGTCGGCATAGTGCCGGATCTCGGCGGCGTAGGCCCGACCGTGGGTGACGCCGCGCTCCTCGGCGGAGCCGGACACGTCGAGGATGCGCAGCGGCGGGCGGCGAGGGGACGTGCGGGGTACGGAGCGGTCGGGCGAGGTGGCCATGCCCGAGTCTCGCAGCTGTCGCCCCAGCCGAGAAATCACCCGTCGACCCGGAATGGCGGCCGGCCCCTGGTCGTTGCCCCAACCATGACCGACATCGCTTCCCCTCCATCCGGTTCGACCGAGCTGGCCGCCATCGAGACGAACGCCAAGTGGATCCGGGGCCGCCTCGGCGACCGGACCGTGATCGACACGACCGACGCCCTGTTCGTCTGGGAGCATCGCTACTACCCACAGTGGTACGTCCCGGTGGTCGACGTCGCCGGCGAGCTGCGCCAGACCGGCGAGGTGACCGAGACCGACAACCGCGGTGCCGCCCACACCGTCGACCTGGTGGTGGCCGACGGCGATGGTGGCGAGACCGTCATCCCGGACGCCGGCCGGATCCACCCCGACTCCCCCGTGCCCGAACTGCGCAACCGGGTCCGCTTCCGGTGGGAGGCGCTCGACCGATGGTTCGAGGAGGACG
Source organism: Actinomycetota bacterium (assembly GCA_039195375.1). Taxonomy (GTDB): domain Bacteria; phylum Actinomycetota; class Acidimicrobiia; order Acidimicrobiales; family SZUA-35; genus JAHELU01. The sequence continues at coordinate 3,289 of JBCCVL010000144.1, forward strand.
TCGAGGTGTTCGTGCACCCCCGCTCCCCGTACACGCGGGTCGACGTTTTGCCGTCGACACGCCACGTCGTGGTCCGGGTCGACGGGCCCGACGAGCCGGTGGTGGTCGCCGAATCGAACCGGGCGTCGATCCTGTACGAGACGGGGCTCCCACCCCGCTACTACCTGCCGCCGGATGACGTGCACATGGACCTGCTGGTGCCAACCGAGACCTCGAGCGCCTGTCCCTACAAGGGCGTCGCCCGCTACTGGAGCGTCGAGGTGGACGGCGTCGACCACCCCGACGTCGCCTGGGGCTACGACGAGCCGCTGCCCGAGTCGGCCGGCGTCCAGGGCCTGATCTGCTTCTACAACGAGCGGGTCGATCTCACCATCGACGGCGAGGCGGTCGCCCGCCCGAACACGAAGTTCTCGTAGCGGGACCGGCCACCGTCGAGCTGACGTCGATCACGGTTCGGCCCTCCGACGCCAGTGGTGGCCGAGCGCCCGTGGTGAAGCTGCGGCCGGCGACGAGCACATCACGACGGGGGCGGGCCGAAGAGTCGGCGGTCGAGGTCTCGGCGCAGCGACCAGAGGTCGGCGACGAAGCGCCTCCTGGTGCAGCCGACCGAGGCGAGGGCCCGCCCGTGGTCGGCGGCAACGAGGACGCTGGCGACGACGACCAGGGCGTTCCAGGCCAGGCGCACGATCACCCCGGCGACGGGGCCGAAGCGGCGGAGGTGCTCGGGCAGCGTGTCGGCGTGGAAATCGAGGTGCCGCAGCTCATCTGCATGGATCCGGCCGCACAACTCCGACAGCGCCGCCACCCTGGTTCCGGCGGCAAGCGCCGAGTAGTAGCGCACGGCGACGAGCTCGGCCACCAGCAGGGTGAGCACCTCGGTCCGAAGCGAACGGAAGCGCCGGAGCACGACGAAGATCCGGTCGCTCCAGTGGCTGCGGCGGCGGGGCTGGGCGATGGCGTCCAGCAGGAGCCCGAGCATTCTGGCGTGCTCCTGCTCCTCGACGACGAAGGCCCGCAGCGCCGCCAGGTAGTCGTCGTCGACCCCGGCGATCCTGGCTGCGGCGAACAGGTGCTCACCGGTACCGGTCTCGCCGAGCTGGAACGTGGCGAGCGACGGCCCGCACTCGGCCAGTAGCCGGGACGCCTCGATCTCGCTGACGTCGACGGCCACGTCGCGGTGCTGTCCGGCCACGGCGGCGAACCGGGCAGACCAGGGCCGATCGGCGGCTGCGCCGCTCGTCGATGGCTCGGCGACGGGCACGTCCACGATCGTCATGACCACCGGTGTACCAGCCGGATCGCCGCCGGTTGGCGCGCCTCACCCGATCGTGAGCAGCACGGTGGCCGCCAGGGCGCAGAGGAAGCCGAGTCCCTGGGGGCGAGTCATCCGCTCCGACAGGACCACCCGGGCCAGGAGCACCGTGGAGATCGGGTAGAGCGACGACAGCACCGAGACCACCGCCAGCTGCCCCTCCTCGGTCGCGGTGAGGAAGGTGACGTTGGCCAGCGTGTCGGCCAGCCCGGCCCCGGCGATCAGGGCCAGGACACGACCGCGGCGGGGCACGATCTCCCGGGCCGGCGACCCGGCCAGGCGGGCCAGCACCACGAGCGTTGCCACCAGCAACGACGACGTGAAGATCCGGGCCGTCGCCACCGGCCACGGCGAGCTGACCCCCGAGGTGGCGTCGAAGAAGATGAACAGCGTGCCGAAGCCGAGCCCGGCGGCGAGCGATTCGAGTACCACCTGGGCCGTCACCGGTTGTGACCGGTCGCCCGACCGGCCACCGTCCGGCGTCAGCGAGACCAGCAGCACGGCCAGGAGGCCGACCAGCAGCCCGACCAAACCGAGCACGCCGAGGCGCTCACCGCCGGCGAGGCCCCAGACGGCGGGGACCACGGCCGACGTCACACCGGTGAGCGGGGCCACGACGCTCATCGGTCCGGCGGCCAGCCTCCGGTAGAGCAGGATCACGCCGATCATGCCGCAGGCGCCGCCGAGCACGCCGAGCACGGCATCGGACCCGTCGAAGCGCTCGGCCAGGACCAGCGAGGCGATGACCACACCGATCCCGCCGACGACGTGGGACCCGGCCACCACCTGCAGCGCAGTCGCCCGGCGCGAGGCCAGGCCACCGCAGAAGTCGGCCACCCCGAAGGACGCCGCCGTCACCAGGGCCAGCACGATCGCCACCGCCCGAGGCTACCGGTGAGGCCCCGATCGACCTGCGGTGGCCTCCGTTGGCCGCGGCGACCTGGCGAGGGTCGGTCAGTGCGTCTGCCGGCGGAAGGCGTGGGCGTCGATGGCTCGGGCCAATTCGGCCGGCGACCAGCCCTGCTCCAAGCCGTCGACCACGACCTCCGACATGCTCGGCGGGGTCAGGCCGTCGATGGGCTGGTCCCGGTCGAGGTTGGTCGGGAAGGCGTAGCCCTGGGCGGTGGCCGCTACCGCATGGCCGACCAGGATCGGGTCGATGCCGGAGGCGAGACGGTCCTGCATCGTCGGATACGTGGCCAGCACCATCCGCTGGCGGTCGACCGCCTCGAGCGGGACCCCCATGGCCGACGAGATCTGCAGCAGGTTGGCAACGCGGCGAACGTCGGCGGTCCGGTTGGTGCCCGCCCCGTGGAACAGGGCCGGGTTGAAGAACACGACGTCGCCGAGACCGAGCGGGAGCTGCACGTGGTGCTCGGCGAAGTAGTCGACGAACTCCGGGCGGCGCCAGGCCAGGTAGCCGAGGTCGTAGCGCTGCGAACCCGGCAGATACATCGTCGGGCCGGTCTCGGTCGGCATCTCGGCGTGGGCGATCGCCCCCTGGAGGGTCAGGGCCGGCGACAGACGGTGGGCGTGCAGCGGATACTCGGTTGCCCGCTCGTTTGTCATGAAGCCGAGGTGGTAGTCACGATGCGGGACCTGGGCCGCACCACCGGGGTTGACCACGTTGACCTGGGAGGTGACGGCATACGCCGGCCCGAGCCAGGCCAGGGCGCCGAGGGCGACGGCCTCGTTGGCGTAGTAGTCGACGAACACCCCGGGGTCGGCGACGGCCAACTTCTCGAGGGCGTTCCAGACCCGGTCGTTGGCCCCGGCCTCGGCGAAGTGGTCGCCGACGTCGGGCTTGGCCGCCTTCTCCGCCTCGATCATGGCGAAGAAGGCCGCCGTGGCCCGCCCGATGACGTCGGCCTCGAAGCCACCGGCCAACACGACGATGCCGGGACCGCTCGACAGGGCGATGGCCAGCTCGCCGAGCAGCTCGGGTGAGCCGGTCGGTCGGCCGTCGAAGCGGTCGAGCAGGTCCGCCATCTCGTAGATCAGCACCCCCTGCTCGATCCGGTCGGCCAGCGGCCAGTCGGCCGGGTCCTGGGCCACCTCCACCAGCGCCCGGAACTCGTCGAGCGAGCACCGGCCGTCGTCGAGCACCGGAACCGGCCGTCGCAACGTCGGGGTCTGGCGAGACGCCTGGGTATCGGTCATGGCGACTACTGTCACCGCAGCCGGCCGGTCGGTCAAGTGGCCAAGGTCCCGGCCGACCGGCGTGGTGAACGAAGCGACGAGGGAGGAGCGAGCCGTGCGGGTGATCGTGACCGGAGCGACCGGCTTCGTCGGTTCCAACATCGCCAAGGTGCTGACCGACCGCCACGGCGACGACGTGGTCGACGAGCGGGTCGACATGACCGACCGGGCCGCGGTTGCCGCCCACGTGGCCGGCTCGGGGGTCGACGCCGTCGTCCACTGCGCCATCCTCAACGACTGGGCCGCCATGGTGGCCGACCGACGAGCCGCCTGGGCGGCCTACGTCGAGGCCACCAGGCACTACGCCGACGCGGCCGCAACGGTCGGGATCCCGATGTGCCTCATCTCCACCGACTGGGTGTTCGACGGCACCCAACGCGGGGCGACCGAGGACACCCCACCGAACCCGATCAACCTCTACGGGTTCCTCAAGGCGGCCTCGGAGCTGGTGGCGTTGGAGCGGGGGGCGTCGGTCGCCCGGGTGATGGGTGTCAACGGCACCCACTGGGCCCGCCCGACGACCCCACGGGCCCAGGACCCCGGCTTCGGGTACTTCGTCGCCTCACTGGTCGATGCGCTGGAAGCGGGCGAGCCGTTCACCGTGTGGGAGGGCGACGACCTCAACGGCGTCGCCTCCCCGTCGCTCGGCAGCCACTGCGGTGAGGTGGTCCGGGCCGCCCTGGCCGGTGGTCACGGCGGCGGGACCCACGCCGACGGGTCGGCCATCTTCCACTGCTGTGGGGCCGAAGCCACGACCCGCCGCCACCTGGCCGAGGCCACGGTCGAGGTCTTCGGGCTCGACCGGGGGCTGCTGCGGTTCGGACCGGCCCCCCGGGAGGCGCTGGCCGGGCTGACCATCCCCAACGACACCAGCGTGTCGGCGGCGGCGACGGCCGAGAGGCTCGGCACGCCGCTGCTCGCCCTCACCGACCTGCTGCAGGCGTTCCGGCGGGAGCGGGAGACCGGCGAGATCGGCTCCGCACCGGCCTGACCGATCGGGGCGGCGCCGGTCTCAGCCCCCGAACGGGGCGAGGTGGACGAGCTCGCCGTCGTCGTCGACCCGTCCGCTGGCCCGGTTGCGGGCCAGCGCCTCGTCGCCCTCCTGGGTCCCGACCGGGTAGAAGCAGCGGTACACGTGGTCGGCCCGGCTGGCCGGGGTCAGATCCGGCTCCTCCTCGTGGCAGCGCTCCTGGGCGTAGCGGCACCGGTCGGCGAACTTGCAGCCCCTCGGCGGGTCGACCATGTTGGGCGGCCGTCCGGGGATGATCGCCAGGCGGGTGTGGCTCGGGTACTCGATCTTCGGGATCGAGCGGAACAGCGCCTCGGTGTAGGGCATCCGCATGTCCCGGAACAGGACCGTCGTCGGGGCCCGCTCCATGATCCGACCGGCGTACATGACGATCACCTCGTCGGTCCGGCCGGCCACGACGCCGAGGTCGTGGGTGATCAGGATGAGCGGCATGAACCGGTCGCGCTGCTGGTCCTGGAGCAGGTCGAGGATCTGGGCCTGGACCGTCACGTCGAGGGCGGTGGTCGGCTCATCGGCGATCAGCAGCTTCGGCCCGCAGGCCAGGGCGATGGCGATCACGACCCGCTGGCGCATCCCGCCGGACAGCTGGTGGGGATAGTCGTCGATCCTGGCCTCCGGCGACGGGATGCCGACGCTGCGCAGGAGGGTCAGCGCCGTGTCCCTGGCCTCCTTCTTGGAGACGCCGTGGTGGACCCGCAGGCCCTCGGCCACCTGCTGCCCGATCCGCATGACCGGGTTGAGGGAGCCGAGCGGGTCCTGGAACACCATCGAGACCTCGGGGCCCCAGATGTCCCGCAGCTCGGCGTCGCCCATCGCCATCACGTCGGCCCCGTTGAGCAGGACCCGGCCACTCGACGACACGTTCGACTTCGGCAGCAGCCGCATCACCGAGCGGGCGGTCACGCTCTTGCCCGACCCCGACTCGCCGACGATGCCGAGCGCCTTGCCGCGGGCGAGCGAGAACGACACCCCATCGACCGCGACGAGCGGACCGGCCGGGGTGGCGAACTGGGTCCGCAGGTTCTCGACCTGCAGGACCGGCGGCTCCTCCCGCCCGTCCGGGGCCGACACGGCCTCGACCGCAGTCATGCGCCGACCCCCTTGGATGCGCCAACCGGTTGCCCCGCCGGCTCGAGGTTCGGGAAGTGGCAGGCGACGTAGTGGTCGTCGGCGATCCGCTGGATCTCCGGCTCGTCGGTTGCGCAGCGATCCTCGGCCCGGGGGCATCGGGTGCGGAACCGGCAGCCGGACGGCGGGGCGATCGGCGACGGCAGGTCCGCAGTGACCTGGCTGACCCGGGCGTCGATCAGCGGGTCGGGATGGGGAATCGCCGTCAGCAACAACTCCGAGTACGGGTGGGCGGGGCTGGCGTAGAGCGCGTCGGGGTTGGCGACCTCGCAGATCTTGCCGAGGTACATGACCGCAACCCGATCGCTCACGTTCTTGACCACCGCCAGGTCGTGAGCGATGAACACCAGCGTCAGGCCGTAGCGGGCCTTCATGTCCTCCAACAAGTTGAGGATCTGGGCCTGGACCGACACGTCGAGCGCCGACACCGGCTCGTCGCAGATGATCACCTTCGGGTTCATGATGAGGGCCCTGGCGATCGACAGCCGCTGGGCCTGACCGCCGGAGAACTCGAACGGCTTTCGGTCGAGGGCGTTGTCGGGGTTGATGCCAACCACCTCGAGCATCTCCCGGACCCGGGGCTCGGCCCGGGTCCGCAGCTCCTCCCGCCGGTCCCGCAGTTGGCGGGAGACCACCCGGTACAGCCCGTAGTTGACGGCGACGGCGGCCATGAGGACGATCAGCTTGGGGATGCCGTCGAGCCCGGCGATGTAGAACAGCTCGAGCGCGGCCACCCCGACGAGCGCCCCGGCGATGCCGGACGCCCCGGCCCGCGACGGATCGAGCAGCGAGGCGACGAACCAGACACCGACGGCGGCGGCGACGGCGATCAGCAGCCCGCGAACCGCCAAGGCCGGGTAGCCCCCGAGGCTGTTCCACGTCCGCCAGACCATGAACACGGCGATCGCCAGGGCCAGGCCCGCTCCGGCGAGGCCGACGACGGCCGGGACGCGACCGAGCACCTTCGACACCACGCCGAAGGGAACCACGATGGCCAGCGACAGCCAGACCAGACCGAGCGCCAGCAGGACCGCAACGACCGCCAGGACGACGGCCAGCACCGGGAACCCGATGATCCTGGCCGGGATGTCGAGCCACGACAGCTGGCTCTCGAACCGCCGCTCCTCCGCGGCCTCGCTGGCGATCCAGAGGGCGAGGGCGATCGCAGCCAGCGGTGCGACGGAGCGGAGCGGTCGGGTGACCAGCTCCGCCACCCGCTGGAAGAACCGGCCGAACCACTCGAACCAGATCGAGGTCGGCGGTCGGCCCTCCTCTTCCTCCCACCAGATCATCAGCGGCTCACCGATGATGTCGCGCACCGTTCGCCTCGGGTTCAGGGCCGAGATCGGGTCCTGGAAGATCATCTGCAACACCGGGCGGGTCCGGCGAAGCGTCTCGTCGTCGAGCGTGGTCAGCTCCGTGCCGTCGAGGCTGACCGAGCCGGCGGTCGGGCGTGGAACCTGCATCATCGCCTTGCCCGTCGTCGACTTGCCGCAGCCCGACTCGCCGACCAGGCCGAGCGTCTCCCCCTCGACGAGGTCGAGGGAGATCCCACTCACGGCGTGGACCACCTGGCCGGTGGTGCCGACGGGGAACTCGACGGTGAGGTCCTCGGCCCGGAGCAGGGTCTGCCCGTCCGGCCGCAGGTGGGCCTTGCCGCTGCCCGCCACTAGAGCACCGACTCCCGCGGCTCGTAGCGCTCCTGCAGCTTGTCGCCGACGAAGTTGAGCGACAGCACGGTGAGGAACATCACGGCGGCCGGGACCAGGCTGATGTGGGCTGCGGTCTCCAGGTCGGTGCGGCCCTTGTTGATCATGTCGCCCCACGTCGGGGTCGGTGGCGGGACCGACAACCCGAGGAACGCCACCGCTCCCTCGACCACGATCAGGTTGGCCATCACGATCAGCGAGTAGCTGATCAGGGCCGGGGCGACGTTCGGCAGGACCTCACGGAACATGATCCGACCGTTGCGGGCCCCCATCGTCTTGGCCGCCAGCACGAACTCCCGCTCGGACCACACGAGCGTCGAGGCCCGGACCACCCGGGCGATCGGCGCGATCGACAGCAACACGAACACGACGATGAGGATGAACACCCGCCTGACCGCTTCGGAGTCGAGGAACAGGATCAGCGACAGGGCGAGGATCAGCGGGGGGATCACCAGCGTGGCGTCGGTGAAGGTGGTGATGATCGTGTCGACCCGGCTGCGGTAGTAGCCGGCGGCCATGCCGATCATCCCGCCGATCAGCAGGGCGAGGGTCGCCCCGACCGAGGCGATGATGAGGCTGACCTGCGCGCCGTAGATGACCCGGGAGAAGATGTCGCGCCCGGCGCCGTCGTTGCCGAACCAGAACTCGGTACTCGGACCGTTCTTGGCCGTACCGGAGAACGTGTCGGCCGGGTCCTTGATCGGCAGCACCTCGGCAAAGATGGCGGCAACGACCAGGACGACGAGGTAGCCGACGGCCAACCAGAACATGGGGCCGAGCGCCTTCGGCCGCCGGACCCCGACACCCCGGCCCGAGCCGTCCTCCGGACCGGCGTCGACGATGGCGGCGGTGCCGGCGACGGCGGGATCGGCCGGCGTCGCCGTCGTGGTCGGCGGCGCGACCCCGCTGTCGAGATCAGCCACCGTCGCCTCCGAGGCCGCTTCCGCCCGTTCGCAGGCGGGGGTCGAGGGCGAGGTAGGTGAAGTCGACCAGCACCAGGATCAGGATGTACAGGGTGGCGATCACCATCGTGCCGCCCTGCACGGCGATGAAGTCGCGCTGGAAGATGGCGTTGAACATGTAGCCGCCGAGGCCGGGCAGGACGAAGATGATCTCGGTGATCAACGCCCCACCGATCAGGGTGCCGACGGTGAAGCCCATCACCGTCAGGAGCGTGAACATCGACGGGCGAAGGGCGTGGCGCCACAGGATCCGTCTGGTCCGCAGGCCCTTTGAGCGGGCCAGGTCGATGAACGGCTGGCGTAGCGTGCCGATCATGTCGGCCCGGAGCAGCCGCATGAAGACCGCCGACTGGCCGAGGGCGAGCGACAGCGAGGGAAGGAACATGTGCTTGAAGTGGTCGACCCGGCTCTCGCCGAACGGGACGTAGAGGGAACCGGGCAGGATCCGGAGCCCGACGTCGGCCCCGAAGATCGAGACCCCGCCGATGGCCAGGAACAACACGAGCACGATGGCCAGCACGAACGGTGGGACGGCGAAGAAGCCGAGCATGACCGTGTTGACGCTGCGGTCGACCCGCTGGCCGTTGCGGTAGGCGGTCCAGATCCCGAGCGGGAATGCGATCAGCGAGGCAAGGATCAGGGAGTAGAACATCAGCTGCAACGACGGGGTGATCGACCGGGACAGGCCGTCGGCCACCTCCTCCCGGAGCTGGACCGAGTTGCCGAGGTCGCCCATGACGGCGTCGCCGAGCCAGTTGCCGTAGCGGTTGAAGAACGGCTCGTCGAGGCCGAGCTCGGCGTTGACCTGGGCGACCGCATCCGGCGTGGCCGCCGGCCCGAGGATGTTGATGGCGGGGTCGCCCGGCAGCGAGGCCATCAACGAGAACACGACGAACGACACGACCAGCAGGATCGGGATGACCCCGAGGATCCGGCGGAGGGCGTAGCGGCCGTTGGTCAGGAACGCAGCCCCGGTCCCGGTCAGGACGATGAGGAAGAAGCTCCAGGTCACCGGCGGGCCCTCGAGGAACGCCCAGGCGACGATCAGGGCCAGGCCGCCAACCACGATGGCGCCCGGGCTCTCGTTGGACCGCCAGGCAACGGCCAGGCCGGCGATGAGTCCCAGTACGAAGAGGAGGAACGACCACGCCGAACGCTCGGAGGCGGCGGCGGAGACGACGATGGCGGCGGTGGCGGCACCGGTCACCATGGCGAGACCGGGTCGGCCCATCAGCGTCCCCACAGCTCCTCCTCCACGGCGTGGTCGTTCCCCTCGGTCCTGGCTCGACGCTCCCCGGTCAGCCCTGACAGTCGCCGTCGCTGCACCACATCTGGGCGAGGTGGTGACGGCCACCGAGCACCGGCAACGTGGTGCCGGCGTCCGGGATCTCCAGGTCGGTCAGGTTCTGGAGCCGGGGGTTGGCGGCGATGCCCCACAGCGTCCAGTCGAGCCAGAAGTTCCAGACGTTCTCGCCGAACAGTCGGTTGACCTCCTCGGCTGCGGCCTGGCGGGCCGCCTGGTCCGGGTTCTGGCGGATCGTGGTGAACTGGGCGTCCATCTCGGCGTCCTGGAACCGGCCGAAGTTCAACGCCAGCTCGGGGACGGACGGGTCGATCGGGCTCGACGTGGCCGAGCTCCACCAGAACCACTGCTCGGCCGGGTCGACGCCACCGTGGTTGCGCCAACCCTGGGCCTGGAACGCTCCGGCGAGGGCGAGGCCGATGTACTGGCCCTGCTCGATCGGGGCGATGCTGACGTTGATCTCGTCGCCGAAGGCGTCTCGCCACATCGAGGCGACCAGCTCGTTGCTCTCGACGTTGAAGGCGTCGTTGGTCGTGTTGAACGTGAAGGCGACCGGCGTCGTGCCGTGGTCGGTCTTGCACTGCTCCCACTCGGTCGCCGCCGCGTCAAGGTCGAAGTCGGGATAGCCGGTGTCGTCGAGGTAGCCGACCGAGCCGGGCGGGAACGGCCCGTTGGCCGGGGTCACGATGCCGGCGCCCCGTTCGTCGGCGTAGCGCTGGCGGTCGATGGCGTGGGCCAGGGCCCGGCGGCAGCTGAGCTGGAGCAGCGGGCTGGTGGCGTTGAGCCCGCCCGGGTCCATGTCGAGGCTGTCGAGTCCACGGACGAAGGCCAGCGTCGGGTTCTCGCCGGCCCCGGCGTTGAGCAGGATGTAGCCGGTCTCGCCGAAGTCGTTGGCCTGGAGGAGCACGAACTCGCCGTCCTCCTCGTATTTCTTGATCTCATCGGCGTTGGCCGTGTGGATGATGTCGAACTGGCCGGCCCGCAGACCGTTGGAGCGACCCTGGATGTCGACGGCGACGACGAACTCGATCTCGTCGAGGTACGGCAGGCCTTCGCCGGTGACCGAGTTGGGGCCGTCGCCCCGCCAGTAGTCGGGATTGCGGGTGGCGATGAAGCTGTTGCCGTTGCCGGGGGTGTAGGAGTCGAACACGAAGGCGCCGACGCCGACGGGGGCCGCCGGGTCACCGCTCAGGTCGAGATCGGCCGCCTCCTCCTCGGTCACGAACGGCGGCAGGTTCAAGGGGTTGTTGGCCAGCGTCGACATCCAGGCCGGCGAGAACATGTGGCCGCAGGTGCGCTCCCGCAGACCAGAGCGGGGACCGGTGGCCTCCGGAGCCGAATAGGTCAGCGTGACCGTCTGGCCGTCGGCGGTGACGTCCTCGAGGCCGAGGAAGGCCGGGCCGGTCAGGCTGGAGAACCGGCAGGTGTCGATGTTGTACTTCACCGCCGCGCCGTCGAGCGGCGTGCCGTCATGGAAGGAGATGCCCTCGCGGATCGTCATCGTCCACTCGGTGAAGTCCTCGTTCGACTCGACCGACTCGGCCAGGTAGGGCTGGATCTCCCCGTTTGCGTCGGTCAGGAACAGCGGTTCGGTGATCGCCCGGTAGATCAACAGGCAGCTGATGGCACACGAGACGGCATAGTGGGCCCACGGGTTGGCCGAGTCGGCCTCGATGCCGTAGACGACCTTGCCGCCGTGGACGGGTCCGCTCTCGGCCTCCCGCTCGTCGGTGCCGGTGGCCTCGCCGGCCTCACGGTCGGTCTCGAGCTGCTGCTGGTCCTCCTCGGTTTGACCGGTGGTGACCTCCGTGGTTTCCTCGTCTCCCCCATCGCTCGACCCACACGCCGCTGCGATCAGCGACAGGACCAGAGCGATGACGAGCAACTTCGTCCATCGTGGCGACACACTCTCCCCCTTGGTGGTTGCGAGGCTTCCCCAAGCCTGCTTGGCCATGCTCGCCGACGCTTGGATGTGACGCAAGTCGCAGCGTCCGAGCGCTGCGGAGGGCCGACTACCCTGCGCCCATGGGCCGTCGGTACCAGGATCGAAGGGTGTACGCCCAGGACCGAAGCGAGGTCCGCCCGGCCGTCGACCGGGCGGTTCGGGAGCTGGGACTGACCCCGGATCCGACGTCGGGCGAGTGGGAGGTCCGGGCCTCGCAGTCGATGAGCACGTTCAGCTGGGGCGAGCGGATCCACGTGCTGACGGCGACCAATCCCGGCGGCGGGACCCAGGTCGTCGTCGAGTCGAAGCTCGTGTTCGGCTTCGTCGACTGGGGGCGAAACCAGCGCAACGTCGAGTCGATCATCGGCTCGCTCGACGACCTGCTCACCCCGGTCACGGCCGACGACGTCGACGGCTGAGCACCCCACTCGACGAGGCGGGGGCGACCACACAGGCGGCCAGGGCCGGGCGACCCTGTCGCCGGCCATCATCGGAGGTTTACACTCGCCGTCGAAGCGACATGCATCTGCTCCGATGATGAACGAACCATGCCACGGCAACCGACCGCCGACGCCAGCTCGGCCGCCCCGCTCGCCCTCCCTGCTGCTGGCGATTGCGCTGATGCTGGTGGCCGCGGCCTGTGGCAGCGAGGAACCGGGCCTCGGCACCGCCAGCCAGACCCCGACCACGGTCCTCGCCCCGACGACGACAACCACCACGACGACCATCCCGACGACCACGATCGACTTCGACCGTCCGATCAGCCAGGACATCGATCCGCTCGACGAGGGCGCTGGTCCGGCCGAGATCGCCGCCCTGGTCGAGAACATCCGGGGCCAGACAACGAACATCGCGGTGCAGGTCGAGCGCCTGGCCCCGTTCCCCGGCCTCCCGGGCCCGGCCGTCGCCCAGATCCTCGACGTGGCCATCAGCCTCGCCCCGGCCGACGATGACGACCGGTTCCCGTCGACGGCGACGGTCCGCTACCGCACCCCGGAACCGCCGGCGGCCATGGTCAAGGGCAGCGACGACGAGCTGCGGTCCCTCGGTTGGTACAAGGCCGACGACGTGACCACGGCGACCGAGGGGGGTGAACTGACCGAGATGCGATTCCTCGTGTCGGGTCGCCGGCCGGAGGAGCTGCAGCTGGAGGCCTCGGTCGAGGGTGTCGAAGGGGCGACGCTGGTCGAGCTCAGCTACACGGTGCTGACCGCCGGAGACGATGCCGCTCCGGACGACGGGCCGACCTATTTCGAGCGGCTGTCGGCCTGGGAGCAGGATCTCGGGTTCCCCCGGGCGGCCGAGTTGGTGTCGGTCGACGTGGCCACCGCCGACGATCTCGGCAGCCTCAAGGCCACGTACCGCCTGTCCGCCGACGACGAGGCCGACGCCGTTGCCACGGTGGCCGCAGCGGTCGACGGCGGCGACTACCAGCTGCTCGGCAGCGATGCCGCCGAACCCCCGGCGAGCGGGCCGCTCCGCCTCGTCGGCGAGGACGGCACGATCGTGACCGTCGACTTCGCCCCCGGGAGCGAGGACGAGGTGTTCGAGGTGGTGGCGACCACGACCTTCCCGCTCACGCCGCTCGACC
>JBCCVL010000145.1:0-16176 GCA_039195375.1 Actinomycetota bacterium
CCGGCCCCGCGTCGTGACCGCCCTCGCCGCCGCGCTGGCCGCCGGTGGGTCGACCGACGAGGCGACCGGCCTGCTCCGTCGACTCGTCGAGGACGCCGAACCCCTCGACGACGTGGTGCGGGGCCTCGCCCTGTCCCAGCTCGGCTACCTGCTCATGCACCTCGGCGAGCTCCGACCGGCGGCCGAGTCGCTGGCCCGGTCCGTGGACCTGCTCCGCCGGCACGACGGCGAACGTGACGCACTGGCCCGGGTGGTGCTCAACCTCGGTTACTGTGCGCTGCTGCTCGGCGAGATCGACCGGGCGGTCGAGCGGTTCGACGAGGCCATCGAACTCGGCCGCGAGACGAACCAGGAATTCCTGGTGGCGGGTTGCCTCCACAATCGGGCCTATGCGCTGGCCCGTCTCGGCGACCTCCCCCAGGCGTTGGCCGGTCTCGAGGAGGCACTCGACGAGTACCGCAAGGCCGGCGGCCCGGTGCGGGCGTATTCGGCCCTCTACGACGACCTGGCCGAGACGTACCGGTTGGCCGGGCTGACCGGTGACGCCGTCGACCACGCGGCGACGGCCCGCGACCTCATCGCCGGAGGGGGCAACCTCGAGCAGGAGGCCGACGCGACCTACCGGCTGGCGGTCTGCCTCCTCGACCACAACGACGGCGAGCGAGCCATCGAGGAGGCCGACCGGGCCCGCCTCATGTTCCGCCAGGCCGACCGCTCGCTGTGGGAGACCCGGGCCACCCTGGTGTCCCTCGAGTCGGCCGAGTCCGGGTTGGTGACGAGCGCCGAGCGTGTCGCCGCCGCCCGATCCGCCATCGAGCAGCTGGAGTCGACCGGTTGGCACACCGAGGCACTCCGAGTCCGCAACCGGATGCTCCTCATCGGGATGGCAACGGCCGACGACGAGATCCTGGACCGGTTCGTCAACGACCACCCGACGGTGATCGACCAGTCCGTCACCGCCCAGTTGGAGCGTCTGTTGCACCGGGCGATCGCCGAGCGGTGGCGGTCCGGGAGGGCCGACGGCGCGCTCGGGGAGGCCTGGGACGCCCTCCTGACCCATCGCCGCCGCCTGGCCGATCCGGAGCTTCGGGCCGGGTCGGGGCGGCTGGCCGAGGCCTTCCGGTTCGTGTCGCTCGACCAGGCCATCGCAACCGGTGACGCAGACGAGATCCTGTCGGCCGAGGAGCGGTGGCGGGCCGCATCGGTCCGTCTGCCTCGGGCTCGCCCGTCGGCCGACCCCGAGGTCGCCGCCATCTCCCAGGAGCTGCGGACCGTCACCCGAGAGGCGGCGGAGGCCGACGAGCCCGATCCCGAGCTGACGTCGACGATCCACCAGCTCGAGGAGCGGCTCCGGCGGGTCTCGCACCGATCGACCGCGTCCGACACCGGACTGGTCGGCGCCGACACCCCGATCGATGAGCTGGGCCCCGATGACCTGCGCTCGATGCTCGTCTGGCAACTCGGCGGGCGACGCCTCACCGAGTGGTTCGGTCACCGGGGTGAGCTGCTCGCGGTCGACGTCGACGCGGAGGGAACCCGGCTACGGACCATCGGACCGCTGTCGGATGTCCGGGCCCAGGCGACGCGCCTCCGGCGCGACCTGGCCCGCCTCCTCCAGGCGCCGCCCGGCGTCGACCTGGCGCCACGCTGGAACCGGCTCGTCGAACGGGCGGGCGCCCTCGGTGGCCGGCTGTTCGGTTCCGTCCCGACAGCCGATGGACTGGTGCTCTGCCCACCGGGCCTCCTGCAGGAGCTTCCCTGGCGCCTGCTGCTGCCAGCGGCAACAGGCGATGCCACGATCGCGTTCAGCGCCACCGCGTGGCTCGGCGACGAGGCATCGATCGGCGAACCGAGGTTGCACCTGATCGCCGGGCCCGACCTGGCCAACGCGGCCGACGATCACCGCAGCACCGCGGCGCCGATCGGCCCGATCGCGGCGCCGCCGTCGGCCAGGCGACGGGACCTCGATCGGGCTCTCGACGACGCCGACCTGTTGCACATCGCCGCCCACGGTCGATTCCGGGCCGACAACCCCATGTTCAGCTCGGTCCGGCTGCACGACGGCGAGTTCGCCCTGCACGAACTGTCGGCCTACGACCGGGTCCCGGCGGTCGTCGCCCTCGCCGCCTGCGATGCCGGCCGCAGTCTGCACCTCGAACAGGGGTCCGAGCAGCTCGGTCCGGCGTCGGCGTGGATCGAGGCCGGGGTCGAGACGGTGATCGCCCCGATCTGTGCCGTGCCGGACGCCAACACCGCCACGGTGTTCCAGACCTTCTACGGGGCGTTGCCCGGCTCGACGCCGGCCGAGGCACTGGCCGCGGCGTGGGGGGAGCTGGCCGATGCCGACCCGGCGCTGGCCGGGACCGCCGCCGCCTTCCTCTGCTTCGGCCGCGGCGGGCCCCGCCTCCATCCACCGACACGCAGCTGACGCCCACTACGTTCGGCCCATCGACCCCGGGCACCGAGTGACACGCCTCCTGGTCACGATCGTGGCCGTCGCCGGGGTCGACCTCGCGGCCAAGACGCTCGTTCCAACGCTCGGGGTCGAGACCCATCCCAACCCCGACCTCTCGCTCGGGCTCGTCCGCCTCGATGGGCCATCGCTCCCCGTTCTCGCCCTCGCCGCCGCCACCGTGTTCACCTTCGGCCACGCCACCTGGCTCTGGGCGACCCGTCGGCTGCCGACGGCGCCGCTCGGCCTGCTCATCGGTGGGGCGGCCGCCAACCTGCTCGACCGGGTCGACGACGGTGCCGTGACCGACTGGCTCCCGGTCGGCAACGTGGCGTTGAACCTGGCCGACGTCGCCGTCTGGCTCGGCCTGCTCGCCTACCTGTCCGGCCTCGTCCGTGAACGACCGCCCGATGCCGCCCCAGCCGATCCCGCCCCGCCCGGTGCCGCCCCGGCCGATGCCGCCCTGGCGTTGCGTCCGGCACCGGCGCCGACGCCGGCCTCGGAGGTGGGGCCGACGACGAGCGGGTGACGGCACCTCAGCTCTCGAGCAGCGAGAAAGGGGGAACATCATGAAGCACCGACTCGTGCGTCTGGCCCTGGCCGCCAGCGCCATCGGCGCCGCCATCGCCACGACGGCACCGGCGAGTTTTGCGCACTGACACCGATCGTCCTCCCGGCCGTCGATCGGCGGTCGGGAGGGCTGCGGCCACCGTTGTCGGAAACCGACGGAGCTAGCGGCGGCCGCCGTCGACCAGGAACTGCTGGGCGGTGCAGGCGGCGCCGTCGTCGGCGGCGAGGAACAGCACCATCTGGGCGAACTCCCTCGGGTAGATGCGGCGCTTGATCGCCTGGTCCCGCAGCGTTCCCTCCTCACCCTCCTGGCTCCACCACTTCGTCAGCTGGCGCTCGGTCGCCACCCAACCGGGCAGCACCGTGTTGACCCGGACCCCGCTCGGCCCGAATGTGCGCGCCAGCGTGCGGGTGATGCCCTCGACCCCGCTCTTGGCGATGGCATACCCGGGGAAGAAGTCCTCCTGCATCATGTAGCTGCTCGACCCGATGTTGATGATCGAACCGTGCTCGGCCGCCAACATGCCGGGGGCGACGGCCTGGATGGCGAAGAAGTAGTGGCGGAGGTTCACTGCGATCCGGTCGTCCCAGTACTCGGCGGTCACCTCCTGCCACGTGTGGCGGTCGTCGCTGGCGGCGTTGTTGACCAGCACTGCGATCGGGCCGAGTTGTTCGACGACGGCGGCGATCGTGGCCTGCAGGGCGTCGATGTCGGTCAGGTCGACCTCGTGGAAGCTCGGGACGTGGCGGGGATCGAGCGCCTCGCAGACCGCAACCGTCTCCGCCCCTCTGGTGGCGTTGATGTCGAGGAAGGCGACCCGCGCCCCCTGCTTCACGAACTCGGTCACCATGCCGGCGCCGATCCCGTCGGCTCCGCCGGTGACCAGCACGGTCCGGTCGACCAGGGAGGGGTACGTGGCGTACTCGGCGTCGGGTGCCGCAGTCGGATCGGTCATCGGGTCCTCTCGGATTCGCTGCGGCACCGGCCGCGTCAGCTGAAGTACAACTCGGTCGGGTTGTCGACCAGCACCCGTCGGCGCAGATCGTCATCCGGCAGCCATCGTGCCAGCAGACCAAGCAGGTCGCGCCCGTCCGGCGGGTCGGCCTGGCCAGGATGGGGCCAGTTCGTGGCCCAAAGCAGGCGCTCGGAGTACCGGGCCCGGATGGCGTCGACGATGGGCAGCTCGTCGACGTACCCGGGAGGCCCGCTGGCCGACGACTCATAGGGCGCCGACAGCTTGACCCACGTCCGGCCCGCCTCCAGCAGCTCGAGCAGCAGCCGAACGCTCGGGTGGTCGACCGGCGGCGGTGGGGTGAAGCGACCGATGTGGTCGACCACCAGCGGCGTCGGCAGCCGTCGCAACCGATCGGCGTGCTCGATCAGCTCGACGCCGTTGAGCTGGAGCTGGATGTGCCAGCCGAGGTGGGCGACCCGCTCGGCCACGACGTCGATGGCTTCCCAGCCGACGGCACCACCGGGCAGCATGTGGAAGCGGGCGCCACGGACCCCGAGGTCGGTCAACCGACGCAGTTCGGCGACCGGCGTGTCGGCGTCGACCACCATCACCCCGCGGGCGGCATCGCCGAAGGTGGCCATGGCCTCCAGGTGCAGCCGGTTGTCGAGCCCGTAGGTGGTCGGCTGGATCAACACCAGCCGGTCCAGACCGAGCGCAGCCTGGATGCGTCGGTAGTCGTCGACCGAGGCGTCTGGCGGGTGCAGGAGGGCACCGGGGGCCGACGGGTAGCGCCGGTCGTACACGTGCAGGTGGGTGTCGCAGGCCCCGGGCGGCAGGGTTGGCCACGTGGGGTCGCTCATGTCGGCCAGCCGTTCGGCGGTTGGGTGGCTCCGCTCATCGCCGATCCCACCACTGGCGCAGGCGGTTGGCGTCGTCTGGGTTGACCGCCCTCGGCGGGAGCTCACCGGCGAGCAGCGACGTCACCTGCTCGACGCTGCTCATCGCCTGGGCGTCGGCGTTCTCCGGGGTGAGCCCGCCGAGGTGGGGCGTGGCCACGACACCGGGTCGGCCGGCCAGCTCGGGGCTCGGCCGTTGATCGGGGGCCCGGCCGACGTCCATCGCCAGCCGTCCGAGCTGACCCGAGTCGAGGGCCGCGGCCACCGCGACCTCGTCGAGCAGCTCGCCCCGGGACACGTTGACCAGGGTCGCCCCGGGCCGCATGGCGGCCAGGGCGTCGGCGTCGATCAGGTTCTTCGTCTCCGGTGTCGAGGCGGCGAGCGGGAACACGACGTCGCTGCCCGCCAGCAGGGTGGGCAGGTCGACCGATCGGAGCGGCTCCGGGACCACATCGACGTAGGGATCGGCGACGAGCACGTCCAGGCCGACCGCAACCAGCAGCTCCGCCAGGTGGGCGCCGATCAGGCCGTAGCCGATGATGCCCGCAGTCTTGCCCCGCAACTGGAAGCCGGGACGCTGGGGCGGGTCGACGCCCCGTTGATAGTCGTTGGTCGAGGCACCGATGCCCCGGGCGACGTCGAGCAGCAGTCCGAGGGCGATCTCGGCGGTCGAGGCGACGTAGGCGGGCCCGGCCCGGGCCACGAGCACGCCGTTGGCCGAGGCGGCGTCGACGTCGACGGTGGAGACGTCGACGGCGGTGCGGAGGAAGGCGAGCAGGTCCGGCCGTCCGGCGAAGAGTGCGCCCTCGCCCGGGGTGGCCCGATGGGCCACGATGACCTGGCAGCCGACCGCAGCCTCGATCAGCTCGGCGGTCGACAGGTCGTGGTCGGTCGGGTTGGTCACGACGTCGACCACGTTGCGGAGCTCGGGCACGGCCCGGCCGTAATAGGCGTCGAGGTCCTCGGGGTTGTGGGTGACGAAGACCCGGAGCCCGGAGCTCACCGTCGTGCCCCGGGCGGGGTGACGTCGGCGGCGCCACTCACAATGCGTCCTCGAGACGGCAGTTCACGATCAGCTCGGCCACCGAGGCCGAGCCGGGCAGGGCCAGCCAGGTCGTGATCAGCTCGGCCAGGTCGGCCGGTTCGATCACGGGCTCGGCGCCGGTGTCGACGTCGGCGATCATCTCGGTGGCGATGAAGCTCGGGCACACGGCCACGGCCCGGATGCCGTCGGCCCAGCCGTGCTGGCGGGTGGCGTGGGTGAGGGCCATGACCGCGTGCTTGGTCATGGCGTAGCCGGGGGAGAACCCGCCCTTGACCCGCTTGCCCGAGGCCGAGGCGATGTTGACCACCCGCCCGTCGCCGGCGGCCCGGAGGTGGGGCAGCACCAGGTGGGTCAGCAGGGTCGGGGCCTTGACGTTGATCTCCCACATGGCGTCGAAGGCGGCCTCGTCGTAGTCGTCGAGCCCGAAGCGCTCCAGCAGGCCGGCGTTGTTGATCAGCCCGTCAATGCGGCCGTGTTCGGTCATCGTGTCGGACACCCACGCCCTCGCCGACTCACCGTCGGTTGCGTCGAAGCGGTGGACCGACACCTCGGGCCCGCTCCCCGACTCGGCCACCATGGCGCCGATGGCGGCCGGGTCGCGGCCGCCGAGGCTCAACCGGTAGCCCTCACCCCGGAGCCGTTCGGCCAGGGCCCGACCGAGGCCGCGGGCCGGACCGGAGATCATCAGCACCCGTCCGTCGGCGGCAATCACGAGCCGCTCCCCCGGCGGCCGCCGGACCGCCGGCCGGCCGCTGCTCGCTGGCGGGGGTTCTGGCGCTCGGCCGCCCGGTCACCGAGGCGTCGGAGCGGCGGCACCGTGGTCGGCGGCTGCTTCCGAGGTGGGAGTTGGGTCAGCAGCGCCGTGGTGGCGTCGGCCACCGCTCGCACGGCGGCCTCGAACACCTCCTCGGTGGCAGCCGACGGCTCTCGGATCCCGCTGATCTTGCGGACGTACTGGCGAGCTCCGGCCTCGATCTCCTCGTCGGTTGCGGCCGGCTCCAGACCACGGAGGATCGTGATGTTGCGACACATGGCCCCGACTCTAGGTCCCGGTCCGCGCCGCCGCCCGCCCCGATCTCGGCCGCGGCGAACGTGACATCGATCACCTCGCAGCGCTCCCGGCGCTCGACGACGGCGGCCTTCGGCACGTCGAGCTCGTTCCCCACCGGCGTCGAGACCAGCCGTCTGTCGGTCCATCCGACGGCCACCGGCCCCGGCTCGGCGACCGCAGCGATCGGCCGGAGGGTCGTTCTCCACAATCTCTCCCGATCGTCTCCAAGCTCGGTGACCCCATCCGTTCGATGCTGAAACCAGCACGAACACCACGCGAACGAGCGCCGGCGACGGGCCGGCCGATCAGGAGACACCGACCAATGGGACCAGACCAGCACCTGCCGAACCGGACCACCGTGGCGATCATCGGGGCTGGCCAGGCCGGCCTGGCCATGAGCCGCCATCTCTCGCAGCGATCGATCGATCATGTGTTGATCGAGCGGGGTGACGTGGCCAACTCCTGGAGGACCGAGCGGTGGGACTCGCTGCGGCTCCTGACCCCCAACTGGATGACCCGCCTCCCGGACCACCGCTACGACGGCGACGATCCCGACGGCTACATGACCGCCGGCGAGGTCGTCGACTTCCTCGCCGACTACCGGACCCGCATCGCCGCACCGGTCGTCGACCGGACGACGGTCATCACCGTCGAGCCGGCGTCGGACCCGGGCGGCTGGCACCGGGTCGTCACCGACGCCGGGACCATCGAGGCCAGGGCCGTTGTGGTCGCCACCGGCGCCTGCTCGACCCCCAAGATCCCCGCCATCGGCGCCGAGCTCCCGGCCGGCATCCGCCAGCTGGCCCCGATCCACTACCGCAACCCCGACGCCATCGGCGTCGACGGTCGGATCCTCGTGGTCGGCGCCTCCGCCTCCGGCGCCCAGCTGGCCGACGAGCTGGCCAGGGCCGGGCGTGACGTCACCATCGCCGCTGGCGACCACGTCCGCCTCCCCCGCGACTACCGGGGCATGGACATCCACTGGTGGATGACGACCACCGGCGTGCTCGACGAGCGGTGGGACGAGGTCCCCGACATCATGAAGGCCCGTCGAGCCCCGTCGCTCCAGCTGGTCGGCTCGCCCGAGCGCCGCTCGGTCGACCTGAACACGCTTCACGGCAACGGCGTGCAGGTGGTCGGCCGGCTGGCCGGGATCAACGGCTCGATCGGTCTGTTCTCGGGTTCGCTGGCCAACCAGGTGGCGACCGCCGACCTGCGGCTTGGCCGCCTGCTCGACCGGTTCGACGCCTACGCCACCGAGGTCGGCCTCGATGCCGAGCTGGCCGCCCCCGAACGTCCGGCGCCGACGTCGATCCCGACCGACACCACGACGCTCGACCTGACGTCGGTCGGGGCCGTCATCTGGGCGACCGGCTTCACCCCGAACTACCCGTGGCTGCCCGATGGTCTGCTCGACCGCAAGGGCGCCATCCGCCACGACGGCGGGGTGATGACCGAGCCCGGGTTCTACGTCATCGGTCTGCCCTTCACCCGGAAGCGGAAGTCGACCTTCCTCGACGGGGTGGCCGACGATGCCGCCGACCTGTCGGCCCACCTGGCCGGCCACCTCGACTCGGTCGCCGCCCTGGCCGCCTAGGACACCCGTCCATCGCTCCGGGCAACCGGCCCGGGCCGGCAGCTACAGGATCTGCGACAGGAAGGTCTGGGTCCGTTCCTCGCGGGGGTTGGTGAAGAAGTGCTCGGGTGTGCCGACCTCGACCACCTGACCGGACTCCATGAACACCACCCGGTCGGCGACCTGGCGGGCGAAGCCCATCTCGTGGGTCACGACGATCATCGTCATGCCCTCGCGGGCCAGATCGATCATGACCTCCAGCACCTCGTTGATCATCTCGGGGTCGAGGGCCGAGGTGGGCTCGTCGAACAGGATGACCTTCGGCTCCATGGCCAGGGAGCGGGCGATCGCCACCCGCTGCTGCTGACCGCCGGACAGCTGGGCCGGGTACTTGTGGGCCTGCTCGGGGATCCGGACCCGCTCCAGCAGGGCCATGGCCTTGGCCTCGGCGTCGGCCCGGGACTGGCGGCGGACCAGGCGGGGGCTGAGCGTGATGTTGTCGAGCACCGAGAGGTGGGGATACAGGTTGAACTGCTGGAAGACCATGTTGGTCTCCCGGCGGACGGCGAGGATCTGGCGGACGTCGTCGGACAGCTCGATGCCGTCGACCACGATCCGGCCCTCGTCGTGCACCTCCAGCCGGTTGATGCAGCGGATCAGGGTGGACTTGCCGGAGCCGGAGGGGCCGATGACGACCACCACCTCCTGGAGGCCGACCCGCAGATCGATGTCCTTGAGGGCCTCGAAGTCACCGAAGCGCTTGGTCACGCCCTCCAGCTCGATCATCGGCTCGACGCCGTCGGCCAGCTGGGTGGCGTCGGCGAAGACGGTGGCCTGACCGGCGCCGTCCGTGCCCGGCATGCTGTCGTCGTGTTCGCTCACTAGCGGATCCCCACTCCCAGTCGTTTCTCCAGTCGCTGGCTCTCGCGCGACATCGTGTACGAGCCGGCCCAGAACACCAGCAGGACGAACACCAGTGCCTCGGCGATCAGACCGGCGCCGCGGAAGGCGTCCTGCTGGGTCGACGCCTCGGCCGCCCGCAGGAGGTCGAGGAAGCCCATCGCCGCACCGGCCAGGGTCGTGTCCTTGAACAGCGAGATGAACTGCCCGACCAGGGCCGGGATCACGTTGCGGATCGCCTGGGGTAACACGATGCGGCGGGTGATCGCCACGGCGGTCAGGCCGTTGGCCTTGCCGGCCTCGATCTGGCCCGGCGGCACCGACTGCAGACCTCCCCGCACGATCTCGGCCACGTAGGCCGCAGTGAACAGCGTGAGGACCACGATCGCCCGGACCGTCCGACCGGGGGCGATGCTCTGGGGGATGAAGAACCCGAGGGCCTGGTTGGCCAGCAGCAGCAGCGCGATGAGGGGAACACCGCGGAACAGCTCGATGTAGACCGTCGACAGGAGGCGCAGGATCGGGAACGTCGACCGTCGGCCGAGGGCCAACAGCACACCGAACGGGAAGCACAGCGTGATGGCGATGGCGGCCAGCGCGAGGTTGAGCAGCAACCCACCCCAGTCGTTCCAGCCGACACCGCCGTTCAGGAACCAGAGTGCGGCGACGACGCCGACCGGGATGGCCAGGTTGACCAGCCACCCGACCCGGAGCGGGAGCCGCCGGCCGACCTGGTTGGCGACGACGGCGACCACGACGGCCGCCGCCACCAGCAACCACGGCGCCGTCGTGCGGGCCAGGAGCAGCAGCAACACGACCGTGGCGATGGCTGGCCAGAGCCGATCGAGCAGATCGAGCGCCACCCGGCCAGGTGGACGGGGGCCGGTGTCGACCCGGTCAGGGGCCTCGGCGGCCCGACGGGCGGCCACGCCGGCGGCCAGGCCACCGATCACCGCGGCGGCGATGATCACCGCGGTGATCCGCCACAGCTGGTCGGACGGCCAGGCTCCGGTCAGGTACAGCGGCAGGTTGACCCGGACGATCTCCCAGCGGCCGGTGACGAAGAGGAACCGCAGGAACCGGTACAGGGTGTACAGCAGGATCGAACCGACGACGACGGTGACGACGGCGTCGGTGCGGTTGCGGAAGAGGTTGGCCCGCAACCAGGCCCCGAGCGAGCCGACCCGCGACGGCGGGGGCGGCGGCGGCGATGACGGCGTTGCGGGGGCCGGAGCGGTCGGTGCGGTGGTCATCGCGACGGCAGCTCCAGGCGTCGGTTGGCGGTGTTCATGATCAGCGAGATGATCAGCGACAGCACCAGGTAGATCAGGATCAGCACCAGGTAGGCCGGGATGGCCGGCGAGCGGTTGCCGATCGTGGTCGAGACCACCTTCGTGAGCTCGAAGTAGCTGATGACGAACCCGAGCGACGAGTTCTTCATCAGGTTCAGGTACTGGTTGGCCATCGGCGGTATGGCGATCCGGAACGCCTGCGGCAGCACGACGTGGCGCATCTGCTGGACGCCGGTGAGGGCCATGGCCTTGGCCGCCTCACCCTGCCCACGGGGCACGGCCTGGATCGAGCCGCGCACGATTTCGGCGATGTGGCTGGCCGTGTAGGTCACGAGCGCCATCAGCAGGGCGAAGTACTCGGGCTGGAGGGTCATGCCGCCGGTCACGCGGGGTCCGTCGATCGACGGCGAGGTGACGCCGACCCCGGCCAGCACCGCGCCCCAGAAGAGCACCAGGAGCACGACGGGTGTCACCCAGGCGACGACCCGGGACGGTTCGCCGGTCCGCTCCGACAACCCGAGGCGCCAGCGGCGCACCAGCCAGCCGGCGATGCCGGCCAGGACCAGCAGACCGACCAGTAGCAGGTTGGTCCCGTCGGGCCATGGAATCGAGGCGCCGCGGGTGTTGATGATCAGGACGTTGCCGGCCTGGATCGACTCGTCGACCCGGGGCAGCGTCAGCACGATGGCCAGGTAGGCGAACACGACGAGGCCGAGCAGCGGGATGTTGCGCAGCGCCTCGACGTAGACCCTGGCCAGGTTGCGGACCAGCCAGTTGCCCGACAGCCGCCCGATCCCGACGAGGACACCGAGCACGGTGGCCAGGATGATGCCGACGATGCTGACCCGCAGCGTGTTGAGGGTGCCCTCGACGATGGCGTCTCGGACCGGTTGGGTGTCACGCAGGTCGTTGGCCGGGATGGTGAACGACGTCGGCTGGTCGAGGAAGTCGAACCCGGTCGGGATGCCCTGGTTCTGGCTGTTGATGCGGACGTTGTTGAACAGGACCGACAGCACGACGATCACCAGCGCGAGGACGACGAGCTGGAACGTCCAGGCCAGCACCCGGACGTTGCGCCAGAACGGCACGGTGGCGGTCGCCGTGGAGCGCTCCCGGGTCGAGCTCGGTGGCTCGGGGGTTGGTGTGGTCGTGGTCATCGGAAGGTGATGTCGGTCGATCCGGGGCCGGCCAGCCCGGCTCCCGATGGAGCCGTCGTGGCGGGCCGGCCCGGATCAGCCGTTCGGTGGCCTAGCGGTAGGGCGGGGCGTAGAGCAGGCCCCCGTCGAGCCACTGGGCGTTGGGGCCGCGCTCGAGACCGAGCGGGGCGATGTGCCGCTCGAAGATCTCGCCGTAGTTCCCGACCTGGCTGATGACCTGGTAGTTGAAGTCCGTCGGCAGACCGAGGCCCGGGTCGAGGATCGCCCCGTCGACCTCGACGCCGAGGAAGCGCTGGACGACCGGGTTGTCCGAATCGAGGAAGTCGTCGACGTTGGCCGACGTGATGCCGAGCTCCTCGGCCTGGATGGTGGCGAGCACCGCCCAGTTCACGGCCTGGGCCCAGGCGGTGTCACCGTCACGGACGGCGGGGGCCAGCGGCTCCTTCGAGAACACCTCGGCCAGGATGGTCAGGGCGCTCTCCCCGTCGGGGTAGGCGGTCCGCAGGGCGCTGAGCTGGGACACGTCGGACGACCAACCGTCGCACCGACCGGCCAGGAAGGCCTCCTGGATCAGGTTGGTGTCTTCGAAGGACAGCACCTCGACGCTCAGACCACGGCGGGTGAACTCGGTGGTGACGTTGCCCTCGGTGGTGGTGCCCGAGGCGACACAGACGACGGTGCCGTCCATGTCGTCGAGGCTCTCGAAGGCCCCGGCCTCGACCATCATCCCCTGACCGTCGTAGAAGTTCGTGGTGAGGAAGGTGGCGCCCTCACCGCCGTCACGGCTGGCGGTCCAGGTGGTGTTGCGGATCAGCACGTCGATCTCGCCGGACTGCAGGGCGGTGAACCGGTCGGCGGTCTCGAGGTCGATGAAGTTGACCTTCTCGGCGTCGCCGAGGACCGCCGCGGCCACGGCCCGGCAGAAGTCGTTGTCGAAGCCCTCGTGGGTGCCGTCCGGCTGCAACACGGCGAAGCCGGGCAGGGCGTCACGGGTGCCGCACTTGACCTCGTCGGCGGCGATGACCGCGTCGAGCAGGCTGCCGTCGCCCTGGGTCAGCTCGACCGTCTCCTCGTCGTCATCCGCCTCGGCATCGGCGTCGGCGTCGGCATCAGCGTCATCGTCTGATGCCTCGTCGGCGTCGTCGGTCTCCTCGACCTCCGGTGCGGTGTCGTCGGCATCGTCGTCTGCGCTGGCGCACGCGGCGGCGCCGAGGGCCAGCACCAACAGCAACGACAGCAGTCTCAAGAGCCTGCTCATGGGGGTGTTCTCCTCTCCTTTGCCCCCGGGGGCACGAGGCGCACAGCCAAGACGCCCGAGTGGGGGACGGTGGTGCACCACCTTAGAAGTGACCACCGACACCGAGAAAGGAGGTTCAGGCACAATTGACAAACCTCTTACATGTGCTGGAGCCCGCTCCAGGCTTCGGGCACCCTGGTGCGATGGGGACGCGGGTGGTGCTGGTCGAGGACGATCAACGGGTGGCGAGCGCGGTGATCGACGCCCTCTCGGCCCTCGACTACGACGTCGAGCACCACGCCACCGGCCTCGACGCGCTCCGGGCGACCGACGGCGACCTGATGCTGCTCGACCTCGGGCTGCCCGACATGGACGGCCTCGACGTCTGCCGGGCGGTGGCCGCCCGCTCGACGATGCCGATCATCGCCGTCACCGCACGGGGTGCGGTCGACCAGCGGGTCGACGGGCTCCGGGCCGGGGCGGACGACTACGTGGTCAAACCGTTCTCGATCGCCGAGCTGGAGGCCAGGATCGAAGCGGTGCTGCGGCGCAGCGGTCGCCTCGACGAGCACACGGCCGGCGCGGAGCCGGCCGCGGTCACCGTCGGCGACGTCGCCATCGACCACGACGGCCACCAGGTCACGGTCGACGGTGAGACGATCTCGCTGACCCCGAAGGAGTTCGATCTGCTTGCCGTGCTCGCCTCGCGACCGGGCCACGTCTTCACCAGGGGTGAGCTGTTGCTCCAGGTGTGGCACAGCACGTGGGAGGGCCGGTCCCGCACCGTCGACGTGCACGTCGGCTCGCTGCGGAACAAGACCGGTCGGAGCGAGCTGATCCGCACCGTGCACGGCGTCGGCTATGCCCTCGACAGCGGGGGCGACGACGAGGAGCCCATCGCCTAGTGTCCTGTCAGGTTGATTCGCAGGGTCTTCGGCGGGTGATCGGCGTCACTGGCAGGGACGCAGGAGGAAGCCTCACTCGTGCGTGTGAGGCGACGACGAGGACGCCGGCCGGGGCGTCGCGCGCCGACGAATTCGTCGCATGATCAGCCTGACAGGACACTCGTGCACGGTCGACTGATCCGGCTGTTGGTGCCGGTCTACGTCCTGTCGCTCGCCGTGGTCGGCATGCTGTGGGCCCGCGAGCTGGCGGCCAGGGCGACGGCCGAGGAGGCACAGCTGGCGGCCGACGCCCACCTCGCAGCGGTGGTCGCCGTCGCCACCGACGCGCCCCCACCGGTCGGCGATGGGCCGACCGGGCTGGTCACCGTGACCAACCCGACCGGCGCCGCACCGATCATCGCCATCGGCGGCGAGGAACTGCCGGCGGCGCTCGAACCCGGTGCGGTCGTGTGGCCGTGGAGCGAGCCGGCCGCGTTCGTCAACGAGACGGAGCTGGCCGGCCCGATCGAGGTCACCACCTGGTGGCCGACCGACGACCTCCGCTCCGGGGTGAGGCGGAGTCTGCTGGTCGCCATCGGCGCCCTGGTGACGGCCGGGGCGGCGCTGGCGGCGGCCGCCCACCCGCTGGCCGTCGTCGCCACACGGCCGCTCCGCCGGCTCGGCCAGACGGCCGACGACCTCGCCACCGGCTCCCTCACGGCCCGGGCCGACACCGAGCACGGCCCAGACGAGATCCGCCAGGTCGCGGCCGCCGTCAACCAGCTGGCCGACCAGATGGCGGTTGCGGTCGAGCGGGAGCGGATCTTCGTCACCAGCGCGTCGCACCACTTCGGCAACCTGTTGACACCGCTGCGGCTCCGGGTCGAGACCCTGCGGGCCGAGCTGGCGGCCGCGAACCGCGCCGAACCGGCGCTGGCCGCAAGCGGCGTTCACGCCACCGAGGCACCGGCCGCCGACGCGACCACCGTGCTCATCGGCGAGGTCATGGCCGAGCTCGACCGACTCGAGGCCGTGGCCGAGCAGCTCATGCAGCTCAACCGGGCCGAGAACGACGAGACCACCCCGGCCGTCATCGACCTCGGACCGCTCGTCGACGACGCCGTGCGCAGCTGGCAGCCGGTGGCCGACTTCGCCGGGGTCACCCTCGACTGCGACCGGCCGGAGCGGGTCGAGGCGATCGGGTTGGCGTGGGCGGTGACCGAGATCCTCGACAACCTCATCGACAACGCCATCAAGTACGGGCAGGGCTCACCCGTCGTCGTCCGGGTGCTGCTCGGCCTCGACAACGTGCGGGTATCGGTCGGCGATGGCGGGCCGGGCATGGACCGGGACCAGCTCGACCTGGCCCCGGTCCGGTTCTGGCGGGGAGCGGAGCACCAGAACCGGCCGGGAAGCGGGCTGGGGTTGGCCATCGTGCAGGCCCTGGCCGCCCGCTGCGGGGCCCGGTTCACCATGCGGAACCGGGCCGACGGCGGGCTGGAGGCGTCGGTGGCGCTGCGGCGACCGGGAGCCAACGACCACGGCAGCCGCTGAGCCCCCCCGGGCCTCAGACGCCTCAGACGGCTCAGACGGGGCGCATCTTCAACCGATCTCCCTGCCGTCTCCAAGCATCGACGGCCGGCGCGACCGACGATGGAGGCAGGGTTCGAGCAGCCCGACACGGCGATCCGGACCCGATCGCCGATGTGACACCGAGACGAGGAGCCCGTGATGTCCGACCTCACCACGACCAGCACAGCCGATCGGGAGGACTGGGAGATCGCCGGCGAGGCCTGGGGCCACGCCGCCCTCGACTGGGCCAACCGGTTCGAGCCCTACAACCGTGACGCCATCGAGCACGTCTTCAACCGCCTCCGGATCGGGCCGAATCGGACAGTGCTCGACCTCGCCTGCGGCTCCGGGTACGCCCTCGGTCGGGCCGAGCGGCTCGGGGCGACCACCGCCGGGCTCGACGCCTCGGCGGCGCTCATCGCCATCGCCGGCCGCCGGGCCCCGACGAGCGAACTGATCGTCGGCACGATGTTCGAGCTGCCTTGGGCCGACGACTCGTTCGACGTCGTCACCTCGTTCAACGGGATCTGGGGCGGCTGCGATGGAGCGGTGGCCGAGGCGGCCAGGGTCCTGCGGCCCGGCGGCTCA
>JBCCVL010000146.1:0-16015 GCA_039195375.1 Actinomycetota bacterium
CGCCTGGGCCCCGTGGTGGACGTTCGAGCTCGGGTGGACGGTGCCGCGAGACGCGTTCCGGCCCGTTCCCGCCGTCGATGCCGCCGTGCTGACGGTCACCCGCAGGTCCGACCCGGTCCTGCCCGAGCGACTCGCCCCGGACTTCGCCGACATCCTCCGCCCGCACTGGGACCCGGGCCGCTCGGACGCCGCCGATCGCCGTGGGCCGAGCGGGTCGGCCGGACCGAGGTCGGGTGGAGGACCCCGGAGCCACAGGAGGTGAGATCGTGGCGGCCGGTGTGCCCCGTCCGCGGCACGAGCCCGGGTCGGTGGACGCCGCTCCACCAACCCGGGCTCGATCCTGTCGCCGCCTGCCGCCTGCCGGCTGCCGCCTGCCGGCGGCCGGCGCCGTCGCTACTGGCGCTCGACGGCGCCGATGTCACACCCGCCGCCGACCGGGCGGGTGCGGTCACGCATGTCGTGATCGGCGCAGGGATAGAGGCTGGCGCTCTGCGAGGCCCCACCGTCGAGGGCGACGCTCGACACCGACAGGTTGCGGTAGCCAAGGTGACCCCAGGTCAGGAAGCCGTTCAGACCCGGGTCGAGCGGCGAGCCCTCGGTGCCGTGGTCGATCCAGGCCGTCGTCCCGGAGCTGTAGTCGCCGACGTCGCAGTTGCCGTTGAGCACGCCGACGACGTTGTTGCGGAACGACGTGAAGTCGTGGGCGTTCGGGCTGTAGCAGTCCGGGGCATGCAGCGGGTCGCCGGCCGACCAGCCGTCGGTGTTCTCGGCCAGGATCGACGAGGCCATGTAGGCCCAACCGGTGTTGTAGAGGCCGCCGCCGACCCGGTGGCTCGGCGGGGGAGCCGTGCTGGTGCCGGCCTTGTTGTGGGCCACCGTGGCGAAGGCCAGGTGCAGGTTGGCCTTGTCGTCGCCGGCGTGATGGTTCTCGATGCCGCCGGCGATGGCCAGGGCCTCGTTGTCGATGACCGAGGAGTTCTCGATCCGCATCGTGCCACCGACGTTGGACAGGCCACCACCGCGGACGGCCAGGTTCTTGAACACCGAGGAGTCGATGATCTTCACGACGCCCTTGAGGTTGTAGATGCCCCCGCCCCGCTGGGTGACGCCGCCACCGGTGATGCCGTCGTCCGGGGTGCCGGCGATGTTGTCGCGCACGGCGGTCGAGCGCATGGTCAGGTCGCCGCCGTTCTGGAGGTAGATGCCGCCCCCGTAGTTGGCCCGGTTGTTTCGCACGACCGAGTCGCTCATCTGCAGGTGGGCGTCGTTGTCGATCCAGACGGCGCCGCCACGGTCGGAGTGGCCGGGGTTGCCGTTGACCAGCTCGAGGCTGCGCATGTTCACCAGGTGGTCACCGGTCAGGTAGAAGCTGCGGGAGCGCTCCCCGGCGTCGATGACGGCCCGGCCGTGCCCCTCGATGTCGACGCCGTCGCTGACCACCAGGTGGCCGTGCTCCAGCTCGAACGGACCGACGCCGCTGAGGACGAGGATCGACTGCCGGCCGGGGAGGGCGTTGGCCTCCTCGATGGCGGCCCGCAGGGTGCAGGGACCCGGATCGACCTCGGGGAAGGTGAGGTCGAGATCGGGATCGAGCTCGACGACCGGCCAGTCGAAGTCCGGGCTGACCAGCTCGAGGTCGACCTTACCGATGACGGCGGGCTGGTCGGCCCGGCCGTCGATCGCCCTGCGGTCGATCCGGTTGGTGGCCTCGGCGGCCTTGGTCAGCTCGACCTTCTCGGCCGTGGCCTCGGTGATCGAGACCCGGAGGTCGTTCACCGGCCGCAGGACGTCGATGGGGAGCTCCCTGGCCGGCAACCAGGTGAGGTCGAGGCCGTCGTCGACGTGGGTCGGGATGCAGACGCCGTCGCCGGGGTGGGTGTCGCCGGAGTCGTCCGGGTGGGTGACGATGAACGTCGGCTCGTGCAGGTAGAGGCGCAGCTTGGCTTCGGCCCCGACGGTTCCGCCGGCGCCGTCGGCGGCGAACGGCTGGGCCGACACGGTCAGCCAGCCCGGGTTGCCGAGGGCGTGGACTGGGGTGACGTCGCCGTAGGGGTCGCCGGCCAGGGTGTAGGGGGCGTAGTTCTCGAGCGACGACTCGACGCCCTCGATCCGCATGCTCACGCTCTCCGTCTCGCCGTTGGTCTCGGCCTCGATCGAGAGGTTGTCCGGGAGGACCGGCAGGATCAGCCGCTGGTAGTCGGTGAGCTCCATGATGCGGGCGTCGGTGTCGGCGTCGAGCAGCCACCAGCGGGTAACGGTCGGCGGCTCGGCCGCATCAGCCGTTGCCGGGGCGAGGCCGATGAGCCCGGCCAGGGTGGCCAGCACCAGCGCAACCACGGCGGCCGGGTGCCGGCGCCGGTTCTTGGTGGTGGCGGAGCGGGATTGGCGTTCCATGTCGTTGTCCTCCTCGGGACCCGACGCCGACTCTCGGCGAGGTTCC
Source organism: Actinomycetota bacterium (assembly GCA_039195375.1). GTDB lineage: Bacteria > Actinomycetota > Acidimicrobiia > Acidimicrobiales > SZUA-35 > JAHELU01. The sequence goes on from JBCCVL010000146.1 coordinate 2,441, forward strand.
GTGAGCAAGACCGACGAACCCGACCAGCACTTACACGTTTTCTGCCCATGTAGGGTCTTGACCCCACACGGGACATCGGTAAGGGGGGCTCCACGTGATCGATCAGGACCTGTTGCCGCGGCTCTGGGCGCTCACCGACGAGGAGTTCGAGGCCCGCTATGGGCCACTGGCCCGGCTCGACCCGGGTGAGGCGGCCGGCCTGCTCGATGGCCTCGACGCCCCCTGGTGGATCGTCGGCGGCTGGGCCATCGAGGCCTTCACCGGTGTGCATCGGGCCCACGACGACGTCGACCTCAGCGTCCTCGCCGACGACGTCCCGAGGCTGTTCACCCATCTCGACGGCCACCATCACCTGTGGCTGGCCGGCGGCGGGATGCTCTGCCCGATGCTGACCGTCGACCAGGCGGTCCCCGAGTGGGTCAACCAGCTCTGGGTCCGGACCGACGCAACCGGGCCCTGGCTGCTCGACATCATCATCGCCCCGACGGAGGACGGTCGGTGGGTGTTCCGGCGGGATCCGTCGGTCACCGCAACGCTCGACGACGTGACGTGGGTGGCCGACGATGGCCTCCGCTACCAGCGGCCCGAGGTGACGCTGGCCTTCAAGGCCGCTCACGCCCGGGCCAAGGACATGGCGGATCTCGAGGCGGCGCTGCCGGCGCTCGACGTCGAGGCCAGGGCCTGGCTGACCGACACGGTGGCCCGGCTCCACCCCGGGCACGCCTGGCTCGATCGCCTTCGCAACCGCGAGGACGGTGGGCCACACTCGTAGACGTGTCGATCCCCGACCCTGCTCCCGGGCCCGGCCCGACCGGGCCACGCACCCCCGACCGGCCGTGGCTGATGCGGACCTACTCGGGCCACTCGACGGCGGCCGCCTCGAACGAGCTCTACCGGACCAACCTGGCCAAGGGCCAGACCGGCCTGTCGGTCGCCTTCGACCTGCCGACCCAGACCGGCCACGACCCCGACCACCCGCTTGCCGCCGGCGAGGTCGGCAAGGTCGGCGTCCCGGTGGTCCACAAGGGCCACCTCGCCACCCTGTTCGACGGGATCCCGATCGGCGAGATGAACACGTCGATGACGATCAACGCACCGGCGGCCTGGCTGCTCGGCCTGCACGTGGCCAACGCCGCCGACAACGGCGTCGAGGTGGCCACCCTGCGGGGTACCACCCAGAACGACATCGTCAAGGAGTACCTGAGCCGGGGCACCTACATCTTCCCACCAGGTCCGAGCCGCCGGTTGACCGTCGACGTGATCGCGTTCTGCGCCGAGCACGTGCCCCGCTGGAACCCGATGAACGTGTGCTCGTACCACCTCCAGGAGGCGGGGGCGACGCCGGTCCAGGAGATCGCGTACGCCCTCGGCACGGCGATCGGGGTGCTCGACGCGGTCAGGGACTCCGGCCAGGTCGACGACGATCGCTTCCCCGCGGTCGTCGCCTCGATGTCGTTCTTCGTCAACGCCGGGATCCGGTTCGTCGAGGAGACGTGCAAGCAGCGGGCCTTCACCCAGCTGTGGGACCGCCTCACCGCCGAGCGCTACGGCATCACCGACCCGAAGGCCCGTCGGTTCCGCTACGGCGTGCAGGTCAACTCGCTCGGCCTCACCGAGGCCCAGCCGGAGAACAACGTGCACCGGATCCTCCTGGAGACCCTCGGCGTCACCCTGTCCCGCAACGCCAGGGCCCGGTCGATCCAGCTCCCGGCCTGGAACGAGGCCCTCGGCCTGCCCCGGCCGTGGGACCAGCAGTGGTCGCTGCGGGCCCAGCAGATCCTGGCCTTCGAGACCGACCTGCTGGAGTACGACGACATCTTCGCCGGCTCCAACGTGATCGAGGGTCGGACCGCCGAGCTGGCCGAGGCGGCGATGGCGGAGCTCGACGAGGTGCTCGAGCTCGGCGGCGTGTTCGAGTGCATCGACGAGCTGAAGGGCCGCCTCGTCCGCTCCAACGCCGAGCGGACCAGGCGGATCGAGGCTGGCCTGCAGACCGTCGTCGGTGTCAACGACTTCACCGAGACCGAGCCATCGCCGCTCGGCGGGGCCGACAGCATCCTGCGGGTCGACCCGGCCGTCGAGGCCGAGTTGGTGGCCGACGTCGAGCGGTGGCGGGCCGACCGCGACGACGACGCCGTCGCCGCCGCCCTCGGTGAACTGGAGCGGGCGGCGGCGGGCACCGACAATCTGATGGGGCCGACGATCGCCCTGGCCAACGCCGGTGGAACCACGGGCGAGTGGGCCGACTGCCTCCGCCGGGTCTACGGCGACTACCGGGCCCCGACCGGGGTCCGGGCCGCCGGCGCGATCCCCGGCGGCGACCCCGACCGGCCCGGGACCCTGGCCGCCGTCGCGGCGCGGATGCGGGCCGTTCCCGGCGGGCCACCCCGGATCTTGATCGCCAAGCCCGGGCTCGACGGTCACTCGAACGGGGCCGAGCAGATCGCCGTCGCCGCCCGAGATGCCGGGTGTGAGGTGATCTACGACGGGATCCGTCGCACCCCGGCCCAGATCGCGGCTGCGGCCCGAGACGAGGACCCGGATGCCATCGGCCTCTCGATCCTGTCGGGGAGCCACCGGGAGCTCGTGCCCGACACGATCGCCCTGCTGCGGGCGGAGGGCGTCGACGCACCCGTTGTGGTCGGCGGGATCATCCCGGACGAGGACCGGCGCCACCTGTTGGCCGCCGGGGTCGCTGCCGTCTACACCCCGAAGGACTATCGCCTCGGCGAGATCATCGCCGAGCTGGCCGACCTGGCCCTGACCCATCGGAGGGAGTCGTGAGCGATGTCGCCGACGGTGGCCCCGACCTGCTGACCGACCCGATCCTCCCCGCAGCGCCAGACGGCGCCGGCCCGCTGCTCCACAACCGGGAGTACCGGGTCCAGTCCTACCACCTCGACGCCGGCCGGATCCTCGTCCAGGGAGCGGTGCGCGACCAGAAGCCACCCGGCATCTACATCCCCGACGACCCCGAACCCTTGACGATCCACCACATGATCGTGACCCTCGAGGTGGCGCTGCCGAGCATGGAGATCCTGTCGGCCTCGACCGAGTTCCGAACCTTCCCGAACGACGTCTGCCCCGACATCGTCGAGCACTACGACAACCTGGTCGGCCTCTCGCTCCGACGGGGCTTCACCCACCAGGTGCGCGAGCGGTTCGGCGGGCCCCGCGGCTGCTCCCACACCACGGCACTGATCCAGGCCATGGCGCCGGTGGCGATGCAGAGCGTCCGCGGCCACGAGGCGGTCGAGGCGATGACCGCCGGCCTGCCCCACCCCCTCGTCGAGCGACCACCCGACCCGAGCGCAGCCAGGCGGCTCACCAACACCTGCCACGTGTGGATCGAGGGTGGGGATCGGATCCGACACATGGCCGAGGGCGGCGAGGAGGCGCAGACCCTGGTGGTCAAGCGCCGGCTCGACGAACTCGCCGGCGGGTCGCCGGCCAGCTCCGGACCGGGCGACGCCGACGGCTGAGGGGTGGAGGGACCGATGGCGAGCGCGGAGGAGCTGTACGGGATCGTCGAGCGCTACGCCGGCTTCGGCCTCCACCACACCGGCACCGAGCCCGACTGGGCAACCGCCCGATGGCTGGTCGAGCGGCTCCGGGCCAGCGGCGGCGAGGCCGACATCGAGCCGTTCGACGTCGACCGGTACGTCGTCGCCGCCGAGCTGCGATCGGGTGCCGGTGAGCCGATCCCGTCGGTCCCGGTGTTCTACAGCGCCGTCGGCCACGTCGAGACCGATGACGTGACGCCGATGGCGATCGATGGCCGGATCGAGGGCGGGGCCAGGGGCCTCGACGCCCACCTCGACCGGCTGGCGGGGGAGGGGGTCGCAGCTGCTGCGCTGGCCCTGTCCGGACCGACCCCGCACCCGATCCAGTGCAATCGCGTCCCCGTTGTCCGGTCCGGCCCGCCGGCGATCATCGTGGCGGCCGATCGCCTGCGGGACGTCCCGGCCGCCACCCTCACCTTCACCGCATCGACCGAGCCGGCGACGGCCCCGAACGTCGTGGCCACGGTCGGCCCGACCTCGGCCCGGCCGGTCACCGTGACCACGCCGCTGAGCGGTTGGACCCCGGCGGCGGGGGAGCGGGGGACCGGACTGGCCGCAGCGCTTGCCCTGACGGCCGACCTGGCCGCCGACCACCAGGTCCGGTTCGTCGCCTGCAGCGGCCACGAGCTCGACCACCTCGGACTCGAGCGGTACCTGGCGTCCCGTTCGGTCGACGCGGACGCTGTGATCCACCTCGGGGCGTCGGTCGGTGCGGTCGAGTGGGTCGACGGCGAGGGGGTGCTCGATCGGGGCCGTGCGGTCTTCGCAACGGCCGACGGCGAGACCCGAGCCGACCTGGCCGACCTCGCCGCCGTCGGCAACTGGACGCTGCGGACCCCCGACCCCTGGCCGGGCGAGGGCGGGACCTGGCGGGCCGCCGGCGCCCGGGTCCTGTCGTTCGTCGGCGGCTCGGCCCTGTTCCACACGGTGGGGGACGTACCCGAGGCGGCGACCACACCGGAGGCCATGGCCACCGCAGCCGAGGTGGTGGTCCGGACCACCCGCCGGTTCCTGGCCTCCTAGGCCGAGGCGGGGCCGGGGGGCTCCGGGAGGGCCCGGACCAGGGCGTTCGCCTCGTCCCGGAACCAGCGTTGCGTCAGACCGGCGTCGGGGTTGTCGTTGATCGCGCCGTGATAGGCGCCGGGATAGACGTGCAACTCGGTCGGCACACCGGCCCGGGACAGGGCTCGCGCATAGTCGACGTCCTCGTCGAGGAACAGGTCGAGGTCGCCGACGGTCACGATCGCCGGCGGGAGGCCGGCGAGATCGCTCGCCCGCCCCGGCGCGGCGTACGGCTCGATGCCGTCGCTCCCGGCCCCGTCACCGAGGTAGGCCGACCAGCCGAGGTGGTTGGCCTCGCGGTGCCAGACCCGGGGGTCCAGCTGGGCGTGGCTCGACGGGGTGCGGTTCCGGTCGTCCAGCATCGGGTAGCGGAGCAGCTGGAATCGAATCGGCGGTCCGCCCCGGTCGCGGGCGAGGAGGGCCAGCCCCGCAGCCAGCCCACCCCCGGCGCTCGCCCCGCCAACCGCGATCCGGTCGGTGTCGATGCCCAGCTCGTCGGCGTGCTCGACCAGCCAGGTCAGGCCGGCGTAACAGTCCTCGAGCGGCGTCGGGTAGGGGTGCTCGGGGGCCAGCCGGTACTCGACCGAGGCGACGGTGATCCCGAGCTGCTCGACGAGGGCCGTCGATCGCCGGTCATCCATCGTCACCGACCCGACGATCAGCCCACCGCCGTGGATCCAGTAGAGCGCCGGCCGGGTTTCCGCCTGCGGCCGACCGCCACCCGGGTCGGTCGGGCGGTAGACCCGGACCTGGATCTGGTTGTCGTCGGCCGCCGGCGCGTGGTGGTCGACCACGTCGACCGTCCCCGGCGCCGTCCACGGTGGCCGGCTCGCCTCCATGACCTCCCGGGCCCGGCGGACCTGGTCGAGTCGGCGGATCCCTCGAAGCGGGCGGGCGGCCAGGGCGGCGGCGAACTCGGGGTCGACCCGCCGGTCGAGATCGAGCGGACGGACGCCGTCGACGGGGTCACCGGCGGTCGGCTGGTCATCGGTCGAGCCCATCCCCCGACCGTAGTCGTCGGTCGCGTCGGCCGGCCCGGCCGCCTGGCCATGCCCATCGCCCGGCTCACCACCGGCGTGGGCGGTCGGGCGACCTCAGGCGATGCCGACCAGGTCGTTGGCGAACGGGAACTCGTCGAGCACCGCCCCGGTCGCGCCGTCGACGACGATGAGGTCGGTGGTGTCGAACCAGCCGAGGTCGTTGAGCGCGGATGCGTCGACCACCTCGATGATGACCCGATCGTCGACCACGTGGACGAAGCCGGGAAGGTCGACGGTCCAGCGCTCGACCCCGGTGGTGGTGTCGACGGCGGTGACGGCCCGCGGCGGCGCGGCCGCCGCAGTCCCGGCGAAGCTCGTGTAGTAGAGCGTTGCGCCGTCCGGGGAGAGTGCGTGGTCCCAGGCCACGTCGTCGAAGGCGATCAGCTCGATGCCGTCGCCGGTGGTCACGACGGCCGGCGTGTCGCCGAGGCCCCATTCGGTGACCAGTACCGGGCCGGTCTCGCCGATGCGCCGCTCGAACACGACGTCACCGGTCCACGTGGCCGATGCCGCCGGGTCGAGATCGCTCCGCTGACCACTGTCGCAGTCGTAGGTCCAGCGCTCGATCGGTGTCTCGCCGGCGCCGCCGTCGAACACGAGCGGTCGGCGATCCTCCATCGTCACGACGGTGGAGCCCGAGTCCGACCGGACCACGTCGACGATCACCCCGTCGTCGCCGACCACCAGCTCCGGGCAGACGAACTCGCCGGTGTCGTCGAGGATGCGGACACCGATGACCAGGTGAGCGGGGTGGACCTCAGCGAAGTCGTCTGGCAGCTCGAAGCGGTCGCTGCCGTTGTCGCTGACCAGGAGGCCACGGGCCCGCACCACCACCTTGGTGACCCCGAGCCGGTCCCGGAGCTCGGCCATCGCCTCCTCGTCGGCTCCGGGCGGCGGCGCCTGCTGGTCGGGACCGGTACCCCTGGTCGAATCGGGCTGCAGGACCGACGTGTTCGTGGTCGACGAGCCGGTGCTGGTACTCGTGCTGCTGCTTGAACCGGTGTCGTCGGCGGTCGTTTCAGCGGTCTGCGCCGTGCTCGTTGTCACCGTCGCATCGGGCGTCTCGTCTGGCGCGGACGGATCGTCGTCCGAGCCGCAGGCGGCGGCGAGCAGCGCAGCGGTCGCGACCACGATGACCAGCCGGCCCGGGCGGTGGTGGGACGGGGGCATGCGACCAACGTACCCGCCGGAGCGGCACCACCCGGGTCAGCCAGGGTCCGCCGGTCCATCTGACCGTCGACCACACCTCGGTTTACCCTCGGAGGCGTGCGGCCCCTCGACGTCGACCCGATCAGCCCGGCCATCGGTGCCGAGGTCCGAGGGGTCGACCTCGCTGTCGACCGGCTCGACGGGGCGCTGATCGCCGCCATACGGGCCGCGTTCCTGGAGCACCACGTGCTGGTGTTCCGCGACCAGCACGTGAGCCGGGAGCAGCACAAGAACCTCGGTCGGGCGTTCGGTTCGCTCCACGTCCACCCGTCGCAGCGGTCGTCCACGTTCAAGGGGGATCGGGAGATCTTCGTCGTCGAGTCGGGGCCCGACACCAGGCTCAACAACGGTGGGTTGTGGCACGCCGACGTGACGTGCGACGAGATCCCGCCGCTCGGTTCGATCCTGCTGTTGACCGACGCTCCGCCCCACGGCGGCGACACGCTGTTCGCCAACATGCACGTGGCCTACGAGACGCTGTCGGAGCCGATCCGGCGCCTGCTCGAACCTCTCACCGCCGTGCACGACCAGCGGCAGGACCTCCGTCGCTACGGGTACGAGCCCCGCCCGGGGCGTGACTACCCCGTCAACCGGCACCCGGTCGTTGCCCGCCACCCCGAGACCGGTCGGCCGCTGCTGTTCGTGAACCGGGCCTTCACCACGACCATCGACGGGTTGGCCGAGCACGAGAGCCAGGCCCTCCTCGACCTGCTGTACCGCCACGTCGCCGAGCAGCCCCGACTCCAGTGCCGGGTCAGATGGGAGCCGGGGACGATGGTGCTGTGGGACAACCGTTGCACCCAGCACCACGCGGTGTGGGACTACCACCCCCATCATCGCCGGGGTGAGCGGGTGACGATCGAGGGCACGGTCCGCCCGACCTCGGCGGCCGCATCGAGCTGAGCTGACTCGGCGGGCTGCCCCGGCGATCGATTCGGCCGGGGTGGCCGGAGCCGGCGGGCGGATCGCCAGTGCCCGGCGGCAGGCCCGCCTGAGACAGGTTCCGGGTCGACGCTCCCTGACCGGGGGCCCGGTCAGGCCGGCGCCGGCTCGGCGTTGACCGCGTTGACGAGGTCGAGCAGTCGGGCCAGCTGGTCGAGGCGCTCGGTCGTGTCGCCGTTGATCCCGACCCGCAGCGTCTGCACGCCGCTGGCCCGGTAGCGGCGGAGGCGCTCGGAGACGGCGGCGTCGTCACCAACCAGGTTGGTGTGCAGGCCGATCTCGATCGGCACCGCTCGACCGGCCCCGTCGCGGTCGCCGGCCTCCCACAACCGCTTGACCTCCTCGATGGCATCGCCGAACCCCTGGCGAGCGAACGCCCGGTTGTAGAAGTTGGTCGACGACGAGCCCATGGCCCCGATGGTGAAGGCGTAGCCGGCGGCGTGGCGTCGACCGGCCTCCTCGGGATCGTCGGTGAAGTCGAGCCCGACGGCCACCGACAGCTCGACGTCGGCGAGGCTGCGACCGGCCTCTTCCGCTCCGGCGCGGATGGGGTCGAGGTAGGCGTCGGCCGACTCGGGCAGGAACGCCGTCCCGATCCAGCCGTCAGCCTTGGCGCCGGTGAGTCGGAGGTTGGCCGGGCCCATCGAGGCGATGTGGATCGGCAGCGGGGCCGGCGGGTCGTCGCCGACGACCGGGGAGCGGATCGCCCGACCCTGGCTGTCCGGCAGCGGCAGCCGGTAGACCGAGCCGTCGTAGCTCAACCGCTCGCCGGACAGGACGGTGCGGATGATGTCGATCGTCTCGGCGGTCCGGGTCACCGGCCGGTCGAAGCGCACGCCGTGCCAGCCTTCCATCACCTGGGGGCCGCTGGTCCCGACGCCGAGGATGAACCGCCCGCCCGACATGCGCTGCAACGCCAGGGCCGACATGGCCAGCATCGCCGGCGTCCTCGCACCGAGCTGGACCACGCCGGTGGCCAGTCGCATCGTCTCGGTCCTGGCCGCCAGGTACCCGAGTGGAGTGAGGGCGTCGTACATCCACGCCTCCGGGGCCCACACCGAGCCCGCCCCGAGGCGCTCGGCCTCGGCAACCGCATCGAGCGACGCCCGGTCGGCGCCACCGACCATCACCCCGATCGTCAGCGTCACGACTCGCCTTCCCCGGCCGCGGTGCTGGCCTCGGCCAGGACCTTGATCCCCTCGACGGTGTTGGTCATGTTCTCCCGCCAGTGCCCGAGCCGCATCTCGACGATCGCCTCCTCCGCCTCCGGGTTCCGCTCGATCATCGGGGTCAGGCCCGATCGGCCCGGCCCCATCTCGGCGTCGAACCGGAGCTGCGAGCCGGCGTCGGTCGGGGTCAGCTCGAATCGCCAGCGGGCGACCTTGTCGGCCACGTCGCCGACCGTCCACTCGAACAGCCGCTCGGGCTCGAAGCCGGTGACCGTGCAGGGCACGGTCCACTCCATGGACTCCCGCCGGTTGTGACCCTCGAACCTGGCGCCGATGGCCGGGCCGTCGTCGACCCAGTCGGCGCCCTGGAACTCGTCGGAGAAGGCGGCGGGGGTGTTGATGTCGGTGACGATCGGCCATACCGCAGCCGGTGGGGCCTCGATCTCGATCGTGATCTCGGCCGTCGGGCCGTCTGCGTACTTCACCATGGTCGGGGCTCTCCTCGAGGGGGCGGGTCAGCCGCCGGGGTTGGGGGCCAGGTGGTCGAACACGCCGGCCGGTCGGGTGCGACGGTACTCCCGCACGATCGGCGTGAGCTGATCCGGGCTGGCACCGTGCAGGATCACGCCGTCGCAGCCGAGGTCGAACTGCCCGCGGATGGCGGCGACGCACCGGTCGGGGCTGCCGGTGGCGGCCGGGGCGAGCCACTCGTCGGGGATGAGGGGGGCGATCTGCTCCAACTGCTCGGTGGTGGCCAGCTGGTCGATGGCGCCAGGGAAGGTGGCGACGAGCGGCTCGGCCCGGAACCGTTCGAGCACCCCCGGATCCCAGTTGTTGGTCCTCACCATCAGGTCACCGTAGGCCTGCAGGTAGGTGGCCATCCGGCCGACGGTCTTCATCAACCGGAGCGGCTCGGGCAGGTGGTCGCCGATCGTGGCGAAGCACGACCAGACCCGGACCGACGCCGGGTCCCGACCGGCCTGCTCGGCTGCGTCCTTGACGGCCCGGACGACCCGAGACGTCGTCTCGTCGGTGAAGAAGGTGTGGAGCACGACGGCGTCGAAGCAGCGACCGCCGAGCGCAAGCGAGTTCGGGCCGAACGCCACCAGCGACATCGGGATGTGGGTCGGTTCGATCCCCCGCATGGCCAGGGCCGGCCACGACCCGGCCGGGCCGTCGTGGCCGAGGACGACCTCCCCGTTCCACAGCCGGCGGAGGAGACCGACCATGTCCTCCATCTGGGCCGTGGTGATCGGCGCCAGCCCGTAGGCCTTTGACGCCCGGTCGATGCCACGGCCGAGGCCGAGGGTGAACCGGCCCCCGCTGAGGGTGTGCATCGTCATCGCGTGGGCGGCGGTGACCATCGGGTGCCGCGTGTGGTGGTTCGTGGCCGCGGTGCCGATACCGATCCGGTCGGACGTGGCTGCGACCGCTCCGCAGATCGTCGCCGCCTCCTTGACGTTGAGGCGCTCCGACACGAAAGCCGAGCCGAGCCCCATCGCCTCGGCGGATCGAACCTCGTCGATCAGCTCCCGCGGCGTCTCCGGCGCGCCGGCCAGGGTGTAGAAGCCGAGCTCGTTCATCGGTTCCATGCGATCTGCCTCCGAGCTCACCCGTCGACGGTTCTCCCCGGCCGACCCGGTGCCGGTCCTCGACCGTTTCTAGACTGCGGCGACGGTCCCTGTCACGACGGGACCGGCCGGCGAGCCCGAGGCACCGGCGAGCAGCACGAGGAGCGACGCCATGACGTGGACCGCACGTGACATTCCCGACCAGGGCGGCCGGGTCGCCGTCGTCACCGGGGCGAACACCGGCCTCGGGCTCGAGACCGCGAGGGAGCTGGCCGGGGCCGGCGCCTCGGTGACCCTGGCCGTTCGCAACACCGACAAGGGTGAGGCGGCCGTTGCCGACATCCGCAGCGTCCACCCCGATGCCGAGCTCGACGTGCTCCCGCTCGACCTCGCCTCCCTGTCCTCGATCCGCTCGGCGGCCGAAGAGCTGGCCGCCCGCCGGGAGCACGTCGACCTGCTGATCAACAACGCCGGCGTGATGTACACCCCGCATCAGCAGACGGCGGACGGCTTCGAGATGCAGTTCGGCACCAACCATCTCGGCCACTTCGCCTGGACCGGCCTGGTCATCGACCGGCTGCTCGGCGTGCCCGGCTCGCGCATCGTCACCGTGTCGAGCATCGGTCACCGGCTGCGGTCGAGCATCGACTTCGACGACCTCCAGGCCGAACGGGGCTACAACCGCATCGAGGCCTACGGCCGGTCCAAGCTGTCCAACCTGCTGTTCACCTACGAGCTGCAGCGCCGGCTGGCCGTCGCCGATCGGGAGACGGTGGCGCTGGCCGCCCACCCAGGGGGGTCCGACACCGAGCTCGGCCGCTACATCCCTGGCGCCAACCTCCTGCGCCCGGTGCTCGGGTTGATGACCCAGAGCGCAGCCATGGGAGCCCTCCCGACCCTGCGGGCGGCCACCGACCCGGGTGCACGAGGCGGCGAGTACTACGGACCGAAGGGGTTCATGGAGACCCGAGGCCACCCCGTCGTGGTCCGGTCGAGTGGTCGATCCCATGACCGGGGTATCCAGGAACGCCTCTGGGCGGCCTCCGAGGAGCTGACCGAGGTCACCTACCCCGTCTGAGCCCCGATCCCCGGGTCACGACCCCAGCCCGCCGGCCTCGGCCCAGGCGGCCAGCGACTCCTCGAAGCCCGACGTCGGCACGAGGGGAGCCAGCACCAGTTCGTCGACGCCGAGGGCTCGGGCCTCGTCGAGTCGAGCACCGACCTCGTCCGGGGTGCCGGTTCCGACGGGCAGGCCGAGCCGCAGGCTGAAGTCCGGGTCGGCCGTGCTCCGATCGTGGTCGGCGAGGATGGTGCGCAGCCGCTCGAGGTGCTGCGGCAGGGGCGGGTGGTCGTCGTGTTGAGCCCACCAGCCGTACCAGCCGTCGCCGGTCCTGGCCGCCCGCCGCATCGCCGCGGCCGAGTCGCCGCCGACGATGATCGGCGGCCCACCGGCCGAGACCGGCTTCGGGTTGAGCACGAGACCGTCGAAGCTGATGAACCGCCCGTCGTAGGTGGCCCGATCCTCGGCCCAGACCAGTCGCAGGACGTCGAGGTACTCGTCCATCCGCTTGCCGCGCTCGGCGAACGGCACGCCGAGCGCCTCGTACTCCTCCCACGACCAGCCCGACCCGACGCCGAGTTCGAATCGCCCGCCGGTCAGGTGGTCGAGCGTGAGCACCTCCTTGGCCGTCAGCAGCACCGGTCGCTGGGGCAGGATGAGGACGCCGGTGCAGAACCGCAGCTCGGTGGTGACGCCGGCGGCGGCCTGGAACACGAACAGCGGGTCGTAGATGCCGGTGTCGGGGCCCCAGGCCGGCGAGCCGTCGATCGTGTAGGGGTACGACGACTCGTAGGACGCGAAGAAGACGACGTGCTCGGGGGCGTAGAGGGCTCGGAAGCCGAGTTCCTCGGCGGCCACGGCGAACGCCCGGATGAAGCCGACGTCTCGGCGGGGGCTGTTGCCGAACATGCCGGCGATGCTGATGTCCACGTGTGCTCCTCTGGTTCGGGTGGTCGTTCGGTTCTGGGCCGAGGCTCAGCTCGGTCGATCGACCGGCTCGGCCGTCGGTGGGGGCAGGCCGAGCCTGGCCTTGGTGTCGGCGTCGTCGCCACAGCAGGGTGGTGAAGAAGCCGCTCAGCAGGCATGGCAAAACGCCCGGAGCGCATCGAGGTCGTGGAGGCGCTCGGGTGGCGGTCGGCGGGGTGCCGTCGACGGGTCGCTGGCCATCGAGCCGTTCATTGTCGGGCCAGTCGTTCCGATGTCGGGTGCAGGGCCGCTCCTCCCAGGGCTCCCTCGGCATCGTAGGATGCTGTTCGGGCCGGGGTCACGTCCTGGCCGTTCACAGCTTGTTCACCACCGCTGCCGGAATCGCAGCCGAGCGAGGACCGTTCCCCATTCATGAATCTCACGCAGAACAAACCACTTCTGGGCGGAGTGGCCATCGTCGTCGTCGCCTTCCTGGCCTGGCTGGCCTTCGGCTTCTTCGGCATCCAGGCCGCCTTCATCGACAACGAGGTCAACGAGGCCGGTCCGATCTTCACCGCCACCGCCGCCGAGCAGGACGCCACCGCCGAAACCGAGGAGTTCCAGGAGGCGATGGCCGATGCCGAGGAGAACCGGACCGAGTCGGACGAGTCGGCCGACGACGCCATGCCAGACACCGAGCCGGCCGAGATCGTCACGCAGTTCAGCGGGCAGTTCTCGGGCGAGTCCCGCTACGAGATCACCGGCGACGCGCTGGTGCTCAACGACGGCAGTGAGCAGCGGTTCCTCCGCTTCGAGAACTTCGACTCCGACAACGGCCCCGACCTCAAGGTCTACCTCCGGGCCGACGACGGCAGCTTCGTCAGCCTCGGCAACCTGAAGGGCAACATCGGCGACCAGAACTACGAGATCCCGACCGATGTCGACCTCACCGTGTTCAGCACCGTCGAGATCTGGTGCGAGCGCTTCGGCGTCGGTTTCGGTGGCGCCGAGCTGATGGCCGCCTAACACGCTGGTCCGGCGCCACCGGGCGCC
>JBCCVL010000147.1:0-15727 GCA_039195375.1 Actinomycetota bacterium
ACCTTGGGATGACGGCTGCGTAGCCGGCTCAGCGCCCCGTAGCAGTCGGTGAGGGCACGATCGGCCAGCAGCTCCGGGTCATCGGCGCCACGCCTGGCGGCGTAGGTCACCAGATCCGCCCGGGAGGTGCGGAAGACCTCCCCGAAGTCGATGTCGACGCGTGTCGTTCCCGCCATGTGACGTGGGATGGTAGCGACGGCGCAGCGCCGACCGTCACCGGCGTCGAGCCGTCGGGTGGGGGTTCTGGCGTCCGCCGCCGACGTCGAGCCGTCGGGTGGGGGTTCTGGCGGCCGCCGCCGACGTCGAGCCGTCGGGTGGCGGTTCTGGCGGCCGCCGCCGACGTCGAGCCCTCGGGTGGCGGTCCTAGCGGCCGCCGCCGACATCGAGCAACGCGCCGGTGACGTAGGAGGCGTCGTCCGAGAGCAGCCAACAGACCGATGCGGCGACCTCGTCGGCCGTGCCACCCCGACCCATGGGGATCCGGTCCGCCAGTGCCTCCACCCGGTCGGGTTTGCCGGCGCTGGCGTGGATCTCGGTGTCGATGAGGCCTGGCCGGACCGCGTTGACCCGGATGCCCTCCCGAGCAACCTCGGTGGCCAGGCCGATGGTGAACGTGTCGATCGCGCCCTTCGAGGCCGCGTAGTCGACGAACTCGCCGGGGCTGCCGAAGCTGGCGGCCCGCGATGACAGATTGACGATCGAGCCACCGCCGCCGCCCTGTGCGGTCGACATGCGGCGGACGGCCTCGCGGGCGCACAGCAGGGAGCCGGTGACGTTGACCGCCACGGTCCGCTCGATGCGGGAGGCCGCGAACTCGTCGAGCCGGCCGATTGGCATGACGACGCCGGCGTTGTTGACCAGCGCCCGCAGCGGGCCGAGCCCGTCTGCGGCGGCGAAGGCGGCCAGCACGTCGGCTTCGCTGGCCACGTCGGCTCGGACGGTCACCGCCCGACCGCCGACGGCCTCGACCTCATCGGCGACGCCGGCTGCGGCCGTCTCGTCGTTGATCCAGGTGAGGACCTGGGTCACGGCCGGCCGCTCGGCCGCCAGCCGCCTGGCCACGGCGGCACCGATGCCCCGCCCGGCTCCCGTGATCACACACACCCCGTCGTCAGCCACCGTTGTCCTCCTCGACGTCCTCGACCTCGTCGACGTCCTCGACCTGGTCGGCCGGGCCCCGGCCCGGGTCCGGCGGACCGTAGCCGCCACCGCCGGGGGTGTGGACCTCGAACACGTCGCCGACGCCGATGTCGGCCCGGTCGGCCCCACCGAGCTCGTCGACCGAGCCGTCGGTCCGGATCACCAGGTTGCGCCCGACCGCTCCTGGCCGCCCGCCGGCGACGCCGTATGGCGGCACGACCCGATGTCCGGAGATCGTGTTGAGCTCCATCGCCTCCTCGAACCGCAGCCGTCTGACGACACCGTCGCCGCCCCGATTGGTGCCGGCGCCACCCGAGTCGTTGCGCACGGTGAACGACTCGAGCACCACCGGGTAGCGCCATTCGAGCACCTCCGGGTCGGTGAGCCGGGAGTTGGTCATGTGGGTGTGCACGGCCGAGCAGCCGTCGGCGTGTGCGGTTGCCCCGGAACCGCCGCAGACCGTCTCGTAGTACTGGTGGGTGTCGTTGCCCCACACGACGTTGTTCATCGTGCCCTGGGCCGAGCCCATGACGCCGAGCGCCCCGAACAGTGCGCCGACGATGGCCTGGCTGGTCTCGACGTTCCCGGCGATCACGGCCGCCGGGTAGGACGGGTTGATCATCGAGTCGTCCGGGAGGACGAGACGGAGCGGCACCATGCAGCCGGCGTTGAGTGGGATGTCGTCGCCGACGAGGCAGCGGAACACGTAGAGCACGGCGGCGAACGCCACCGCCGGCGGGGCGTTGAAGTTGCCGGGGTGGATCGGGCTGGTGCCGGCGAAGTCGATCGTGGCCGAGCGGTCGTCGTGGTCGACGGTGATGGCCACCGCGATGGTCGAGCCGTCGTCCATCTCGTAGCGGAACGACGAGTCGCTCAGCGCGGCGATGACCCGCCGGACCGACTCGGTGGCGTTGTCCTTCACGTGACCCATGTAGGCGTGCACGACGTCGAGTCCATAGTGGTCGATGACCCGCCAGAGCTCGGTCGCCCCCTTCTCGCAGGCCGCAACCTGGGCCTTGAGGTCGGCCACGTTCTGGTCCGGGTTGCGGGCGGGCCAGGTCCCGGCGGTCAGGATCGAGCGAATCGTGTCGTCCTGGAAACGCCCACCCTCGACCAGCTTCACGTTGTCGAGCAGCACGCCCTCCTCGTCGATGGTGGCCGAGTCACACGGGATCGAACCGGGCACGGTGCCGCCGATGTCGGCGTGGTGCCCCCGGGAGGCGACGTAGAACACCGGCCGGGCGCCGCGCCCCGGCTCGCGGTCGAACACCGGCTTGATGACCGTGATGTCGGGCAGGTGGGTGCCGCCGCGGTACGGGGCGTTCATCACGAAGACGTCGCCCGGCTCCATCGCCGGGTTGGCCTCGATCGTCGACTTGATCGACTCGCTCATCGAGCCGAGGTGGACCGGCATGTGGGGGGCGTTGGCGACGAGGTCGCCGTCCGGGTCGAAGATGGCGCAGGAGAAATCGAGCCGCTCCTTGATGTTGACCGACACGGCCGTGTTCTCGAGCACGACCCCCATCTGCTCCGCCACGTTCATGAACAGGTTGTTGAAGATCTCGAGCCGGGTCGGGTCGACAGCGGTCCCGCTGTCACCGGCGGTGACCATCTGGCGGGGGGCGACCCGCTCGATCACCAGGTCGCCGGTCGGCGTCAGCGCAGCCCGCCAGCCCGGCTCGACGACAGTGGTGCCGGTGTCCTCGACGATGACGGCCGGGCCGTCGATCGGCTGGCCGGGGGCGAGATCGTCGCGCCGGTGGAACGGCGTGTCGACGGTGCGACCGTCCATCCGGACGGGGTGACGGCCCAGTTCCGGCGCCGGGTCGCCGTGTTCGACGATCGGTGGCCCGGCGCCTGCGGCCGCCCAAGATGGTGCCGCCGCGGCGACCCGATCGGCTCGGCCGACGACCTCGACCTGGGCCGCTTCGATGATCGCTGTCGTCTCGGGCGCGGTGAACCCGAACCGGGTCTGGTGCAGGGTCTCGAATCGCTCCCGGGCGGCTGCCGGCCCGTCGGCCTCGACCCACAGCGACGTGTCGCTTCCCCGGTAGCGAAGCGACAGGCGGCGGACGACGTCGATCCGGTCGGCGTCGACCCCCTGCTCGGCCAGGGCACGGCGGCCGTCGTCGGCCAGCGCCGCCCAGCGACCGACGACGGTGGCGAACCCGTCGTCGTCGAGGTCTCGCTCGATCGACTGCTCGCCGACGTGTCGGACGTCGGCCAGCCCGATCCCGACGGCCGACAGCACCCCGGCCTTCGGATGGATGTGGATCCGTTCGATCCCGAGGTTGTCGGCCACCAGGCAGGCGTGCTGACCGCCGGCACCGCCGAAGCAGACCAGCGTGTAGTCGGCGACATCGTGGCCCCGCTGGACGGAGATCTTCTTGATGGCGTTGGCCATGTTGTCGCAGGCGATCCGCAGGAAGCCCTCGGCCAGGTCCTCGACATCGGTCGGGTTGCCGGTGGTGGCGCGCACCTCGTCGGCCAGCGCCGAGAACGCGGCGGTTGCGGCGTGGACGGCCAGGCGCTCGTCTCGGCCAGGGCCGAAGATGGCGGGGAAGTACTCGGGGCGGAGCTTGCCGAGCACGACATTGGCGTCGGTGACCGCCAACGGGCCGCCGTTGCCGTAGCTGGCCGGCCCCGGGTCGGCGCCGGCCGACGCCGGTCCGACCCGCATCCTGGCCCCGTCGAAGGCGAGGATCGAGCCGCCACCGGCGGCCACCGTGTGGATGTGGATCATCGGGGCCCGGACCCGGACGCCGTCGAGCGCGGTCTCGTAGGTCCGTTCCAGCTCGCCGGCGTAGTGGGACACATCGGTCGAGGTGCCGCCCATGTCGAAGCCGATGAGCCGGTCGAAGCCGGCGGCCTCGGCGGTGGCGACCATGCCGACCACCCCGCCGGCCGGCCCGGACAGGAGCGAGTCCTTGCCCTGGAAGCGGCCAGCATCGGCCAGTCCGCCGTTCGACTGCATGAACAGGAGTCTCGTGTCACCGACGGCGGCGGCGACCCGGTCGACGTAGCGACGGAGGACGGGGGAGAGGTAGGCGTCGACGACGGTCGTGTCGCCCCGAGCGACGAGCTTCATCAACGGGCTGACCTCGTGGCTGACCGAGACCTGGGGGAAGCCGAGCTCCCGAGCCGCCCGGCCGACGAACTCCTCGTGTTTGGTGTGGCGGTAGCCGTGGACGAACGAGACGGCGACGGACTGGTAGCCGTCGGCCCTGGCCTCGCTGAGGGCCGCCACCGCCCGGTCGAGGTCGAGGTCGACCAGCGTGCGGCCGTCGGCCGACATCCGCTCGTCGACCTCGATGACCCGCTCGTAGAGCATTTCGGGCAGCACGATGTCGAGGGCGAACAGGTCCGGCCTGGCCTGGTAGCCGATGCGCAGGGCGTCGGCGAAGCCCCGGGTGGTGACCAGCACCGTCGGCTCGCCCCGCCGCTCGAGCAGGGCGTTGGTGGCCACGGTCGTGCCCATCTTGATGGCGTCGATGCGCTCGGTCGGGATGGGCTGGTCGCCGTCGAGGCTGAGGAGGTCGCGGATGGCCTGAATGGCCGCGTCGTCGTAGTGCTCGGGGTTCTCCGAGAGCAGCTTGTGGGTGTGGCTCGACCCGTCCGGGGCCCGGGCCACGACGTCGGTGAACGTGCCACCCCGATCGATCCAGAACTCCCAACCGCTGTTCATCGACTCACGCTACCCGACCCGCTCAACCGGCCGAGCGACGAGCCCGGCCGGTCGGTGGCGGCGTGCCACCTCCTCTGGTGGTTTGCGTCGGTCGGTCGTGCCACGGCTGCGTGACAAGACAGGACGCCATGCCCGTTGGCCGGTCGGTGGCGGCGTGCCACCTCCTCTGGTGGTTGCGTCGGTTGGTCGTGCCACGGCTGCGTGACAAGACAGGACGCCATGCCCGTTGGCCGGTCGGTGGCGGCGTGCCATCTCCTCTGGTGGTTGCGTCGGTTGGTCGTGCCACGGCTGCGTGACAACGACAGAACGCCCCCTCGCCGGGCCCGGGGGGTGGGCCGACGAGGGGGCGTCGATCAGCGACTGCGGCGCGCTCGGGTCCGCCGACCCCGAGCGGTTCGACTAGACGTAGCGGACGCCGGCGGTCCTGGTGACCGTCTTGGTGTTGTCGGTCGGGTTCTCGATGGTGACGTCACACGACTCGGCGGTGCCGGCGTTGTGGCTGAGCACGACGACCAGGCTGGTGTCGCTGATCGAGGTTGCCGACGTGGCGGTCGGGGTCCCGGTGGCGCAGGTCAGCGTGATCTGACCGGTTCCGACCCCGGTGAGTCCCCGACCGGTGATCAGCACCGTTCCGCCACCGGTGGTGTTGGTCTTGTCGATCGCCTCCGGGTAGATCCGGGTGATCGTCGGCGCAGACGAGCTGTAGTAGCTGTACACGGTGTTGAGGTTGGTGACGCTGTCGCCAGCGGCGTTGGTTGCGACCACGTCGATCGGGCCGGCGCTGCGGTTCGGCACGACGACCGTGGCCGAGTTGCCGTCCGATGCGACGGTGATGTCTGCCGAGTTGGTCACCCTCGTCGTGCCGAACGCCACCTGGTCGAGCCCCCACAGGCGGGTACCGATGATCGTCATCGTTCCACCGACGGCGACCCCGTCGGTACCGGTGACCTGGGTGCTCGATCCGTCCTCGAGTTGGGTGATCGTGGGGATGTCGCTGGTGAAGACGAACTTGGAGCTGTCGCTGGTGGCGCTGGCCACCGAGTTGCGGGTCACGACCACGTCGATCTGCCCGTAGGGGACCGAACCGGAGCTGTCGGCGGCCGGCTGGACAACCATCTGCTTGTCGGAGATGACCCAGACGGCCTGGACGGCGTCGTTGTCGAACTGGACGTCGGCGGCGAGCGCACCGGTGAAGCCTTCGCCGGTGATCGTGATCCGGCCGCTGCCGTCCTTGTCGGCCCAGCCGGGATCCACCTTGGTCACCTTTGGCGCCAGGTAGGTGTAGTTGGCCCCGGTGGTGTTGGCGCCGGTGCCGTTGGTGACCTCCATCAGCACGGCGCCGGCGGCGCTGGCGTCTGGCACGACGGCGACGATCTGCTTGTCGTTCATGATGGCGAAGCTGGTGGCGTTGGTGCCGGCGGCGCCGAACTTGACGGCGGTCGTGCCGGTGAAGCCGGTGCCGGTGATGACGATGGTCTGCCCACCCTTCACCGGGCCGCTCGACGGCGACACCCGGGTCACGGTCGGTGCCGACTGTGCCGACGCCGGCAGGACCTCGCCGGCGGCGAAGGCCATGCCGGCGGCCACCAGGAAGGCCAAGAAGAGCTTGATCCTGTGGCGAGACTTGGTTGGTAGAGAGCCCGTCTCAGACGGAACTCCGCGGCGGAATGACATGACAAAAACACCTCCGTGTGTGGAGAGCCTCGACCCCCCGGGCTTGTACCTAGCGGTGGGTAAATTTACCCCCATCGATACCGATTGGCAAACGATCTTTTATGGTCCCGATTCCGTGAGAAAATCCCGGATCAAGGATAAATAAGTGCCGATTCTTGGTGCATATACTTCCTGCATGCGGGGCGCAGCAACATGTGAACAAGGTCCTCATGGCTGCAGCTGGCGGGAGCGTCACGGGGTTCGACCGGCGTCGCTGCACTAGCGTTGGCGGCCATGACCCCTGAGATCGACGGACGGCCCGTGCGGCGCCTGGCCCGCCAGGTCGAGGCGATCCACACCGTCGCCTACTACAGCCCGGAGATCGGCCGACTCACCGACGACGGCTACCGAGGCTGGTGGCATGCCTACTTCGCCTACCGGGCGGCTCCGATGGGTCCGGTCCCGGCCTCCGTCGTCACGGCGACGTTCTACAACTTCGCGCCCCGCATGGTCGAGCGTGCGGTGCCGGGGGTCTGGGGCATCCTCACGCCGGCCGAGATCCTGGCCCGTCGCAACGAGCTGGTGGCCGAGGCGCTCGGCCGGATCTGGGCCGACGGTCGTCTCGACGCCGAGCTCGCCGAAGCCGCTGAGCTGTCTGCCCGGGCGGTCGCCGCCATCGAGATCGAGGCCCGCCCGCTCGCCGCTGCCCACGCCGAACTCCCGTGGCCGGACGGTTCGCCTGCGCTCCGGCTGTGGCATGCGTGCACCATCTGGCGGGAGTACCGGGGGGACGGTCACAACCTCGCCCTCGCCGCCGCAGGAGTCGACGGGCTCGAGTCACACCTGTTGATGGCGGCCCATGGCCACGGGAACCAGGCGACCATCACCGGCATCCGGGGCTGGACCGACGAGGAGTGGGCGGCGGCCGGCGAGCGGCTGACGTCGCGGGGCATCCTCGTCGCCGACGGAACCTACACCGACGCCGGCCGGCGCTTCCGCTCCGACGTGGAGGGGGCGACCGACGAGCGCTCGGCCGGGCCGCTCGATCGGCTCGAGCCCGACGAGGTCGCTCGTCTCCAGGATCTCCTCGGTGTCATCACCGCCGATCTACTCGAATGCGGCGCCGTTCCCGGAGTTTGGCCACCGCCAAACGTGCGGAGATCCTGACGTCGACCGACACCGATGTCGGCCTGATTCTTCGTTACCCACTCGTAACGATGTGACGCCGGAAGTGGTGCGGGGAACGTCCTATATTCGGCGGGGGACAGAGGTGATGGCGGGGTCGATAAGGCCCCACAAGGACCTTCAGAGCGCTCGAACCTGTCCCGTGTCCGGTCGCTCGTCCCAACCGCCGTCTCGAGGGAGAAACCGTATGACCGCCGCTCTTGACGCTGCGCGGGCGCTGCCCGCCGTGTCGCTGGATCGCAAGCTTCGGATCGTCATGGCCGACGACGACCGCAACGACCAGATGCTGATGGTGATGGCGACCGATGAGGCGAGGGCGCCGATCGAGCTCAGCTTCGTCGACGACGGCGCGGAGCTCCTGAACCGCCTGTCGATGATCGGGACGCTCGATGACCTCCCCGATGCCATCGTTCTCGACCTTCGCATGCCCCGGCTCGACGGCCACCGCACCCTCGACCGCCTGCAGGCCCACCCGGTGCTGTGGCAGATCCCCGTGGTCGTGTTCAGCACCTCACATCGCTATGTC
The DNA here is from genome assembly GCA_039195375.1 of Actinomycetota bacterium. Lineage (GTDB taxonomy): Bacteria > Actinomycetota > Acidimicrobiia > Acidimicrobiales > SZUA-35 > JAHELU01. The sequence continues at coordinate 8,190 of JBCCVL010000147.1, forward strand.
GACATCCGACTCAGCCACGACCTCGGCGCCAGGGACTTCGAGACGAAACCGGACAGCTTCTCGGGGATGATCGACTTCGTCACCCGGCTGGCGGTGATCGTCGCCCAACGACAGCCCTACGAGGACCCGGCGGGGGCGCTCGGCGATCCCCGATGCCAGCGAGCACTGCTCGGCCCGGATCTGGTGTCCGACATGGACGACCTGCTCCTCGAGGACCTTGACCTCCTCGACCCGATCATCTGAGCGGTCGCCCGGCCCGGAGCGGTCGGGCGAACCCGGCTCGGTCCCCGGCGCCCCTCGCCCTCGGCGCACGGTCGAGGCCGTTGGCGGGCCGGGCCAGGAGCGTCACCGGTGCCTGCCCCCAACGAGCGGCTCGGAGGCAACCGCCAGATGCGGCCGTGGTGGCCAGCACGCTCCTGTCGGCACGTCCGGCACCAAGGATGTCAAATTTGTTGACTGTCACGCTTTCAGAATGCGCCGAGGGTAGGCTGTCCGGCCATGACCGGCGATGAGGCCTGCTCGGTGGAGCGGATCCTGGCGCACCTGCAGACCGAGATCAACCGTCTCGACCGGCTGGCGGCGGCAACGCTCCAGGTCGGATCGGCCGAGGATCTCCAGGTCCTGCGACTGCTGCTCGGTTCCGGCCCGATGCGGGTCGGTGAGATCGCAGCCACCCGGTGCTCCTCGGTCGCCAACATCAGCGCCCGCCTCGACCGCCTCGAACGTCGTGGCCTGGTGGTCCGTGAGCGGCCACCCGGCGATCGTCGGGCCGTCGTTGCCGTGCTGTCCGACGAGGGCAAGGACGCGGCCGAGGCCAGCCGTTGCGAGCGACTGGCGGCCATCGAGGAGCTCGAGGCCGACTTCCCGATCGAGCGCCTGCAGGCGCTCGTCGACACGCTGGCCGACCTGACGCCGGCCGGCTGACACAACGGGGCGCCCAACCGAGGGGGCGTGGCCAGGCCGAGCCCGAGTCCGCGCCGTCGTCGGCGGGGGCAACTACCGTGGAGGCCATGGCGGCCTCGAACCCCCCTGCGGCCGGCGCGACCGGTCGGGCGAGCGTCTCCGGCGCGTCGACGGGCCGGCCGGCGGTCGGTCTGGTCCTCGGGGTCGACGACGCCACCCCGCTCGAGTTCTGGGTCGCTGTCGCCCCCGGCCAGACCCTCCAGCTCGACGACGTGGTGGCCCTGGAGCGACGCCTGCCCGATGGCGCCACCGTGGAGATCTACGGCCTGGTGACCCAGATCCGGGCTCGCCACGAAGGAGCCCACTTCCAGAGCGACGTGTTCCTCATCGCCGACGGCACGCTCCCGGCCCAGGTCAGCGAGGCCGCCCTGGTGCAACCGACCCGCTTCGAGCCCGAGATCCTCCTGCCCCCGCTGCCGGGCACACCGGTCCGGCTGGCCGAGGCCTCCCAGCGGGACACGGCGCTGTCGTTCGACACCGTCGAGCGGCGCCTGCCGGCAGGGCTCAGCCGGGCCGACGAGCCGGTCTACCTCGACCTCGACTTCATCGACGGCACCAAGGGCGCCCACATCAACATCTCGGGCATCTCGGGCGTCGCCACCAAGACCAGCTACGCCACCTTCCTCCTGTACTCGATGTTCACGTCGGGCGCGCTCGGGGCTGACGCGGCCAACACCAGGGCCCTGATCTTCAACGTCAAGGGTGAGGACCTGCTGTTCCTCGACCACGCCAACCGCTTCGTCGACGACGGTCAGGCGGCCCGCTATCGGGCACTCGGCCTGAGCCCGGGACCGTTCCGCGATGTCGGCATCCTGGCCCCGCCCCGAAAGGGCGATCTGAACGCCACCCCGGCAACCGGCTCCCGCAAGACCGGTGTCGCCCCGTTCTTCTGGACGTTGGCCGACTTCTGCCACCAACGGCTGCTGCCGTTCCTGTTCGCCGACGCCGAGGACGAGCGTCAGCAGTACACGATCGTCGTACAGTCGGTGACGGCCCAGCTGGCCCAGCTCGAGGCGACCGACGAGGGGGCGGTCCGGTTCGACGGTCGGCTGCTACGGACGTTCCCGGCCCTGGTCGACGCCCTGGAGGACAAGCTCAGCCCCGCCGACCCTGACGAACCGGCGGACCCCCGCTGGACCGGTCGGGCCGTCGGCAGCGGCACGGTCAACGCCTTCATCCGCCGGCTGGCGTCGGCCAAGCGACACGTCGAGCACCTCATCCGGGCCGACATCGCCAAGGCCAAGGCCCACGCCCTCGACCTGGACCGTCACCAGGTCACCGTCGTCGACATCCACGGTCTGCACGACCGGGCCAAGCGGTTCGTCGTCGGCGTGGTGCTCCGTCAGGCATTCGAGGCCAAGGAGGCCTCCGGCAGCGCCCTCCCACTGCAGTTCGTCGTGCTCGACGAGCTCAACAAGTACGCCCCCCGTGACTCGTCGAGCCCGATCAAGGAGATCCTGCTCGACGTGGCCGAGCGGGGCCGCTCGCTCGGGATCGTGCTGGTCGGGGCCCAGCAGACGGCGAGCGAGGTGGAGCGTCGGGTGGTGGCCAATTCGGCCGTCCGCATCGTCGGCCGCCTCGACCCGGCCGAGGCCAGGCGCGACGAGTACGGCTTCCTGCCGGCGGTGGCCCGCCAGCGCTCCACGATCCTCAAGCCCGGCTCGATGTACCTGGCCCAGCCCCGTCTGCCCGTTCCCTTGCTGGTCGAGTTCCCCTTCCCCTCGTGGGCCACCCGCCCGGCCGAGGCGGTCCGCGGCGGGGGTGGCCGGTCCACCGATGGGTCGGCGGCCACGGCCGACGTCGATCTCGATAGCGTGGACGGCAACGGTGCGGGTTCCCCGGCAGACGATCCGTTTGCCGGGCTCACCTCCTGACCTTCGGTCGATGAGACCGCCGAGCCGATGACTCCACCGAGCCGATGAAACTCCTGCACACCTCCGACTGGCACGTCGGGAAGCGGATCCGGGGCCACAGCCGGGCCGACGAGCATCGGGCGGTCCTGGCCGAGGTCGTCGAGGTGGCTCGCCGGGAGACGGTCGACCTCGTGGTCGTCGCCGGTGACCTGTACGAGACCGCAGCCCCGACCCCCGAGAGCGAGCTGATCGTCAACGACGCCCTGCTCGGGCTGGCCGAGGTGGCGCCGGTGGTGGCGGTGGCCGGGAACCACGACAATCCCCGCCGCCTGGCCGCCGTCGAGTCGTTGCTCCGGCTCGGTCGGATCACGATGGTGGCCGAGCCACGTCCCCCGGCCGACGGTGGTTGCCTGGCGTTCGAGGCCGGCGACACGCCGGTCCGGGTGGCGATGCTGCCGTTCGTGTCGCAGCGGGCGATCGTGCGGGCCGAGCAGCTGATGGCCAACGCGGCCTACGAGAACGCCCAGGCCTATGCCGAGCGGCTCAGCCGGGTCGTCGAGGCGCTGTGCGCCCCGTTCGACGCCGACCACGTCAACCTCGTCGTCGCCCACGCCTTCGTGACCGGCGGCATGACCGGCGGGGGCGAGCGGGCCGCCCACCTGGTCGACGAGTACGGGCTGTCGTCGGTCGACTTCCCGCCGTCGGCCACCTACGTCGCCCTCGGCCACCTGCACCGACCCCAACAGATGCTCGGCCCGACCGCCATCCACTACTGCGGATCCCCACTCCAGCTCGACTTCGGCGAACAGGACCAGGCCAAGCAGGTCAACCTCGTCGAGGCCGAGCCGGGGCTCCCGGCCAAGGTGTCGGCGGCGCCGCTGTCCGCCGGTCGCCGGCTGCGGACCCTCACCGGCACCGTGGCCCAGCTCTCGGCACTGGCCGACGGCGACGACACGTTCGGCGAGGACTGGCTGCGGGTCCGGGTCACCGAGCCGGGTCGGGCCGGTCTGGCCGAGGAGGTCCGCCGCGCACTGGGGGAGCGGGTCGTCGACGTGCGGGTCGAGTCCGTCGAGGCCAGCCGCCCGACGCGTCACCGCGAGGGCCGTGACCCCCGAGAGCTCTTCACCGCCTACCTGGCCGAGGCGGGGATGGACGATCCGGCGGTGGTGGCCCGTTTCGTCGCCCTGCTCGACGAGGCCGGCTCACCGGTCGAGGTCGGTGCTGATGGCGATGCATCGCCAGCTGGTGCGACGGTGACGATCGACGACCGGGACCCCGGACCGGCTGGTGGGCCGGTGGCCGTCGAACCGGAGGGCGTGGCGCCGTGAGGCCCGTCCGGCTCGAGCTGGAGGGGTTCTCGACGTTCCGCGACCGGGTCGAGCTCGACTTCGACGGCATCGATCTCGTTGCGTTCACCGGCCCGACCGGGGCCGGCAAGTCGACGTTGATCGACGCCATCACCTTCGCTCTCTACGGATCGGTTGCCCGCTACGACAACACCAACCGGGTTGCGCCCGTGATCCATCAGCTGTCGGCCGAGGCCAGGGTCCGGCTCGACTTCGAATCGGGTCGGCGGCGCTACACGGCGGTGCGGGTGATCCGGCGGCGTTCGTCGAAGGGACGGGAGGCCGACGGGGCCACCACCAGGGAGGCCAGGCTCGAACGGGTCGAGGACGGCGGCTCCACCACCGTCCTGGCCGGCGACGTTCGTGAGCTGAACGCCGCCGTCGAGGACCTGCTCGGGCTCGACTTCGCCCAGTTCACCCGCACGATCGTGTTGCCCCAGGGCGAGTTCGCCGCCTTCCTGCGCGACGATCAGGCCAGCAGGGACAAGCTCCTCCAGCGCCTGCTCGACCTCGGGATCTACGAGCGGATGGGTCAGCTGGCCCGGTCGAGGGCAAAGGACGCCCGGATCCGGTTGGAGATGCTCGACGACCAGCGACGCCGCCTGGCCCCGCCGAGCGACGAGGACGTGGCCGCCGAGGTCGACCGGGTGGACGCCCTCGACCGGTTGCGCACGGCCGTCGACGCCGGTCTGGCCCGCCTCGACGAGATCGATCGGGCCCTCGATCCGCTCCGCGACCGGGTCACCGCCATCGACGACGCCCGATCCCGGCTGGCGACCACGATCGTCGTCCCCGACGAGGTCGACGGCCTCGACCGGCAGCTGGTCGAGGCGGGCGGGGCCCTGGCCGCCATCGAGCGCGCCGTCGCGGAGGCCGGCGTCGAGCGGGAGCAGGCGATGGCCGTGCTCGGCGAGCTGCCAGACAAGGCTGACCTGGTCAGGATGCAGAGCGTCGATGGCCAGGTGGCCGAGGCCAGGGCCGACGTCGACGATCTCGTCGGCGAGGCCGGCGAGCTGACCGGACGGATCGAGGAGCTCGGCCGCGAGGTCGAGCGGCTCGAGGCCGAGGTGGTCACCGCCGAGTCGACGATGCGCTCGGCCAGGCAGCGGGCCGACGCCGCCGAGTGGACCGCAGCCCTCGTGGTCGGTGAGCCCTGCCCGGTGTGCCATCGTGACGTCATCGAGCTGCCGGATCACGATGCCACCGGCGAGGTCGAGACGGCCGAGCAGCGTCACCACTCGGCGGCCCAGGCGCTCCGCAAGGCAAGCCGTGAGCTGACCAAGCTGACGGAGCGGGACCGATTGCTGGCCGAGGAGGTGGCCCGGCAGCGGGAGCGGATCGACCTGCTCGAGCTGCAGCGATCGACCCTTGGCGACCCCGACGCCGTCGGCGAGATCGGCCCGCTGCTCGAACGGATCGACGAGGCCGAGGCGGCGGGCCGTGGCGCCGGTGACCGCCTGGCCGCACTGGAGGCGGAGCGGTCGGCCGCCGTCGCCGCGGCGGACGAGCTCGATCGGGCGGCCCGGCGGCTCCAGACCGACCTGGTGGCGGGACGCGACGCCGTCGCCGATCTCGGGCCACCGCCGCTGGAGAACGAGTCGCTCACCTCCGACTACCGCACACTGGCCGCCTGGGCCGCCACCCGTGGCGATGAGCTGGAGGCGGAGCGGGTCGAACTGGCCGACGAGGGCAAGCGCCGGTCGCAGCAGCGGGCGGAGCTGCTCGACGGGTTGACCGCCGCTGCGGCCGACGCGGGCATCGACGCCGCCACCGAGGCCGGGCCGGGGGAGCTCGGTGCCCGGGTGGCCGAGGCGAGGACGGCGGCCGAGGCCCGTCTGACCGATGCCAGGCGACGGATCGACGAGGACCGCGAGCTGGCCGCCGCCGCAGCCGAGCTTGACGCCGGTCGGATCCTCGACGATGCGCTCGGCCGGCATCTGCGGGCCGGCGGCTTCGGGAGCTGGCTGTTGGCCGAGGCGCTCGACAGCATCGTCGAGCGGGCCACCGTCTGGCTCCGCGAGTTGTCGGGTCAGCAGTATTCGCTGGTCGCCGGTGAGCGGGCGTTCGCCATCGTCGACCACCACAACGCGGATGAGACCCGCGACGTGCGGACCCTCTCCGGCGGCGAGACCTTCCTGGCGTCGCTGGCCCTGGCCCTGGCCCTGGCCGACTCGATCGCCGAGCTCGCCCCGGTCGATGCCCCCCAGTTGGAGTCGATGTTCCTCGACGAGGGCTTCGGCACCCTCGACCCCGGCACCCTCGACGTCGTTGCCGGGGCGATGGAGGAGCTGGCCTCGTCCGGGCGGATGATCGGCGTCGTCACCCACGTGGCCGACCTGGCCGAGCGGATGCCGGCCCAGTTCCAGGTCCGCAAGGGGCCGACCACGTCAACGGTCGAACTGGTGGCCCGATGAGCGGCCCGTCCGATGCCCCCATGCGGTTCGCCGTCGACACGTGGGCCCCGGATTACGGCACGAGCCGGGAGGAGCAGCTCCAGGAGGCGTCGCGACCGGTCGACGTCGAGGTCGAGGTGCGCCCCGACCGGTGGGTCCCGATCACGCCCGATCCTGCGGTCAGACCGGCCGGGGCGATCACGTTCGTCGACGGCGTCCGCCGCATCGACGCCAGGATCTGGATCGGTGAGCCGGACGGGTTCGATCGCCCCGGGGTGTGCGCCACGGTCGCCGCCGGGGCCGTGCGCTGCGTGCCCGGTCGGGCCACCATCGAGTCCGTCCTGGTCGAGCGGGCGTTGTTCAGCGCATCGGTGACGGCGACCGACCTCGACGTCGGCGCCGCCGGCCGGTACCTGCTGAAACCCATCCCGCTCGCCTCGGACGAAGCCCTCTACCTCGCGGTGCACAACCACATGATGTCGGTCGAGGAACGCCTGTCCGACGACCTCGACGAGCCGGGGCTCGTGGTCTACGACGGCCGGTTGGGACCGAGGACCGGGCCCGAGTCGGCCGGGTACATCAAGTCCCAGCACGTCCAGTACCTGGAGAGCACGGACCTGCAGGCGGTGATCGGCGCCCTCGAACCGGGGCAGCGGACCCCGCTGTTCCACATCGGCGGCGAACTACCCAACTGGTCGTGGTACCTCCGCCTGCCGGGTCCCCGCAGCCACTCGATGAGCGGCATCGTGCGGGTCGAGCTCCCCGGCCTCGGCGATGTGACCGACGCGGTCGAGCGGGCCGACCTGCTGTCGCGGACCCTGCCCCGCTTCGCCAGCGAGAGCCACAAGGACGCCAGGGCGCCCCAGAACCTCTACCCGATCGCCGGGCTGGAGCGAGAGCTGCGGCGCCGGCTCGGCGACATGCGGCTGCTCGACCGGGCGCTGCGCCAGCGGGCGGCGGCATCGGCCCGCCCCGGCCAGGTC
>JBCCVL010000148.1:0-15684 GCA_039195375.1 Actinomycetota bacterium
CCGACACCGAGGACACGACCGACGACGCCACGGCCGACGACACAGCCGAGGGCAGCGCCGACGGGCGCGTGGCGGACGCCGACCCAGCCGGCGCCACGGCCGACGCCGACGGATCGCCGACCGGTGGCGATGGCGATGACGCTGGCGACAAGGGCGACGCCGACACGACGGCGACCCCACCGGTCCCGGCCGTCGTTCGTGACCCGAACGAGGCCGCCGAGCCGGACGAACCGACGACGGTCATGCCGGCCGTCGCCGGGGTCGAGCCGGTGTCGCCACCGGTCGCCCCCCGCCGGACCGGGCGGCGACTCGTCCTGGCCTCGGTCGGCACCGCCGTCGTCCTCTACCTGCTCCTCGCCGCCGCCTGGGCGGTCGATTCGGCCACCCACCGGGATCGGGCCATGCGAGGCGTCCACCTCGACGACATCGACGTCGGCGGCGAGGACCGCGACGGCATGGACGACGCCATCGCCACGCTCACCGAGCGGCTCGCCGACACCGAGCTCGAGGTCTCGGTCGGGTCGACCACGGTGTCGACCGACCCGGTGACGTTGGGCGCCGCGCCGGACGGTGATTCGATGATCGACGAGGCGCTCGAGGCCAGGCGAGGTGGGTTCCTGCCCGTCCGCCCCCTCACCTGGGCGGCGGGGCTGTTCAGCCGCCACACGGTCCCGGCCCGCTACCTCGTCGAGCCGGTGACCGCCCGTCGCGGCGTCGATGCCGTGATCGATCCGGCGCTCGACGAGCCCGTCGAGCCGGGGCTGGAGTTCGACGGCCGTTCGATGGTGCTGGTGCCGGGCTCATCGGGGGTCGCCGTCGACGCCGAGGCCGTGATCGACGCCCTGCCGGCCACCATCGAGGACGGGGAGCCGTTCCGGCTCGAGGTCGAGGAGCTGGAGGCGGCCCCGACCTTCAGCGACGACGACCTGTCCTCCCTCGCCGACGAGCTGAACGAGGCCACCGCCGAACCGATCAACGTCCGGGTTCTCGACCAGCTGGTCGCGCTCTCGCCGAACAGCCAGCGATCGTGGATCCGGCTGGACACCTCGGACGGCGAGGCGGCCTGGACGATCGATGAGGAAGCCGCTCTCGACGAGCTGCAGCCGCTCTTCCCCGCGCTCGGGTCGGAGGATCAGCAGGCCCGGTTCGAGGTGGTCGACGGCGAGCCGATCATCATCCCCGCGGCCGAGACGGTCGTCTGCTGCGAGGAGGGCGCCGGCGAGGCCCTGGCCGAGACGATCGCCGCCCCGATCCCGGTCCCCGCCGACGATGCCGACGAGGACGAGCCCGACGCCACCGACGGCGAGGAGACCGAGCCCACCCTGCGGCTGGCCCAGCTCCGCCCGAAGGTCACCGGGTTCGACGAGGGCGTGGCCGAGCTCGAGACGCTCGGCATCGACGAGCTCGTTTCGACCTTCACCACCGAGCATGCGTGCTGCGAGAACCGGGTCAAGAACATCCAGCGCTTCGCCGACCTCACCCAGGGCACGATCATCCGGCCGGGCGAGGAGTTCTCGCTGAACGGCGCCGTCGGTCGCCGGACCAGGGACAACGGCTTCTTCGCCGCCGGGGCCATCGCCCAGGGCAACTTCGAGGACCAGGTCGGCGGCGGGATCAGCCAGTACGCCACCACGTTCTTCAACGCCGCCTTCTTCGCCGGCATCGAGTTCCTCGAGTACCAGTCGCACTCGATCTACATCTCCCGCTACCCCAGGGGTCGTGAGGCGACGATCTCGTGGCCGCGGCCCGATCTCAAGGTCCTCAACAACACCCCCTACGGGATCCTGGTCTGGAACGAGTACACGCCGACGTCGATCACCGTCTCCTTCTACTCGACCGAGCACCTGGAGGTGGAGGCCCTCGACCGGCGTCGCTCCTCCGACCGGCAGTGCCGGATCGACATCACCCCGCGACAGATCACCTTCCCGGACGGCACGGTCGAAGAGGACACGGTTCGGGCCATCTACCGGCCGGGTGAGGGGCTCGACTGCAACGGCAACTCGACCCGTCCCGAGGAGGACGAGCCGCCGCCGACCCCGGAGCCGGAGCCCGAACCGGAACCGCCGCCCCCCGACCCCGAGCCCGATCCGGACCCCGATCCGGGCGATGACGGCGGGGATGACGACGACGTCCTCCCGCCCGACGGCTGACCCGGACCGGTCCGGAGCCCCTCGGTACGACCCCGGCCGACCCGGCCGCCTATCGTGACCCGGTGGCCGATCTGCCAACGCACACCTCCGTTGACCTGTTGATCGTCGGCGCCGGACCGGGCGGCACGGCCGCAGCGATCGAGGCCCGCTCGGCCGGACTCGACGTGCTGGTCGTCGACAAGGCCAGGTTCCCTCGCGACAAGTGCTGCGGCGACGGCCTGACGACCGGCGCCCTCCGCCGATTGGATGCGCTCGGGCTCGATCCCGAGGCCGTGCCGAGCTGGCAGGTGGTCGAGGAGGTGCACGTACGCACACCCGGTGGCCGCAACACCGTGTTCCCCCTCCCCGACGACGGTGTGTTCGCCGCCGTGGCGAGGCGGAGTGAGCTCGACGCGGCGCTGGTCGACCGGGCCAGAGCCGCGGGAGCCGAGGTCGTCGAGGCCTGCCCACTCGTGGAGATCGAGATCGACGGCAACCCGACCCACCCGGTGACTGCGACCGTCGAGCCAGATGGAGCCGCAGGCCCCTCGACGGTCCGGGCCCGGTTCGCCATCGCCGCTGATGGCATGTGGTCGCCGACCCGCAAGTTCCTCGGACTCGACGACGGGCGCTACCGGGGCGAGTGGCACGCCTTCCGGCAGTACTTCACGAACGTCACCGGCCGAGCCGCCACCGATCTGCTCGTCTGGTTCGAGCCCGACCTGCTGCCGGGGTACGCCTGGTCGTTCCCCCTCGCCGGCGGCGCAGCCAACGTCGGCTTCGGGATCCTCCGTCAGCCGGGCGAGTCGGTTCAGCCGATGAAACAGCTGTGGCCCGAGCTCCTGGCTCGACCCCACGTGGTCGAGGCGCTCGGCCGGGGGGCCGAGCCCGAGGCCGCTCACCGGGCCTGGCCGATCCCGGCCCGGCTCGGGCGGCTACCCGTCGCACACGGTCCGGTGCTGTTCATCGGCGACGCACTGGCCGCCGCCGACCCGATGACCGGCGAGGGTATCGGCCAGGCGTTGGAGACCGGTCAGGCCGCCGTCGAGGCCATCGTGGCCAACACCGGCGACTCGGCCGCCGCCGGTGCCCACTATCGCCATGAGCTCGATCGGACGATGGTCCGCGACCACGCCCTCGCCCGGGCGCTCGGGCGGATCCTGGCCTCCCGGCGTGGCGCCGACGGGGCGGTCCGCATCGCCGGAGCGACCGACTGGACGAGGCGCAACTTCGCCCGCTGGCTGTTCGAGGACTACCCCAGGGCCGCGCTGGCCACGCCGAACCGGTGGCACCGTCGGTTGTTCACGTCACCCGGCGCATACCGGAGCAACGCCCCTACGTCTCCTGCGGTACCGGCGCGCTCAGACGGCGGCGCCGGTTCCCTCGACCGCGAACCTGGCGTCGGCGAACCGGTAGAGCCGGTGCAGGGTCTGGAGGAGCGACAGCCAGACCAGCAGCTCGACGATCTGCTCGGCGTCGAGGTGGGGGGCGATGGCGGCGACGACGATCTCGGAGATGTCGGCCGGGCTGGCGGCGCAGGCCCGGGCCAGGAGGACGGAGGCCCCCTCGATCAGGTCAAGGCCGGCCGGTAGCTCCACCGCATCGATCGGGGCGGCGGCGAACCGACCGATCGACCGCAAGAGCCACGGGTCGGGGTCGGCGGCGACCAGGTCGAGGAGCAACGTGCACTCCTGGATCAGGGCCGGTGACTCGACGTGGTGGGCGTAGACCAGCCCGGCCACCAGCTTGGCCTCGATGCCGACGGTCGACTGCGACGGGTCCAGGTTGTCGCGCAGGGCCATGGTCAGGGCCCGCACGACCCGATGGCTGCCGATCGAGGCCAGGATCGGGAAGCCGTAGCCGATGCGCTCCTCGAGCAGGAGCAACGCCTCCGCCACCCGCCCGGGCACGCCCCGGGTCCACGAGCGCTCGAGCCGGGCTGCGCCCGGCGCCTGGCGCATGACCCGCAGGTAGGTGCCGAGCCCGTCGACGGGGATCTCGTCTGACGTGTCGTCTCGGGCCCACGCCGGTTCGGATGCAAGCGGCGCATCGTCGGCGACGCCGTCGACGTGTTTGCCCGGATGCCAACCGTCGACGCGGAGCAGGGCCTGGACGTCGGCCAGGCTGCTCGGCTCCAGCTCGACGCCGACGGCGTCCATGAACTTGTTGAGGAAGCCGCCGAGCGCAACCGCCATCGCCAGCCACTCGAGATCGGACGGCGACAGGTGGGCCTCGGCCCGGCGCACGTGGGCCGGGGTGACCGTTGCTGGCACCGTCGCCAGCGCCGCCGCCAGCTCGGTCACCGCATCCTCGGCCGGCGAGCGCTGACCGAACACCGCGTCACGACCGACGCCACGCCGGAGGGCGAAGCCGCAGTGGTGGGCGATGCAGTACGAACACCCGGCCGCACGACTGGACGCGTAGAGTCCGAGTGCGATCAGGTCCTTCGGGGCGCCCTGGCCGACGAGGGCCATCGGCAGATTCAACAGGTTTGGCACGAGCACGTTGAACGTGCGGAGCCCCGGCGGCCAGATGGCGAGGACGGGATAGCAGTTGGGCACGACCCCGACCAGCTCCTCGAGCATGGCGAGCATCGGGCGATGGTTCTCGGGCAACTGGTGGTGAGGGACGGCGTGGACGGCCAACTCCCTGGCCAACGTCTCATTCACTTGGGTTCCATCCGATCCACCTACTGCGCCCTGCTAGCCCACGATCGCCCGCCCCCGATCCGATCGCGCGAACGTTCGACAACGTTCGGCAGCCGGCATGCTAGACGAGCGGTGTGACAGGGACGGGGATGGTGGGGGGATGGTCCGAGGACGACCAGACGGCGACCGAATGCCGAGCCGGCGCCGACCGGACCTCAGCGGCCAGCGAGGCCGTCGATGGCGGCGCTCGCCTCGGTCACGAGGTCGTCCATGACCTCGGCGACGGACCGCAGCTCGGTGGCATAGCCGATCCCCTGCCCGGCCCCGGAGTGCAGCAGCGGTTCAACACCGTGCTCGGTGATCGCGCCGAGCAGGTCGCCGACCAGGACGTCCTGGTACGGCATCCGCAGCGGCTCCGGCGCATCGGCGGCCTCCCACTCGTCGCTCCACGCCGAGCGGATCTGACGGAACGTCTTGCCGCTCTCGGACCGGGTCACGACGGTGTCGGCCGAGCCGGCGGCCAGCAGTTTCGGCACGAGCTTCGGGTGGAGGTGGGCGGCGTGCTCGGTGGTGGTCAGCCAGGACGTACCGAGCCAGACCCCCTGGGCGCCCATGGCCAGCGCGGCGGCGATGTGGCGGCCGGTGGCCACCCCGCCGGCGGCCAACACCGGTACCCGACCGTCGGACCCATCGGTGACGGCGTCGACGATCTGGGGGATCAGGGTGAAGGTACCGATCGGTCCGGTGTGGGCGCCGGCGTCGTAGCCCTGGGCCACGATGATGTCGACGCCCGAGTCGAGGGCCCGTCGCACGTGGCGTGGGCTGCCGATCAGCGCCGCGGTGCTCTTGCCGAGCTCGTGCGCCCGCTCGACCGCCGGCCGCGGGGCGCCGATCCCACAGGCGAACAGGTCGACGTCGGAGGCCATGACCGCCTCGAGCTGCTCGGCCTCGATCTCGGTCGAGCGGATGAACCGGGTCCGCATGCCGGGTCCGCTCGGCTCGGGCACGTCGTACTTGTCGACGAGGCCGGCGACGAACGCCCGGTGCTCGTCGGGGATGTGCCGCTCGATGTCGGCCCGACTGTTGTGCTCGGGCATGCCGTCCGGCAGGACCAGGTCGACGCCGAACGGCCGGTCGCCGACCAGCCGGCGGATCTCGGCCAACTCGTCGACGATCTCGTGTGGGAACCGTCTCGTCGCCCCGTAGACGCCGATGCCACCAGCGTTGGTGATGGCGGCGACGGTGGTGATGTCGTGGGCGAAGCCGAAGATCGGGTGCTCGATGCCGAGCCGATCGACGACCGGGGTGCGCAGTGCGGACATGGCCGGACGTTAGTCGCCGACGCCAGCCGGGCCGAACTACGTTGGGACGATGGCTTCGTCCTCTCCCGATCGTGCAGCCGATCAAGCGCCAGACGTCGTGCGCGGCCGGTCCGACCTCCCACCGGCCGACTACATCGACGAGACCCGCCGGCTCTACGACTCGCTCGGCTACGACGCCTACCGGTGGGCCGAGCGGTTGGAGCCGGCACCGTGGACACCGCTCACGAAACCGCTGTCGGACTCGCGGGTGCTGCTGATCGGCTCGGGTGGGATCTACCGTCACGGCCAGATCGCGTTCCACACCAGGGACGACACGTCGATCCGGGTCATCCCCTCCGACGTCGACACCGCCGAGCTTCGCACCGCCCACTTCGCCTACGACCAGGCCGACGCCCGCAACGACCCCAACTGCGTCTTCCCGCTCGACCGACTGCGGGAGCTGGTCGACGACGGCACGATCGGCGGGTTGTGCGACGAAGCCTACGGGTTCATGGGGGGCATCTACTCGGTCAGGCGGATGGAGTCGGAGACCGCGGCGCTGCTCGAGGAGCGGTGCCGGGCCCAGGAGCCCGACGTGGTCCTGCTCGTGCCCGTCTGACCGGTCTGCCACCAGTCGGTCGGTCTGATCGCACGACACCTCGAAGCCGCCGGGTTCCCGACGATCGGGTTCACCTCGGCCTACTCGATCACGGCCTCGGCCAACCCACCGCGGTCGGTGTTCCTCGACGTGCCCCTCGGCCACACGACGGGCGGGCCGAACGACCCCGAGACGCAGCGGGCGATCGTGCGGACCGGGCTGCAGGCCGGGGCGTCGATGGTGGCCCCCGGGTCGATCATCGACCTGCCGTGGCGATGGCGTGACGAGGACTGGAAGGCCGATCCGCTGTCGTGGAGCCGGCGGCGCCAGGACGCTGGGCAGAGCGGCAAGCCGGCCGGCGACACCAGGACCGCCCGCTCATCCGAGCCTCGCTACCAGACCGACGACGATCGGGTTGCGGCCGATGCCCGCAGCCACGACGAGCAGTGCCTCGTCTGTCTCGGGATCGCAGAGGCGACCTGACGCCGACCCCGTCAGCGCTCGATCTCTCGGCAGCGTGTCGTCGTGCCGTTGGCGCGACGGGATGGAGCCGGTCCGGCGGGCGGGTTGGGTCGAGTCAGTCGGTGAGATCGGCCGGGGGCCCGGTGACCGGTTCGAACGCGGGCGGTCGCTTCTCCAGGAAGCTGGCCACCCCCTCCTTGAAGTCGGCCCGCTTCAGCGATGCCCGCATGAACCCGTTCGACTCGGCCATCGCCTGATCGAGCGGCAGCATCGGGTGACGGTAGACCTGGTGCTTCATGATCGCCATCGACGCGGGCGCCGCATTGGTGGCGAGGTCGTCGGCGTAGGCCATCGTCTCGTCGAGCAGCTGATCCGGTTGGTAGACCCGGGAAACGAGGCCCAGCTCCCTGGCCTCCTCGGCCAGGACCACCCGGCCGGACAGCAGCAGGTCGAGGGCGTTGGACTGACCGACGAGCCGGGGCAGGGTCCACGAGATGCCGTGCTCGGCGATCAGGCCACGGCGACTGAACGCCGTGGTGAACTTCGCCCCCTCGGCGGCGAAGCGGAGATCACAGGCAACGGCGTGCACCAGACCGAGCCCGGCGCACGCCCCGTTCACGGCGGCGATGATCGGCTTTGGGATCGACAGGGCGTAGGTGGCGTCACGGGTGTCGGGTGCCCGGTCACCCGCGTCACCGTCACCGGAGCCGATGCCCTGGAGCACGTCCATGTCGGCCCCGGCGCAGAACCCCCGACCGGCGCCGGTGACCACGATGGCGGCGACGCCGGGGTCGGCTGCGGCCCGGTCGAGCGAGTCGAAGTAGCCGGCGGCGAGATCGGCGTTCCAGGCGTTGAGTCGCTCCGGTCGGTTGAGCGTGATCAGGGCCACCCGGCCCCGGACCTCGTAGAGCACGGCGTCGGCAGCGGTTGACATGGTTGGCCTCCCGGTTCGGTTCCCCAGCCTCCGACGCTAGCGGTGGGCGCCTCCGTCAGGCCAGAACGGGCGCGGCGTGGTGCACGACCATCCGCCAGTCCTCGCCGTCGTGGTGGAAGATGTTGAGGGCAGCTGCAGCGCCGGTGTTCTCGCCCGAGATCATGTTCTCGATGGCGGTGACCCAGGCGATCGGTCCCCGGCGGTCGATCCGCTCCTCGGTCAAGATGATCTGCGGATTGCCGCCCGATCCGAGGATCGCCTCCCACGAGGCCCAGACCGAGTCCCAGCCGAGGAGCGGCGTTCGCCCGGGGTGGGCACAGATGGCCTCGTCGGTGTGGACCCAGACCCGGTGCATCTCGTCGAGGTCGGCCCGCTCGAGCGCATCGTAGAACCGTGCGTTGGCCCGGCTCACCGCCTCGTCGGTCAGATCGGCGGCCGCCGGCCCGTCCGGCCCCGCCGCCGAGGTCTCATCCGGCGACTCGTCTGGCGGGTTCGTCGACGGCTGCGAGGTCATCGGTGCACTGTAGACGAGCGCCTGTCGACCGACCCGACCGTTCGCCGCCGGGTCGGCCCCTACACTGGCCGCCTTGGTGGCCCTGCGACGACTGGTGCGCAACTTCGACGAGTTCGGCGACGGTCTGTTCGCATCGCTCCGGGGCCGTCGGGTACCCGACGCCGTCTTCTGGGCGGCCAGCGAGGGGGCGGACTACTCCCGGGCCTGGCACGCGATCAACCTCGCCCTGCTGGCCACCGGCCGACACCGCGGCGACCAGACGGTGCGCCTTGCCGTCGCCCTCGGGGTGGAGTCGGCGATCGTGAACGGGGGGCTCAAGAACCTCTTCCCCCGGGAGCGCCCGCCGCTCAACGACGATGCGACCTTCGAGGTCCGCCGGCCACGGACCAAGAGCTTCCCGAGCGGCCACTCCAGCTCGGCCTGCCTGACCGCCGTCCTGTTGTCGGACACGGTCGCGGTGCTGCGCCCGGTCTGGTGGTCGTTGGCGGCCATCGTCGCCGTCAGCCGCGTCCACAACCGGATGCACCACCCCTCCGATGTCGTCGCCGGTGCCGTCATCGGCACCGCCATGGGCGTCGCCGTCCGTCGCCGCTGGCCCGTGCCCTGAGGGCGCCGCGTTCCTCGCCCGGCCGGGAAGATCGACCCCCGGTCCGGACACGACGAGGATGTGCCCCGCCGTTCACCGATGGTACCGGCGGACCGCCGGCCGGTTGGGTCTGCGACGGACGGGCCGCAGTCGACCGCCCGGACCGCCGGCCCGCAACCGGGGAGAACCGGCGGCGACGCCGATCGTCACCCCGACGGCGCAGCGTCCCGTGGCCGAGAGGCCGGTCTACCCCTGCTCGCTCAGCAGCGTCCTGACGTCGAGCAGCAGGTCGGCCACCTCGGCGGCCGACACGAGCTGACGCTCGGTCAGACCTCCGAGACCCTGGTCGATCAGAGCCAGGGCCTCCTCGATCGGGGTCAGTTCCGTCACGTCGAGTTCTTCGAGATCGGTCACGATCGTGCTCCTCGGCAGAGGCGCCGCCCTCGAGCGGCGCCGGCAATGGTCGTGAGAACGTTGCGCAGGGGCCGGTTCATTCCAGATCGGGAAGGATCCGGCCGCCGTTGCGATGGATGTCATCCTACCGCACCCCCGGATCGGCTCGGTGGCGGGATCGGGCCGGCGGGCAGGGCTGCTCAGCTCGAACAGGGCTGCTCATCGCCCCCGGAACGCCGGATCCCGCTTCTGGAGGAACGCATCGATCGCCTCCCGGGTGTCGGAGGTGCCGAAATTCACGGTCTGGGCCATGCCCTCGGCCTCGAGGGCCGAGGGGAAGTCGGCCGAGGCGTTGAAGGTCAGCAGGCGCTTGGTCATGGCCAGGGCGAGCGGTGGCCCGGCGGCCAGGCGGGAGGACCAGTCGTCGACGAAGGCGTCGAGTTCGTCGTGAGGGACGACGTGGTTGACGAAGCCGAACCGCTCGGCGTCGGCGGCCGAGATCACGTCGCCGAACAGGGCCAGCTCCTTGGCCTTGTGGAGTCCGATGAGGCGGGGCAGGATCCACGTCCCGCCGAAGTCCACGCTGAGACCGCGGCGGGCGAAGATCTCGGAGAACCTGGCCTGGTCGCTGGCCACGATCAGGTCACAGGCCAGGGCCATGTTCATCCCGGCCCCGGCGGCAACGCCGTTCACCTTGGCGATCACCGGGACCATGATCGAGTAGAGGGCCTGGATGGTCCGGTGGATCATGTTCATCGCCTGGAGCTGGTGGGGCTCCGGATCGGATGGATCCCGGTCGCCGCGGCCGAGGTCGGCCCCCGAGCAGAAGCCGTCGCCGGCTCCGGTCATGACGACGCAGCGGACGGTCGGGTCGAGCCCGATCTCGTCCCAGGTCTGGCGCAGCTCGTCCCACATCGTCCCGTTGGCCGCATTCTTCTTCTCCGGCCGATTCATGGTGATCGTCACCACCCCGTCGTCGGTGACGTCGACCAGCAGCGTTTCCATCTCTCGGGAGTCCACGGCCAGACGCTAATCCACCCGGTTCCGCGGGGTGAAACGTCCGGGCCAATCAACGGGTCGAAAACGTCGGAATCCCGGTCCGGACGTGCAAGGCTGGGCCGCCATGGAGCGCAAGGCTGGAGAACTGTTCGTCGGCGAGCGGATCGAGACGAGCTCGGGTGACCGGACCGGTGAGCCCGTGCTGCTCGACTCGGGCGACTTCACCACCCACGGGGTGATCGTCGGCATGACCGGCTCGGGCAAGACCGGGCTCGGCGTGGTCCTGCTGGAGGAGGCCCTGCTGGCCGGCATCCCGGTGCTGGCCATCGACCCGAAGGGCGACCTCGGCAACCTGTGCCTGACCTTCCCCGATCTCGACGCGGCCAGCTTCGAGCCGTGGATGGACGCCGGCACGGCGAGGGTCGAGCAGACCACCACCGCCGACCTGGCGGCCGAGACCGCCGAGCTGTGGCGCAACGGGCTCGGTTCGTGGGGCCTCGACGGCGACGACGTCGGCGCCCTCCAGCGGGCCGCCGACCCGGTCATCTACACCCCGGGCTCCGACGCCGGGGTGCCGGTCGACGTGCTCGGCCGGCTCAGTGTGCCCGCCACCGACGACCCGTCGGCCCGCCAGGACGAGGTCGATTCGACGGTCTCCGGCCTGCTCGGGCTCGTCGGGATCGACTCCGACCCCCTGTCCGGCCGGGAGCACATCCTGCTGGCCAACCTGATCACCCGATCGTGGGACGAGGGCAAGGATCTCGACCTGCCGGCGCTGCTCGGTCAGATCCTCGACCCGCCGATGCGCAAGCTCGGCGTGCTCGACCTCGACTCGTTCTTCCCCGCCGGCGACCGCAACGCCCTGGTGATGAAGCTCAACGGGCTCCTGGCCTCGCCGTCGTTCGCAGCCTGGGCCGAGGGCGCCCCGCTCGACATCGAGCGGCTGCTCTACCACGAGGACGGGCGGGCCAGGGCGGCGGTGATGTCGCTCGGTCATCTAGAGGAGTCGGAGCGGCAGTTCGCGGTCACGTTGATCCTGTCGAAGCTGATCTCGTGGATGCGGACCAAGCCGGGCACCGGCGAACTGCGGGCCCTCGTCTACATCGACGAGGTGATGGGCCTCGCCCCGCCGACCGGCAACCCGCCGCCGAAGAAGCCGATCCTCACCCTGCTCAAGCAGGCCAGGGCCTTCGGCGTCGGGCTCGTGCTGTCGACCCAGAACCCGGTCGACCTCGACTACAAGGCGATCTCCAACGCCGGCACCTGGTTGATCGGGCGACTCCAGACCGAGCAGGACAAGAACCGCCTGGTCGACGGGCTGAAGGCGGCCGACGGCGGCGTCGACATCGGGACCGTCAGCGAGACGATCTCGGCGCTGGGCAAGCGCCAGTTCCTGCTGCGGACGACCCGGTCCTCCGAGCTGCCGGTGCTGACCACCCGCTGGGCGATGAGCTACCTGGCCGGCCCGCTGACCCGGGACCAGATCGATCGGCTCATGGCCGAGGACCGGGCGGCGCTGGTCGGCGGTGGGGCCACCGCCACCACGGCGGCGAGCGGGACGACACCGGGTGCCGCAACGTCGGCGCCGGCGGCCGCACCAGCATCGGCCACCGGACCAGAACTGGCCGACGACGAGTCGGCGGTCCATCCCCCGGTCCCCGATTCGCTGTCGATCCGCTACGCCAGGCCGGCTTCACCCTGGCTGGTCGACCTCGACGCCACGCCGGGCGGCGACCGGCTGCGGCCGGCCCTGGCCTCCCGGGTCGGGCTGGTCTACGACGAGCGGGCCGCCGACCTCCGCCACGTCGACGAGTGGGAGGCGATCATCCCGATCGGACCGGACGGGTTCGACGTCGACGGCGCCATCCCGGTCGACTTCGACGACCGCGACTTCGCAACCGACGCCCCCGACGGCGCCGTCTACGTCCTCCCGGCCGACGACATCACCGCCGGCGACCTCCGCAAGGTGCCATCGGCCATCAAGAACCGGCTCGTGGCCGACCAGACGCTGACGCTGCGGCGCAACCGGGAGCTGAAGCTGTGGTCCCGGCCCGGCGAGCGCCCCGAGGCGTTCGCCGCCCGCTGCCAGGCCGCGGCCGACGACGGGGCCGACGCCGCGGCGGCCAAGCTCCGGGACAAGCTGGAGTCGAAACGGGACAAGCTGGAGGCGGCGCTGGCCAAGGCCGAGGACCGGGTGGCCGAGCTGGAGGTCCAGGCCGACGGTCGCAAGCAACAGCAGTGGATCGACGTCGGCACCTCGATCCTGGGCGGCCTGCTCGGCGGGCGGAGCCGGAGCCGGGGGCTGGCCTCGGCGGCCAGGCGGGTGTCGTCCGGGCGCCGGCAGTCGGCGTCGGCCGAGGCCAGGTTGGTGTCGGCCCAGAATCGGGCGGCGGAGAAGATCGAGGACATCGAGGAACTCGAGGTCGAGCTGCAGGACGCCCTGATCGAGATCGACGACGAGTGGTCGGCCAAGGCCGAGGCGGTCGAGGACGTCGAGATCCCGCTGGAGAAGTCCGACATCACCGTCGAGGACCCGGTCCTGGTCTGGCTCCCGATCGAGCGCTGACGCCGACGATGACCGGCCCCCGTCCCGGCGACGCCGCACCCGGCGGTCGATCCGAGGCCGCAGCCCTCGAGGTCATCGACCCCGACGACCCGAGCGAGCTCCAGGTCGAGGCGATCGAACGGGCCTGCCGCACCATCGGGTTCTTCCGGATCCCGTTCTCGGCGGTCGACGACGGCGTGCGTGAGGCGGCCTGGGACGACGCGACCCGGTTCTTCGCCAGGCCGACCGAGGAGAAGCTGCTGGTCGGCTTCCCCGAGCCCGGCTACCCGTACGGCTTCTCCCCGTTCGCCTTCGAAGCGCTCGCCGCCTCGACCGGGGCCGAGGCCCCGCCTGACCTCAAGGAGTCGTTCTCCGTCGGGCCGGACTGTCATCGGCCATCGACCGGACCATCCAGCGGGCCGGCGACCGGACCGTCGGCCCGACCGGCCGCCACCAGCGACGACCCCGCCGAGGCCTGGCTGCGCTCACCGTCGTTGTGGCCGACCGAACCGGCCTCCCTTCGGACCAGTTGGACGGCCTGCTACCGGGCCATGACCGACGTGGCGACCCGGCTGCTGTCGCTGATGGCCAGGGCCATCGACCTCCCCGCCGACCACTTCGATCCCCTGGTCGACCGACACACCGGGGCCATGCGGGCCATCCACTACCCGGCGATCGAGGGTGAGCCGCCGGCGGGTGCGCTGCGGGCCGGAGCCCACAGCGACTACGGCACCCTCACGATCCTGCGGACCGACGGCGTGCCCGGGCTCGAGGTGCAGCGCCCGGACGGCGGGTGGGTGGCGGTCGCCGACGAACCCGACACGTTCGTCGTCAACCTCGGCGACTCGATCGCCCAGTGGACCAACAACCGCTGGCGTTCCACCGTCCACCGGGTGACCACGGTCGACCGCAGCCCCCGCCAGTCGATGGCGTTCTTCCACATGGCCAACTGGGACGCCAGCATCGAGTGCCTACCGACCTGCCTCGGGCCGGGCGAGTCGCCGAAGCACGAGCCGGTCCTGGCCGGCCCCTGGCTGATGTCGAAGTTCCAGCGCAGTGTCGGCTGTTGATCAGTCCGTCGGTGCGAGGTCGCGGATCGCCTGCATCGGGTCGACGCCGGCGAAGCCCATGACCGACAGCGCCGGGGTGGTCACGCCCGCCTCGACGTAGCGGGCGATGTGCTCTCGGCAGGCCTCGGGAGAGCCGTGGATGATGAGCTCGTCGACGACGTGGTCGGGGATCACGTCGAGCGCCTTCTTCCGGTCGCCCTCGCCCCACGCCTCCCACATCGGCCCGAGGTCGTCGGACCGACCGATCCACTGGTGGAAGGCCTTGTAGACCGGCACGTTCAGATAGGCGGCGATGGCCCGCTTGGCCTGGGCCCTGACGGTGTCGGCATCGGTGCTCGGACACACGAAGATCCGGGCCACGATCTCCCGTGGCTCGCCGCCGGCGGCCTCGTGCACGATCGGGGCGACGGTGCGGACGTCGTCGGCCGACAGCCAGTTGATGATCGCCCCGTCGCCCTCACGGCCGGCCATGCGCAACATGCCGTCCCGCAATGCGGCGACGAGGATCGGTGGCTGCTGCTCGGGCACCACCCCGCAACGGAACCCGTTGACCGAGAACGTGGCGTACTCCTCGGTCACCTTCTCGCCGGTCAGTGCCGCCTTGAGGAAGCGGACGATGTCACGGGTCTGCTTGTACGGCTCCTCGAACGGGATCCCGTTCCAGCGCTCGACGATGACGTTCGACGAGGTGCCGATCCCCATGGCGAAGCGACCTGGGGCGGCATCGGCCAGGGAGGCGGCGCTCTGGGCGAGGAGGGCGGGGCCCCTGGTGTAGGCGGGGAGGATGGCGACGCCGAGCCGCAGCTCCGGGGCCCAGGCTGCGGCGAGGGCCAGCGGGGTGAGACCGTCGGCGCCGTCGGCCTCGGCCGTCCACACGTCGGTGTAGCCGAGGTCGACCAGCTCCCGGAACACGTCACGGTGCTGGTGCAGTCGCTGACCGGCGACGGGGACGGTCATGCCGTAGGCGTTGCTCGATCGGGCCATGGGCGAACGGTAGTCGCCCACCGATGCGGGGCGCCCGGTGGCCGAGATTTGTCCGACGAGGTGTCCAGATCGGTCCCGACCGTCCGTCGACTGGTCGTGGAGAGGGGGACGACGGGTCCGCCCACACCGACAGGATCAGGAGACGATCATGACCACGTACGTGTTGAGCTACCACGGCGGCACCGCCGAGATCCCGACCGACCCGGCTGAGGTCGAGAAGCTGATGGCGGCCTGGGGTGCCTGGTTCGGCCAGCTCGGCGACGCCGTGGTCGACGGCGGCAACCCGATCGGTGCGGCCAGCACCATCGCACCGGACGGCACGGTCACCGAGGGCCAGCAGGTCAGCCTGACCGGCTACAGCATCCTGCAGGCCGCCAGCCTCGACGAGGCGGTGGCGATGGCCAAGGGGTGCCCCGTCCTGGCGGAGGGCGGCTCGGTCCAGGTCGGCGAGGCGGTCCAGATGTAGTTCGGTGCCGCCCGGGGCGTCGCGCGCCCCCCCCGGCGGTGGTGCACGGGGGCCC
>JBCCVL010000149.1:0-15539 GCA_039195375.1 Actinomycetota bacterium
GCTTGCGGCCCATGCCGGCCAGATCGATATCGGCCACCTTGTAGTCGCCCTCGGCCACCGTACGCGGGCGCGATTCGGTCGCGGTCATCGTCACACTCCTGGTGAGTCGTTCGTTCGGTCGTGGCTTCACTCGACACCGGGTGGTCCCGGTGGCGTGGCTGAGGCCTGCTGGCCCGGATCACGGCAGCCCGAAGTCGGCTTCAAGCGTAGTGGAGGAACACCCTCGGGCGGTGCGTCCGACGGTGGGACGAGCACGATGGCCCAGGCCCCGGGGTTGGCCTTGGCGGTACCCGCTAGGCCGAGAAGGTCGGCGTGATGCCCCGCTCGTCCGCCAGGGCGATCAGGCGCTCGTGCTCGCCGTCGTCGACCGATTCGGCCTCGTCGATCAGCATGACCGGGATGTCGTCGTCGACCCGGTAGCGCCGCTGCAGGCGGGGGTTGTAGAGGAAGTCGTCGTCGGCGAAGTACAGCAGCGGGCCCTTGTCGTCGGGGCAGGCCAGGATCTCGAGCAGTTGTGGGTCGAGCGCCATCACGTCCTCCGGGTCGGCAGCGTTGGGTCAGACTATCCCGACCGGCCGACCGTCACCCGCCAGATCTGGCTCGAGCCCGGCTGGCCGACCGTGAGGGTGCCGGGGCCGTCGCTCGCCCCGACGAAGGCGGCGTCGCCCGTCGTCAGGTCGAGGCGGTCGCCCGACCGCGAGGTGAGCGTCGCCGAACCGGCGGTGACCAGCACCACCTCGGGACCACCGGAGGCCAACTCGATGGGCTCGATGGAGGCGCCGTCTGGCTGAGCGGCGGCACCCGTGGAATCGATCCTCGTGACCTGGAACTCGGGGATCGGACTCGTATAGGTGTGGATCGGGCCGCCCGGGGCCTGGACCGGGGCCGGGCCGACCGCGTCGTCGACGATGGCCAGCAGCTCCTCGACGTCGATGTGCTTCGGGGTCAGCCCGCCACGGATCACGTTGTCGCTGTTGGCCATCACCTCGACGCCGACACCTCGCAGGTAGGCGTGCAGCGTCCCGGCCCGGAGGAACAGCGCCTCACCGGGGTCGAGCACGACGTGATTGAGGAGGAGGGCGACGACGACCCCGACGTCACCGGGGAACGCCCGCTCGACCTCGACAACGGACGCCAGCTCGGTCGCCACTGCCGACGCCGGTTCCGACCGCTCGTCCTGCCCGCCAGCCGCAGCGGCGGCGCCGGCGGCGGCCGCCGTGGCCAGCGCCCGGCCCCGCTCGGCCGGCAGCCGGAGCAACCAGGCGGTCGTGGCCGCCGGACCGTTGGCCGCCAGCTCCCGCCGCACATCGTCGAGCTCGGGGCCGAGCCGGGCCAGCACCTCGTCGGTCCTCGCCGGCTCGCGGAACCCGCAGCGGGCCTCGAACGGGGTCAGGGCACAGATCAGCTCGGGCTTGTGGTTGTCGTCGCGGTAGTTGCGGTCGGGGGCCGAGACCGCAACGCCGGCCGCCTCCTCCCTGGCCCAGCCGACCTTGGCCTGGTCGAGGCTCGGGTGGGTCTGGATCGACAGCGGCTTGCCGGCGGCCAGGATCTTGACCAGGTACGGCAGCTGGCCGAACCGCTCCGACACCGACGGCCCGAGCAGCTCACCCGGCGCAGCGGCGATGGCGGCATCGAGGGTGCCGCCGGAGACGAGCCCTGACGGGGCGCCGGGATGGGCGCCGAGCCAGTACTCGGCCTCGGGGTGACCGGGCGGCTCGTGGCCGAGGATGCCGGCCAGGGCGTCGAAATCACCCCAGTCGTAGTCCCGGATGACGCCGGCGAGCCGCTCCACGGGCGCGCCCTCAGCCGGCCTCGGCCATGACGGACTGGACCTCGGCCACTCGGTGGTCGACCTCGTCGACGGTCGGGGCCTCGAGGTTCAGCCGGAGCAGGGGCTCGGTGTTCGACGGCCGGAGGTTGAACCACCAGTCGCCGTGGTCGACGGTCAGGCCGTCGAGACGATCGGACTCGACCCCGTCGACCGGGCCGTAGTGGCCGGCGACGTGCTCGATCACGGCGGCGGCGTCGCTCACCCGGGTGTTGATCTCGCCGGAAGCGGCGTAGCGCCGCAGCGGGGCGAGCAGTTCCGACAGCGTGCCGCCCGATCGGGAGAGCTGCTCGAGCACCATCACCGAGGCGATCAGGCCGGAGTCGGCCCGCCAGTTGTCGCGGAAGTAGTAGTGGGCCGAGTGCTCGCCGCCGAAGACGGCGCCGGTGTCGGCCATGTGCTGCTTGATGAACGAGTGCCCGACCCGGGACCGCAGCGGCTGGCCACCGGACTCGGTGATGACCTCGGGCACGACCTTGGAGCAGATCAGGTTGTAGATCACCGTCGCTCCCGGGTCGGTGGCGAGGATCGACCGGGCCAGCAACGCCGTCGTCAGCGAGCCCGAGACCGGCTCGGCCTGCTCGTCGACGAGGAACACGCGGTCGGCGTCGCCGTCGAAGGCCAGGCCGATGTCGGCTCCGACCTCGAGCACCCGGGCCCGGAGGTCGGCCAGGTTCTTCACCTCGATCGGGTTGGCCTCGTGGTTGGGGAACGTGCCGTCGAGCTCGGGGTACATGACCTCCAGCTCGAACGGGAGGGCGGCGAAGACCTCGGGAACGACGAGTCCGCCCATGCCGTTGGCCGTGTCGGCAACGACCTTGAGCGGCCTCAGGCCATCGGTGTCGATGAAGCCGCGGACGTGATCGGCGAACGCCGCCAACAGGTCCTGCTCGCTCCGGCTCCCGGTTCCCGATGCGGCGGCCGCAGCTCCGGCCTGGATGGCCAGACGGGCGACCTCCTTGATACGACCGAGGCCGGTGTCCTCACCGATGGGAGCGGCCCCGCTCCGGCACAGCTTCACGCCGTTGTACTCGGCCGGGTTGTGGGAGGCGGTGAAGACGGCGCCGGGGAGGTCGAGCGACCCCGACCCGAAGTACATCATGTCGGTCGAGCAGAGGCCGATGTCGACGACGTCGAGACCGACCGAGGCGACGCCGGTGGCGAAGGCGTCGACCAGCTCCGGCCCGGACGGCCGCATGTCGCGACCGATGACGACGGCTGCGGTGTCTGGCTCGTCCTCCGACAGGAACGTGGCGAAGCCGACCCCGAGGGCCCGGGCGACCTCGGCGTCGAGCTGGTCGGGGTACAGCCCACGGACGTCGTAGGCCTTGACGATGGCGTCGAGGGCGGAGAGCGCTGATTCGGTCACGGGCGACAGGGTAACGCCACGCGACCGGCCCCGGGTCGGGTCGAGGTGACCGTCGATCGGGTGTTCACCGCCGGGCGTCGAGGACCGCCCGCTGGTCGGCGTCTGGCTCGTACCGGCCCTCGCCGGCCCAGCGGCGGATGCGGAACAGGTCGGCGAGGAGGGCGAGGCCGTCGCCGACGACCGACACCGACGATCCGGCCCGGTTCTCGACCGCGACCGGCACCACCTCAACCGACAGGTGGTCCTGTTCGGCCATCAGGAACAACTCGACGTCGAAGGCGAAGCCGTCGATCCTGGTCCGTTCGAACAGCGAGGTGGCCACGTCCCCCTGGAAGCCCTTGAGCCCACACTGGGTGTCGCGGAAGTGGCCGAGGAGGACCAGGTGCGTGAGACGGTTGACGACCGCCCCGCCCAGCTCCCGCAGCTGCGGCCGCTCGGCCAGGGTTGATGTGTCATGGTGCCGCCGGCTGCCGGCGACCATGTCCCAACCGGCCTCGATCTCGTCGAGCAGGCGGAGCAGGAGCGACGGCGGGTACGCCAGGTCGGCGTCGGTGAACACCACCGAGCGGCCCCTGGCCTGCAGCACGCCGGCCCGGACGGCTGCGCCCTTTCCCCGGTTGCGCTCCTGGGGCAGGACACGGGCCCCCGCCGCGGTGGCCCGGTCGACGGTGTCGTCGGTCGAGCCGTCGTCGACGACGACGATCTCGTAGTCGACAGCGTCGATCCACTGCGACAGCTCGCCGTCGATCGCTTCGATGGTCGATGTGACCCGAACGCCCTCGTTGTAGGCGGGGATGACGACCGAGAGCCGGAGCGGTCGCTCCGGCGGCGGCCGGTCGACCCGCTTGGCCAGGTCACGGCGGACCCATCGGAACAGGATCCAGCGGTACGCGGTCCAGCGGACCACGGCGGCGGCGCCGACGGCGACGACCTTGGCCACCAGCAGGGCCAGTCCGAGACCGTCGAGGGCGGCCAGCACGGCCAGGTCGACGGCCCCGGCAACGGCCGCCGTGGCCGCGAAGAGTCCGGGGCTGCTGACCCAGCGGGCCTCCGGGTCGCCGCGGAACGTCAGCGCTCGGTTGAGCACGTAGGCCACCAGCGCGGCGACGGCCAGGGCGACGAGGTCGGCGACCGCAAGCGGTAGCGAACCGCCGGCCAGCCCCAGGAAGAGGCCGACGTCGGCGGCCGTCGCCACCAGCCCGACGAGGGCGAACAGCCGGAGTCGGCTCCTCAGGGTCGGAGCTCCCCGCCATCAGCGCAGCCACTCGAGCGAGCGCGCCGGACGTCGTTTCGCCCGTTCCCCCGCCCGATGCCAGTGCTCGTCGGGCCCGCCCCCTCCCGGACCATCGTGCTCACGGCCGGTCGGGCCAGGGCTCGATCGAGTCGTCGACCGGGTCGGTCGGTTTCGGGCCGTCGCCGAGGTCGGCGGTTGACGATCCCTCGACATCTGCCTCGTCCGGTTCGTCGGACGGGTCGGCGGAGGGGTCGGGACCGGTCGGCGGTTCGGGGTCCGCAGCGGCGACCGGTTCGGCCGTTGGCGCTCCGTTGGCCCGATCACGGACCAGGCCGGCGTCCCAGCCATCGTCTCCTCCGTCGCCCGGCGCATCCTCGGCCGAGCGACTGGAGCTGGGGTCACCCTCATCGTCGTCGGCTGCGGTCCCGTCGATGGCGCCGGGCTCGTCGATCGCGTCGGGCTGGCCAGTCTCGCCGGACTCGCCGGACTCGCCGGCCCGGCCGGGCCCGTCGGCGGGTTCGCCGGATGCCTCGTCGACCCCGGTGAACCAGGTCGAGGTCGCCGAACCGTTCCCGGGGTCGACAGCATCCAGCTCACCGAGCTCGCCGAAATCGTCGACGCCGTCCAACCCGAGTCCGGCCAGGCCGGCCTCGGTCACCGCCGGGTCGACCCGGTCGGCGGTCCGACGTCGCAGCGACAGCCGTCCCCGGTCGAGCAGGCCGAGACCGAGCACCGCTGCGAGCCCGAGCCCGGTCAGGCCCTGCCCACCGAAGTCGACGGCGGTCCGGCCGTAGCTCAACTCGACCCGCTCCGACGTCGGCACGACGGCCATCAGGTTGGGGCCGACCCGGTAGGGCCCGTCCGCCCCATCGACCTCCCAGTTGGGGAAGTACGAGACCTTGACCAGCACCGGGGCGCCGGTCCGGTCGACGGTGAACGAGATCGAGTCGGTGTCGACCTCGTCGATGGTGACCTCGACCGGGTCGACGTCGACCGGCGGTGCGTCCCCGAGCGACGTCACCTCGGCCCACTCGTCCGGCCCGTCCTCGGCCGGGATGGCCGGGTAGGCCCCGGGGTTGTTGTAGAAGGCGACGGCCTGACTGACCCAGCCCACCTCGAAGCGGGCGATCTCCTCGGGGTCCCCCTCCGGCCCGGCGACCTCCTCGGCGGTGCGGCCGGCAGCGATCACCGGCTGCACCGACAGTCCCTCGACCAGCTCGGAGCCGGCCACCTCGAAGACCACGAACGGCTGGGCCTCGGTGATCTCGGTCAGATCGGGGTGCTCGCGTGCGGCGGCGATCGCCGTGTCGGACTGGGCCAGGTAGTAGCGGACGCCCATGACCTGGAGCTGATCGATGCCGACGTCGATGTCGAACCCCAGGTACGGCAGGTCCCGCTGGGCCCGGGACGGCGCCTCGGACAGCACGCTCTGATTGAGGAAGTGGAACGGCGTGGTGGCCGACGACTCGAAGTAGAGGCCCTCCATCGAGCCGATGCAGCCGTCGGTCCAGTGCGGCAACAGCATCAGCGCCATCGGGGTGCCGTAGCGGTCCAGCCCCTTCTCGTACTCCCACATCGCCCGCCCACAGCCCTGCTCATCGCCGACCGTCGCCATCGTTGACACGACGTGGTTGTACTCGCCGTACGACGGCTTCTCCTCGTAGCCCGAGTAGTTCCACTGGATCCAGGTCGGGGCGAGGCTGGCCGCCGTGTTGGTGAAGCCGAGCCAGCGGTAGCCGGCACCGTTGTCGCTGGCGAAGGGCAGGATCCGCAGCGGCATCGACACGGCGATGAGGACGGCGACCGCACCGGCGGCAACGGCCGAGCCGATCACCCGACCGTCCGGCCGGTCGATCTCGCCGCTGACGGTCGACGCCAGGTAGCGGGCGACGAAGCCGAGGCCGACGGCGGCGACCACGTAGACCGACAGGTAGTAGAACGGCAGGAGCCTGGCGTTCCAGAGCGCGCCCTCGGGGAGGTTGGCGACCGCCGAGGCCCCGAGCACCGCCGTGCCGGTGAAGATCATGCCGATCCGCTCCCGGCTGACCATTGCGGCGAGGAAGCCGACCGCGGCGATCGGCAGGGCGATCTTGATCGGCACGGTCAGCAGCGGGGCGCCGACGGCGTTGAGGCGCTCCCACCCCATGTCGTTGAAGTACGGCTCGCGGAGATAGAAGGGCACCAGCCAGAACGCGGTGAGCAGGATGGCGGTTGGGCCGACGAGCAGTAACCAGCGGGCCCGGGCGGCGATCACGGGCTCGGCGGCCATGGCCGAGAGCATCACGATGACGGCGGCGGCGACGGCGACGATCTTGATGCCGATGCCCGTGCCGTCGGCGAAGGCGATGGGGACGAGGGCGAAGGCGATCATCCCGGCCAGGGTCCACGACCGGGGCCCGTCCATCGTCGCCAACACCCCGAGCAGGAGGGCCGGCACGAGGAAGAACACCGGGATGATGTGGCACAGGGCGACGAGGGCGACCACGATCGCCGCCGGGGCCCGCCAGCGCTGGTCGTCCATGCCCCGGAGGACCAGGCCGATCGCCAGCAGGCTCAGGCAGAGGCTGATCGAGAAGGCGAACTCGCCGGCCAGGGTCGACAGCAGGTTGCCGCCGTAGATCGAGAAGTTCGTGTCGAACAGGAACACGAAGGCCGCCATTGACAGGAAGGCGGGGATCGGTTCGGGAGCCCTGGCCAGGCGGCCCATGGCCCAGGCAGCCAGCGGGAACAGGATCAGGCCGCTGACGCTGACGAGCTTGAAGGCGACGCCGTAGGGCATGCCGACCACCAGCACGGCGACGAGCACCCCGGCGGCCATGACCCAGCGGCCGGTGGTGGCCCGGGTGGCGGCGAGGCGACGGGCGCCGTAGAGCACGCCGGCGGCGGCGGGCAGACCGACGAACCACGGCAACCCGACGTTGAGGGCGATGATCGCCAGCGCCGGGACGACCATGTAGAACTGGAATGCGGGGAACCCGGCGTACCAGTCCGGCGTCCAGCCGCTGAGCCGGCCGGCGGGCAGCAGTTCGTCGCGGAGGAACGCCGGGCCCCAGACGTGGGCCCCCATGTCGCCGCCCGACGGGGTCGTGTCGAGGAACAACAGCGGTCGCCAGAGGTCGCTCCACCCCGCCGGCTCGGGCCAATTGAGCAGGGCGAACACGAAGAACGACAGGATCGAGGCGACGATCAGGCCAACGGACGGCCGCCAGGGGCCGGCGCGTCCGACCGGGGCGGCGGTGGCCGTTGGCGACCGGACGACATCTGGCGAGGTGTCGCGCGCCGGCGCGAGCACCGATGGCGGATCGGGCAACGTCGCCGGCGGGGTCCTGGTCGTCATCGAGCCGCTCCCGGACGGGAGCGGTCACCGGTCAGACCCCGGGGCTGACAGCCACCGGGGGGATCGTCGTGAGCGGACCGGACGCGACGGCACACCCCTGCGACGATAGTAAGAAATCGCTGGTTAGCGGCGCCGCCCGGCGTGCTCGCCGACCTCGTCGAGGGCCTGCTGCAGATCGATCCGCTCGCCGGCGAGCTGCCACCGGCGGGTGTCGCACCCGTCGCACGACTCCATCAGAAGGGTGTTGCCGTCGACCACGATGCGGATGACCGACAGCTCGTCGCCGCAGAGGTCACACGGCTCGCCGGAGTTCGGCTCGGTCGACCCGCCGTCGGTCGTGGTCACCTGGTTGCGATCTGCTGCGCTCACGCCGGACCTCCGGATCCTCGACGGCTCGATGTCCCACACGGGAGCGGTTCCCGTCACCCCAGCAGTCGACCGGCGGCCGCGGAGCGTGAGGCGCGACCACGCGAAATGGTTCACACGGCTCAAGGCCGGTGAGCCCCTGGACCGGCGTCGACGTCCGACGGTCGTGCGGGGTCAGGCGCCGAAGACGAGCAGCTGCACGACGGTGGTGGCGTTGAAGGCGAGGTGGGCCACGATCGCCACCCCGACGCGCCCGATCCGCATCGTCAGCCAGGCCAGGACCAGGGCGAGCAGGAACAGGCCGGGCAGCAGGATCAGCTCGAGGTGGATCAGGGCGAACACGGCGGAGGAGATGACGGCACCGGCGATCGGGCCGATGCGGCGAACGAGCGACGACAGCACCATCCCCCGGTAGAACCACTCCTCGGCCAACGGGGCCATGATCACGACGGCGAACACCAGCAGGACGACGTCGAGCAGACCGTCGGCGGCGCCGACGATCGCCTCGGCCGTCTCGCTCGGGTCGGTGGTCACGAACCGCTCGATGACCCAGTAGAGGGGCGGCAGCACCGCCAGCTGCATGGCCACCCCGATGACGGCGGCCATGGCCGCCTGGGCGGGGCTGACCCGCAGGTCGAAGTCGAGCATCGGGCCGCTGCCGCTCAACCGGTTGATGAGGATCGGACCGCCGAGATAGCCGGCCCACAGGCCGATGCCGAGCACCGGCAGCGCCCACATCGGGCGGTCGGCCAACTCGGGCAGACCGTCGACGAAGAACGATGCGACCACGATCGTGGCCCACACCCCGGCCAGGACCTGGGCGCCGAGGAAGCAGGCCATCGCGGCGCCGATCCCCCACCGGACGTCGGCGTCGGCGCGGGGCCAGACCGGGTCCGTCGCATCGTCGGTCGCGGCGCGTAACACGCCAGCAACGGTACCGGACCGCCGACCGGGCCCCAGATCGGCCGGGGACCGCCGTATCGAAGCCGCATCGAGGCGCCAACATCGACGGATCGGCGGTCGTCAGCCCTTTACCCTCGCTTTCCCCGGGTCCGGTAGGAATGATCTCAATCCTCCCGTCCCTCTACCGACAGGTCACGACGTGCTCGATCGCGCGATCTCGGCACGACGCCGATGGCTGATTAGGCTGGTGCTATGAGTCCCCAAGGGTCCGAATCCCCCCCTCCCCCACCCCAGGGCCGGAATCCGAAGCTCCCTGGCCGGGCGGACGGCGGCTGGCCGCGCTGGTCGGCGTGGGTCGTTGTCGGCATCCTCGTGACCCTCCTCGCCGTTGCCTCGACCACCAACCGGACCGACGCAGACGAGATTTCCTACACCGAGTTCCTCGAGCAGGTCGAGGCTGGCGAGGTCGCGAGCCTCGAGTTCGACAACAGCAGCTTCCGGATCGAGGGTGAGTACGACGACGGCACCACCTTCAACACCACCGGTTTCAAGGAGTTCACCGAGACCGAGCGGGCCCTGCTCGACGAGAACGGCGTCGAGTACCAGCCGGTCACCCCGACGACGAACTTCTTCCTCAGCCTCCTCCCCATCCTGTTGCCGTTCATGATCATCATCGGCTTCTTCTGGTGGATGGCCCGCCGCCAGCAGTCGCAGATGGGCGGGATCATGTCGATCGGCCGGTCGAAGGCCAAGACGTACTCGTCCGAGCGTCCCGGCACGATGTTCGACGACGTGGCCGGCTACGACGCGGTCAAGAAGGAGATCACCGAGGTGGTCGACTTCCTGCGCAACCCGGGCAAGTTCGGGGCCATCGGCGCCCGTATCCCGAAGGGTGTCCTGCTCGTCGGTCCCCCCGGTACCGGCAAAACTCTCATCGCCAGGGCCGTCGCCGGTGAGGCCGGCGTGCCGTTCCTCTCGGTCACCGGCTCCGACTTCATGGAGATGTTCGTCGGCGTCGGCGCCAGCAGGGTCCGTGACCTGTTCAACGAGGCCCGCAAGATGGGCAAGGCCATCATCTTCATCGACGAGATCGACTCGATCGGCCGTAAGCGTGGCGCCGGCCTCGGCGGTGGCCACGACGAGCGGGAACAGACCCTCAACCAGATGCTGTCGGAGATGGACGGCTTCGAGGCGACCGAGGGCATCGTGATGATGGCGGCCACCAACCGGCCAGACATCCTCGACCCCGCCCTGCTCCGGCCTGGCCGGTTCGACCGTCAGGTCGTGGTCCCGCTCCCCGAGCTCGACGACCGCAAGGCGATCCTGAAGGTCCACATCAAGCACAAGAAGACCGCCGAGGACCTCGACATCGATGTGATCGCCCGGGGAACCCCCGGCATGAGCGGTGCCGACCTGGCCAACCTGGTCAACGAGGCGGCCCTGTTCGCCGTCCGCGGCGGCGAGGACAAGATCCACGCCCGTCACTTCGACATGGCCCGTGACCGGGTCATCATGGGCGTCAAGCGTGACTCGCTCGTGATGTCGGAGTCCGAGCGGGAGATGACGGCCTACCACGAGGGCGGCCACGCCCTCTGCGCCGCCCTGCTCCCCGGCTACGACCCGCTGCACAAGGTGACGATCATCCCGACGGGCATGGCCCTCGGTGTCACGATGACCCTGCCGGAGGAGGACCGCCACTCGCTCCGCAAGAGCCACGCCGAGGACATGCTGGTGATGATGCTCGGCGGCCGCAACGCTGAAGACCTGGTGTTCGGAGTCGTGTCCTCCGGGGCCGGTGACGACCTCCAGAAGGCGACCGGTCTCGCCCGCCGCATGGTCAGCGAGTGGGGTATGTCGGAGAAGGTCGGCCCGATGGCCTTCGGTGGCAACGGCCCGGTGTTCCTCGGCGACGACATGATGCAGTCGAAGGACTACTCCGACGACACCGCCCGCCTCATCGACGAAGAGACCCAACGGATCCTGCGCGAGCAGGAAGCCAGGTGCCGCGACCTGCTGACCACCAACCGCAACGCACTGAACCTGGTGGCCCGCAACCTGTTGGAGCACGAGACGCTGAGCGGTGACGAGGTCAACCGGCTGATCGCCGTGGCCAACGGCGACGCTCCCATGCCCGTGATCCGCGGCGAGAAGGGCAGCCGGCCGAGCACCGAAGCGACGACGACGTCGACCGAGACGGCGGCCCCGGCCCCGTTGCCGCCGCCGAACGCCGGTGCGGCCAACACCGCCAGCCGCAACGACGGTCCGGCGCCGCTCGACGCTCCCCCGCCGGCACCAGGCACCCGGGCCCCCGACGCCTAGGCCGGGAGTGACCCGGCCGAGGAGCGGCCGGTCCCGAACCGAAACGACGAGCTACTGATCCGAGGCCGTCCGACGCAGTGCGTCGACGGCCTCGGCCAGGTCATCGGGTGAGGTCGGGCCGAAGAAGG
Organism: Actinomycetota bacterium; assembly: GCA_039195375.1. Taxonomy (GTDB): domain Bacteria; phylum Actinomycetota; class Acidimicrobiia; order Acidimicrobiales; family SZUA-35; genus JAHELU01. The sequence goes on from JBCCVL010000149.1 coordinate 11,485, forward strand.
TGGCGGTGACGACGCCATCGGCGTTGGCCAGCACCGTGGTCGGGACGCCGTCGATCCGGTACCGCTCGTGCAACTCGCTCCGGTGCTCGACATCGACCCGCTGCACGACGAGATCGTCGGTGCCGAGCGGCTCGACGATCGCCCACACCTCGGGGCAGGTGTGGCACGACGCCGAGGCGAACACGACGACGAGGAACGGGTCACCCGGGCGGTCGAAGTCATCGCGGTCGAGCTGGGCCGGCGCCCGGTAGCTCGGCACCGACGGCGGATCGGGGCGACGCCGCTGCAGCACCAGGGCGACGACGACGGCGACGGCGACCAGGACGACGAGGACGATCAGCCTGGTCATCGGCTCGACACCCGTGGTCGGGTGTCGGTCATCCGGCCACGGTCGGGACGCCGGGCACGACGTCGAGCGACTGGTCTGGCAGCACGACCATGGCCTCGACGGAGACCGGGGTGTCGGACACGACCTCGACCGCGGCACCGCCGGTCCCCGAGGTGATGGGCACGATCACCCGGCCCCCGGCCGGGACCGTGGCCCGGAGCGGGCCGTCCCACTGTCCGAGCACGGCGAGGCTGCGGATCTCGATGGCGGCCTCGTCGGCGGACGAGATGGCGATCAGGGTGGAGTCGCCGACCATGGTGACCCAGGGGATGACCCAACGGGTCGAGAACAGCTCGTGACCGCGGGAGGTCGAGACACCCTCGGTGGCGATCGGCTGTGGCAGGTCGTTGGCCGGCGGCGCCTCCGCGGCCTGCAGACCGGGAACGAGCCCGTCGGTGCCGTCGGCCGGGGCATCGCCTGGGCCGGTCTCGGTGCCCGTTCCGGCCACGGCCGTCCCGAGATCGGAGATCAGCCGATCGGCGAACTGCCAACGCTCCGCCACGATCGGCACACCCTCGTTCGAGGTCACGAACACCCCCAGTTCGTAGGGCAGGGGGAACTCGAAGCGCTCGGCCTGGGCCCGCAGGTCGATGGTCACCAGGTTGCCGGGCCTGACCTCGCGCTCGATCGTGACCACGCTGTAGGTCGACAGGTCGGACGGATTGGACGGCCACAGCTCGATGGCCACCGTGGTGGTGCCGTCCTCCTCGAGCAGCGGCGAGAGCGGCTCGTCGGCGTCGCCCGGCGTGGTGCCGTCGGCGGTGGCCTCGTCCGGGCCATCACCCTCGGTCCCGTCTCCGGCATCGCCGTCGGCGGCGAGCTCACTCTCCCCGTTCGTCTCGTCGACCCCGGCGTCGGCCTGGTCGGCGGCGGCCGCCAGCTGATCGGCGGTCAGGTCGAACTCGTTCGGGTTGTAGATCGTGAGCAGGTCGTCGCCGTCGGCCTGGACGCGACCGGCGGTGAACATCCAGCTCCGGGCCGGGGTCGGCACGCCGAGCTGCAGGGCGGCACCGGTTGCACCGAGCTGCCCGTCGAGCAACTGCAACCGCTCGACGACGAGCCGGCCCCGGTTGGTGGTGATCTTGGCCGCCAACACCTCGTCGCCGCTGGCCACGTCGTTCACGTCGATGACCCGGATCGATCGGGCCTCGACGAACGCCGCCTGCAGCGCGCCGGGCTTGCGCGTCCTGGCCACGCTCTGGAACGTCACGTCGAACACGGCCGTCTCGGGGAACGGATTCATCAGCACCAGATACTCCTGGGCATCGGCCGTCGTTCGACCGGAGGCGAAGTGCCAGGTGCTGGAAGCCTCGGTTGCACACGGTCCCTCGGCCACCCCGTTTGCGGTGGTGACCGTGTGACCGACGGCGCCCCGGCCGCCGATGACCTCGACGACGGCGCCGGCGACGTCGGCGGTCTGGATGTCGGCCAGGCGGATCCGCTGGGTCGACAACGGCGGCAGCTCCAGTCGGCGGCGGGGCCCCGGACCACTGTCGGTGATCACGGTCAGGTTGGCCACCGCCGACTCGTCGTCGAGGTTGGCGATGTTGACGGTGTGGTCGGCGTACCCCCCGGCGCTGCTCGACCCGACCGGGCAGTACCAGGCCACGTCGAGCCGTGGCGGATCGGCGACCGACGGGCTGACGACCAACCGGTCGGTCTCGGCGTCGTCGACCTCGGCCGACAGCGGCGCCACCCGGTCGTACAACAGACCGGCGACGAGCATGCCGATCAGCATGAACGCAAGCCCCCAGCGGGTGATCATAGCCTGCACTCCGGTCGATCGGGCACGGACACCAACGGCGTCGAGCGGCTCACCTGGCACCCTCCCGGCGGGTCTGGGCCAGGATGCCACCGAGGGCAACCAGCAGGAACTGGCCGACGAGGGCCGCCTGACGGCGCAGGCTCGGGCCGTACTGGATCAGCACCTCCCCGGCCGGACCGGCCGGCAGCACCGTCAGTTCGTCGAATCCGGTCGAGACCTCGGTCCTGGCCCCGCTGGCCTCGAGCCCGAACCGGTCGACGGCGAGCAGCACCTCGGTGTCGGCTGGCATGTCGACCACCCACTGACCCGGCCGATGGTTGAGCACGAAGCTCGACCCCTGGGCCAGGTTCACGTCGAGCTGGTCGATCGGTGTCTGGGCCGTCGCCGCATCGGGGTTCGGCAACACGGGGGCCAAGCCACCCGAGGAGGTGTTGCGGAACACGATCAGGTTCAGCACGCCTGGCACCCGCTCCAGGTCGAGCTGCTGGGACAGCGACCGCACGACACCGGTCCCCGGGTCGACCTCCGGACCGTCGTAGGGGGCGGGGGCGAGCTGGGGGACGACGACCACGTTGTCGATTCCGTAGGGGGCGAGCAGGCGGCCGAGGCGAACGACCTGACCGTCACGGGCGAGGTCGAGCTGGGCGCCGACACCGTCGGTTGCGCCGACCGGCCCGGTGATCCAGCGTCCTCGCACGTCTGGTCGTCCGCCCTCGGACACCGCATAGCGGATCCCGCCATCGCTGGTGAAGGGATCGAGCGGCAACACGCTCGGGTCGCCGATCCACAGCACCCGACCGGGGGTGGCCGTGAGGTCGTCGGCCTGTTGCTGGCGGACGAGCAGCGCCGTCGACGAGCTGAAGCTCTGGGTCGGCGCCTCCCAGACCCCGCTCAGCGACGACAGCAGCGCCGTGAACCCCATGGCGAACACGGCAACGCCGCCGCCGAGGGCGGCCAGTCGGGGCAGCCGGGGGCGGGGGTCGGCGCCGATCAGGCGGTCCTCGAGCGATCGGACGCCGACGATGACCGCCAACGTCAGGCCGGTGGCGGCGGGCGCCAGCAGGACCTCGGCCGTCGGCAGGTCGAACGGGATCCAGCCGCGCCGACCGGCCCAGGCGAGGCCGATGAAGGCGACGGCCAGCGTCCAGCCGGTCACGACGAGGTGCAGCAACCGGCCGACGGCGACCGTGAAGGCCAGACCGGCGGCGACGACGAGACCGAGCGCCAACCACCGGGCCGCAGGTGCGCCGGGGGCGAAGCGGACGAGGTCGAGCAGCGTGTCGAAATCGTTCTCCGGTGACACGGGACCGACCAGCCAGCCCCACGAGAGGTTCTGCAGGACGTCGAAGCTCCACGGCGCATGGAGGGCGACGGGGGCCACGATGGCGACGACGGCGGCGAGCAGCGGCTCCCGCGGATCGCCCGACTCGCCGGCCAGCAGCCCGGCGACCAGCACCACGAGCGCCATCAGGACGGCGACCGGCACGATCGCCGGCGCGAACGCGGCGACGGCGGCAACGAGGAACCCGAACCGGAGCAGGCGAACCGGGAGGTTCCGGTCGGCGACCGATGGCCCCGGCTCGCCCCCGACCGAGCCGAACGGGCTCAACCCGCTCACCCGGAGCAGCGCAGCGATGAGGAACGGGGCGGCGGCGAGTACCACCAGCGCCTCCCACCGAGCGGCCGACATCGCCGACACCGCGACCGGGTTGCCGGCGTAGACCAGCGCGGCGACGGCACCGGCCCGGGGGCTGTTCAGCGGTCGGGCCAACCGATAGGCACCGATCGGCCCGACGAACAGCGGCCCGATCACCAGCAGCGTGTCGAACAGCCCGGGCGCCCAGAAGAAGAGGCTGCGGAGCAGGCCGAGCAGCAGCAGCGCGCTCGGGGCGTTGCCGGGAC